>DAOWEB010000196.1 GCA_030638735.1 Spirochaetaceae bacterium
TCTTAAACTCAAGGATAAATCTGAATCCTGAACTCGTGTCCAGTTCAATTTTGCCATGAAGCTGGGACTCCCCCAAAGAAATAACAGTTTGTAAACCAATCGTTTCAAGCTTATCAATAGTAAAATCATCACCGGCACCAATCCCGTTATCAGCTATTTCAATTTTAATAGTTGAATCCTCCTTCTTCTCAAGATTGATCCTTATCTCTCCCTTTTTCCTTCCCGGAAAGGCATGCTTAAAGGAATTGGAAACTAACTCATTAATAATCAAACCAAGAGGAACAGCAGCATCGATCAATACAGAAACTTCCTCCAGGTCGAACTTAAAGGAGACAATGCAATCCGTTTGATAGTAGCTTTCTTTAAGGTATGTACACAGATCTATAATATATTCTTTAAGGTTGATACTCGAAAGATTTTGGGACTCATAAAGCTTTTCATGAACCATGGACATTGACTGTATCCGGTTGCTTATTTCGCTGAAAGTTTCAATAACCTTTTTATCATCAAAGGATGTCGAACTAATATTCAGCATGGCAATAATAACCTGCATATTATTTTTGGTTCTGTGATACAGCTCTCTGAGAAGAGCTTTCTTTTCTTCCAGAGAAACCCTTATCTTTTCCTCTGTTCGTTTGCGCTCGGTGAGATCTATCATGATCCCCCTTAAACCAACAGGTTTTTTATTTAGAAAAATCGGAGTTGCATGCAGAACAACCGGAAAAGTGCTGCCGTCTTTCCTTAATGCGGTATATTCCGGACCAACCACAGAAGAATCGCCGGTAAACTCTCTCTCCATATTTTCATTTGCTCTGGCATAATCCTCTGTGATCAGCATATTAAAGGCATTTAAGCCCTTATCAAATTCGCTTTGGGTATACCCAAAAATGTCAAAGGCATTCCGGTTTGCAAAAGTGAGGATACCTTTCAGATCCATTTCAAAAACAACCTGAGGCAGAGAATTTGCCAATTCCCTGTATTTTTGCTCACTTTCCCGAAGTAATTTTTCGGCCCGCGCCTTTCTTTTTTCCTGTTCATAGCCGTAAAGGGCAAAAGCGATATCACCTGTAAGCTCCAGTAACAGGGATCTTTCTTCCTCATCTATAACCGATTCCATGGGAAAGGAAATGGTTAAAAAACCGAAAATCTTCCCGCCGTGTTCCAATCGAACAATTGCCGCTCCTCTATCACGACACTGTGCATGGATCGGGCAGTCGTCACAGGTTAAACCGGTATCTTCTATGAATGAAATATCTGTCTGCTTTATTGCTTTTAGGACACAATAAGGCGGCTTCCCATGCTCAATCCGACTGACAAGTTCCGAAAAAACCTCCCCCAGACCGGTCTGGGCCGTTGTTGTAGGTTTTCCGGATTCATCTGTAAGAATAATCCAGGCATGACTATAAAAGCGGGTTGCCACAAGAATCGTGCATGCTTTTTCGAGCAATTGCTCCTGATCCTTTTCCTGAACTATCAATTGATTGATATCACGGACCGCACGCAGCACCTGGTTAAGATGTTTTTCCCTGGCCTCTGCTAGCGTGCGCACATTAATTTCTATTTTAAGTTGTTCGTTTGCCACCATCAACTCTTCGGTACGCTCTATTACCATTTTTTCAAGCTGCCGGTTCATTCTGGATAATGAGACATGGGTATTAACCCGGGCCAAAACTTCTTCATGCTGAAATGGTTTGGTAATATAGTCCACTGCTCCGGCACTAAAACCCTTAATCTTATTTGTCACATCGGAAAGACCGCTTATAAAAAGAATCGGAATATTGCAGGTTTTCTCATCAGCCTTTAGACGCCGGCAGACCTCGTAACCATCTATGTCCGGCATCATGATGTCAAGAAGAATCAGATCCGGCGGAGTCGATCGAACTGCGGCTAATGCCAGCGCTCCGCTTGGAGATGGTCGGACTTTGTACCCATTTTTAGACAATAACCAGGATAACAGTCGTAGATTATCCGGATTATCATCAACAATCAGAACATCTCCTTTTATCATTTTCTCGCGGATTTTATTACCTGCAGTACGAATCACTTTTATCCTCCTGGGAACTGAAAAACGAAACTTCAAACCATTATCCATATCTATTATATTCTGTTTCAGTTCAGCATGCAAATCTTTTGAATGTTGATATATTTGCGATGTATCCCATTCCCGGCACAAACCTTCAGAAACAAGATTTTGTCAGATTTAAACACTGCAATATTTTAGTTCAGGGGCTTTACTATATATAGAAGAAAATGAATAGTCAGAAAAGAAGCCAACTAAATATCATTTGGGAAAATTATTTCACAGGATAAACCTTCGTCAGATTTAAATACAATATCTCCCAGTAGCTGGTTTTCTGCAATTCCAATAATAGTTCTTATACCAAGGGACCCGGTTTTTTCCAGATCAATACCTCCCTGAACACCAATTCCATTATCTGCAATTTTAAGAAATATAGTATTCTCTTTAAGAAGTTTTAATTGTACAATTATTAACCCTTTTTGATAATCAGGAAATGCATATTTGAAAGAATTAGATAACAGCTCATTAATTATTATCCCACAGGATACAGCCATATCTATGGAAACAGAAATTTCATCAAGATCTATTTGAAACTCTATTTTACCAAAATGGGAATTATAACTTGATCGTATTAAATCAAAAAGATCATTAATATATTCCCTCAACTCTACAGTTGTCAGATCACTGGATTGGTATAATTTTTTATGTACAAGAGCCATTGATTGAATTTTATTTCCTATCTCCCGCAGTATTCTGGAAAAATCAGCATTTTCTGCATAGGTCGAATGAAGTGAAAGCATACTGCTGATTACCAGCATATTATTTTTGGTTCTATGGTAGATTTCTTTAATCAGCAGCTCCCTGTCACCTAACAGTTTCTTAAGAGTTTTATTTGTACTCTCTAATTCACTGGTTTTATTATTTACTTCTTTTTCAAGATTTTCATTCAATTTACTCAAACTAAGATGTGTTTTTATCCTGGCAAGAAGAGCTGTAAATTCAATGGGTTTGGTTACATAATCAACTGCCCCCGCTTCAAAGGCCTTTTTTATTGAACTGGATTCTGCCAGAGCTGTTAGAAATATAACCGGGATTCTCTCTGTATCGACTGTTTCTTTGAGAATTTTACAAGTCTCAAATCCATTTAATCTGGGCATTAAAATATCCAGAAGTATAAGATCCGGTTTTTCTTCCCTGGCCATTTCAATTCCGGATCTTCCATCACTAGCATTGATAACCGAATAACCATTTTCAAGGAGGTATGCACTAATTATTTTAATATTAAAGGGATCATCATCAATAATGAGTATAGTACTATTCATTCTTAAGATCCCCCCAAGAGTGATTATAATTGAGTTTTTAGATAATAGCGAGTTTTTTATTAAATTTTAATCATATTGAAAAGATACACCCTTTGGAAACCCGGATGCTCCCAGAAAATCAGATACAGAAGCAGCAACATCAGAAAACTGATCTCTAATACCAAGGCTTACGGGTTTAGCTCCCTTTCTGTAAACAAGCAGAGGAACATGTTCTCTTGTATGATCTGTTCCTTTAAAGGCAGGATCACAACCATGGTCCGCTGTAACAATCAAAAGATCCTCTTCACCTAAAATATCCAGTAATCTGCCCAAATGCGCATCAATCTCTTCTACTGCCTTACAGTAACCGACAGGATCTCTCCTATGTCCAAAATTCATATCTGTATCTACATAATTCACAAAGATAAACTCATTACCTTCTGAGGGCTGACTAAGAAGTTCTTCTGTTCGCTTTATACAGGCAGTATTTCCCTTATCATGATAAGAATCATTTATACCTCTTTCTACAAAGATATCTCCTATTTTACCAACACCTACAGTATTTACACCATTTTTCTTAAGATAATCAAAAAGGCTTTCTCCATGATACTTAATAGAATAGTCCTTCCGTCCACTGGTTCTGGTAAAATTCCCAAGTTCTCCGATAAATGGTCTGGCAATTACTCTTCCCAAAGTGTAAGGATCACATAAAACCCTTGCTTTAGCACAAATATCATACAATTCGTCTAAAGGAACTATATCCTCATGTGCTGCAATCTGAAGAACAGAATCCCCGGATGTATACACAATAAGCTTGCCGGTTTCCAGATGTTCCGCTCCAAGCTCATCTATTATTGCAGTTCCTGAAGCAGCTTTGTTACCTATAACATCTCTTCCAGATTCTCTGACAAGATCCTGTAGTAATTTTTCAGGAAAGGAGGGGTACTTCGGAGGTAGAGTAGTAAAGGCCTTTGTGAGCTCAAGTCCTGCAAGTTCCCAGTGACCGGTAGTTGTATCTTTTCCAGGAGATTTTTCCTTCATAGCCCCATAACTTCCTACAGGGTTATCAACAGGTTCACAACCATTTAGTTTATTTCCAAGAAGCATTGAAGCATTCCCTAATCCCAGTTTTTTAAGAACAGGCCACTTATCACCTTTTACTGATTCAGAAATATGCAGAGCAGTATTTGATCCTGTATCTCCATATTTTCCTGCATCCGGAAGCTCACCTATACCAAAACTATCTATAACTATAATGGTTGCTCTCATTTACTGCTCCTGTTAATATCCCGACTCTATCGTCTCGCCCTTTATAATTTTAATTCCACCGCTGGTTCCAAGCCTGGTTGCTCCTGCATTTATCATTGCAACAGCATCGTCAAATGTTCTTACACCGCCAGCTGCTTTAACACCCATCTTAGGTCCGACTGTTCTACGCATAAGTGCAATATGCTGCACAGTAGCACCATGTTTTGAAAATCCGGTAGATGTTTTTACAAAATCTGCTTCTGCTTTTTTTACAATCTCTGAAGCTAATACTATTTCCTCATCTGTGAGGAGTGCTGTCTCTATAATAACCTTTAAAATTACCAGTTGGCCGCAGGCTCTTCTAACCCAGCGTATATCATCTTCTACCAGTTTAAGGTCTCTGGATTTTAATGCACCAATATTCATTACCATATCTATTTCACTTGCACCCTCTTCAATGGCATGTCGGGTTTCAAAACCCTTAGCACGACCACTCATTGCCCCCAGAGGAAATCCCACAACAGCACAAACTTTTACACCTGTACCACGAAGATTTTTTGCACATCTGGAAACCCAGGTAGTATTAACACAAACAGAATAGAATTTATTCTCTCCAGCTTCAGAACAAAGAGTATCAATCTCAGAAGCTGTAGCTTCCGGTTTAAGTAGGGTATGATCAATATATTGAGCTACATCAGAAGGAATAAGAACAGTATTACTGTTCTCCGGAACCGCTGCATTTACAGGGACAGCTACACTGCTGATGGCCTTCTTACCATTCAATTTTTCAACTATTTCTTTTGTAATTCTGTCAATTAATTCTTTTTCATCCATAACTTTACCTTACTCCCCGCTCTACAGCCATCATTTTATTAATTCTTGTCCAATGTCTGCCGCCTTCAAATCTTGTCTGCAGCCATATTTTACTCATCTCACATAAATCCTCAGGACTATGCAAAGGACCGCCAAGAGTTAAAACATTTGCATTATTATGAAGCCTGCTGTTTTCAATAGTCCTTATATCGTAACATAAAGCAGCACGTATACCCCGTACCTTATTACATACCATAGAAGACCCTATTCCGGCACCATCTATCATAATACCACGATCAGATTCTCCTTTTGCTACACTTAAGGCTACCTTAAGTGCAAAATCAGGATAATCAACACTATCTTTTGAATATGTTCCAAGGTCAATAATTTTATAACCAATAACTTCAAGATATTTTTTTAATATCTCTTTAGAAACAAATCCTCCATGGTCAGATCCAATAGCAACCCTTGAAACATTGTCTTCTTTGTTATTATCTTTGTAGTTATTCTCAATGTACATTTTTTCCCTCATTTACTATATCAACTCTATCTACAATTGCTGCAATTACGGTTCTTATGGGCTGGGATGACATTCCAAGCATTATTCCAGCGGAACCACCTTCATCAATAATTAGAACATCATCACCAATTCCTGACTGAAGGCTGTCTACAGCAACCAGCTGCTTGCCTTTCAACGTCCCATCAGGAGTGATTGGATGAACTATCATCAATTTTAAGCCCTCGAGAGCTTCGACTTTAACTGTAGAAACTACTGTTCCTGTTACTCTGGCAAGGGTCATCGTTTAACCTGATCAATCTGATCAATTATCCCTATAACTGCAGCATCTGCAGGATTATACCAGTTATCCAGTGTCAGAGCAGCTTCTCTGCCCCCCTCATAGATTACAAGGTCTCCCGAACCAGCCTGAACAGTATCACATGCAACAAGAGGGTTTCCACTTTTTTCCATATTATCATCAAGGGGCTGTACTAAAAGAAGTTTAATACCTTCCAAAGATTCCAGCTTCCTGGTACTTACTACTGTACCTGTAACCCTTCCTATTTTCACATTTCCATCCTTTCTACACTATTCTAAAATGATCAATAATAGCGCAGCGCCTTTCACGAGTAAATGTTCTTGCTCTGGTAAACCCTTCTCCAGTAGGACTTGCTATGGTAAAAGATGTATATCCGGCACCTCCGAAACCCATACCGTTAAAGTTTGAACCATTTTTGACAAATAATGAGGTGTTTATTACCCTTGCCATCCTGGAAAGCTTTGCAATATTCAACGAATGCATTGATGCCGAATGACGAAAACCATGTTCACATTCAACAGCAAAATCAATTGCTTCATCAACATCATCAACCCGAACTAAGGGAATTACCGGCATAAGCTGCTCAGTCCAGACAAGAGGATGAGATTTATCAACCTCACAAAGAAGTATTTTCGTATCTGCAGGTACATTAACCCCTGCAGCTGATGCAATATAACCTGCATCTTTTCCAACATACTTTTTTTGTATTGCTCCCTCATCACCTTTTC
Source organism: Spirochaetaceae bacterium (assembly GCA_030638735.1). GTDB lineage: Bacteria > Spirochaetota > Spirochaetia > B11-G9 > B11-G9 > JAJRQE01. The sequence continues at coordinate 6,929 of DAOWEB010000196.1, forward strand.
TACCAGGCCTGTCTATTACTAGATCGGTTACAGCCTTTATTTGATCACCAGTAAGTTCAAAGGCTCCGTTCTTCTTCATCTCTGTCTTAAGCTGATCCGCAACAGATCTTACAACTATTATCTCTTTTTCACAGATACATACTATATTGTTATCGAAACTTGTTCCTGCAACAATATCTTTTGCAGCTTTTTCAATATTTGCAGTTTCATCCACCACAGTCGGGGGATTCCCGGGACCTGCAGCAATAACTTTTTTTGTAGACTGCATAGCCTGACCAACAACTGCAGGACCACCTGTAACTGTAAGAAGATCTACAAGAGGATGATTCATAAGCTCTTTTGCCGACCCAATAGTAGGCTCTTTAACTGTAACAACTATATTCGCAGGTCCACCTGCTTTAAGTATTGCTTCATTAAGGAGTTTAACTGCAAAAACCGAGACATTTTTTGCTCCGGGGTGAGAATTAAATACAACTGTATTCCCTGCAGATACCATACTGATAGAATTATTAATAATCGTTTCTGTAGGATTTGTACTTGGTGCAATGGCACCAATAACCCCATAAGAGGCCCGCTCTGTAATAGTAAGACCATGATCATCAGAAAAACTCATTGGCTGAAGATCTTCAACTCCAGGTGTCATTCGTCCTGCCAGCTGATTTTTTCTAATTTTATCTTCATAACGACCCATTCCTGTCTCATCAACAGCAAGACGGGCAAACTGCTCAGCATTATCTTCAGCTACCTGCCGCATTGCCTTAATCATAGCTCTTCTTATTTCCAAAGATGTTTCTGAAAAAATTTTATAAGCCTTACTTGCCTCATAAATAGCCTTATTGATATCATCAAAAACTCCGGGAATAGTTGCAAGACTATTGGAACCAACCGGATTACCATTCGTATTATCTTTAAGAATATTTGTTACAATATTTCTAATAGCACTCTCATCAATTTCCACAAATATACCCCTCAATATCAACATGCGGTCCAGGGATTATAATATCCCTGTACAACTGATCTTTATTACTAAGCATTTCCACAGCGCTGCTCATAGCAGTATTAATATCTCCAATAGTTCCGTTTAATTTCACCAGAGCTTTTCCACCAGTCTCATTACCGGTTAATATACCTACTATGTGAATATCGGCTTCTTTAACAGCCATATCAGCAGCTTCAACAGCAGCGGCTACAGAACTTGTTTCAAGTAAACCAAGAGCATCCCACTCTTCCGGTACTCTGCAGCTTTTGATGGAAGGTATAATCTGCTCATCCAGATTGTTAAGAAGAATATGATCAACTATACTTGTACCGGCAATAATTACACCAATTCCCATGGCAGCTTCAACTGAAGCAACATCACCTGTTATCATAATCAAATATTTACCAGGATTAATTGGTTCTGCTTTAAGAATAGTTACAGGAGATTCTTTTACAACTGCATCGAGAGTATTTAAACCATCGGCCATACTGATAAGTTCAAGGATCCCAATTACATCAACACTCATTTTTTAAAGACCACCTTTCCATCCTCTTCAACAATATCCACAATCCCCATAATTACAGCATCAACAGGTTTATCTTTTGTAATCTCTGTCTGCCTTACAGAACTGCCCTGTGTTACAAGTACAAATTCGTCGGGAGCAGAACCAATCAGATCCAGAACTACCAATTCACCACTAACAGTTTCACCGGAAGGAGTGCATGGTGCTACAATCATATACCGTGGACCATCTAATCCATCAACCCTGACAGAGGTAATGACATTGCCTAGAACTCTTGCCAATATCACTTATCTTCCCCTCTGCCTGCCACTCCGGCTAATCCACTTTTGGAATAAATTGTTTTTCCACTAATATCAAAACTATCCACTATAGCAATTATAGTAGCATCACTGGGTTTTCCTGCTGTTATTTCAGTCTGCCTGCTGCTGCTGCCTCCAACAAAAAAGACAAGCTCACCTTCACCTGCACCCACTGCATCCATTGCAACTACAAAATCTTTTTTACCTTTCAGAGTTTTAACATCTATTTTTTCAAGTAATAGAAATTTTATACCCTCAAGCCGGGGTTCTTTAATAGTTGAAACAACTGATCCCACAACTTTTGCAAGTACCATCTATTTTTTACCCTTCTTTCGACCAAGAGGAAGTACGGCATCAACACTGTCATGAGGTCTGGGGATAATATGCACAGATATTACTTCTCCAACTCTTTCAGCTGCTCTGCTTCCTGCATCGAGAGCTGCTTTTACTGCTGCAACATCTCCACGTACTATGGCAGTTATATATCCACCACCAATCTTTTTCGATCCTACAAAATCTATATTTGCTGCTTTTGCCATTGCATCAGAAGCTTCAACCATTGCTGTAAAACCCTTTGTCTCAATCATTCCAAGGGCGTTATCTATATTTGCCATTTTTTTCTCCTTATAGCGCGATAAATCGCGTATCTACATAAAATTAATGATTAACCTGTTCTTAGATAGGTCTTCCTGTTATATCAGCCAGTTTTGATTCAACTGTTTCCTTAGCAACCAGAACTTCAGATTCAGGTCCTGCTATATAAATCCTTCCAAACTTACCATAACCGGTTACATTAATAATATTAATATTTGCAGCCTTCTCTGCTTCATTTGCAGCATAAAAAGCATAACCCGCTGGTTCCAGTTCCAGAACAAACAGAGTATCACCCCGAAGGACCATATTTCCAAATCTAACTTTGTTTATAAGTTGAGCATGATAATCAGTTATATTTTTAATAAGCTGACTAGTCATTATTTTTGGTTTCATCCGGTCTTTTTCTGTAAGATTCAACTCTTTTAGAATAGCCTCTCCTGCCTGTCTTGTATCACCCTGACTGTCAGAATGAACTTCAAGCAAACCAAAAGACCGTTCTACAACCTGTATACCAGGAACGACCCCTGTTGATTTCAGAGCAATATCTGTAAGTCTGTTAATTTCAATACCAGGTGCTATTTCCACTATTGCACAGGACTGACCGCCAACAGGAAAATATCCTCTGGATATTGTACACATATATGAAGCCATCTGAAGCTGAAGAGAGTCTATAAAATTGTACGTTCTTAGATCAATTTCATTCATTACTCTGCTCCGGAATCATTCAACGGTAAACCTGCATCAACAGCAGCATCCGGTCTGGGAATAAGATGAACAGAAACAACTTCTCCCACTCTCTCTGCAGCCTTGCTTCCGGCATCCAAAGCAGCTCTTACTGCGGCAACATCACCTCTGATAATAGCTGTCACATAACCCCCACCTGTTTCCTCATGTCCCTTTAGATCTACCTTAGCTGCTTTAACCATAGCATCTGCTGCTTCAACCATTGCAGCGAAACCACGTGTTTCTATCATACCTAAGGCACTTCCTTGTTTATCTGCCATATTCCCTCCATAAGAATGTTATAATTTTAACATTTATTCCTTAATTATACGCGATGAGAAAGGGTTGTCAAGAGTAAAAGAAAAATAGTCCTGTTCAATTTACAGACAGGATTCACGAATTATTATCCTATGACGAAATATAACCTTTTTAATCCCCCCTGAGAATGGGGGATCAGTTAACTGAAAAAGAAAGTCTGCTGCAAATGTTCCGCATTCATAATGATCCAGTTCCACAGAGGAAAGAGACGGTATCAATTTAGATGCAACAGGAATATTATCAAAACCGAAAACACTGATATCTTCCGGAACAGAATATTTTTTCCGGTGAAGAAATTTCATTGCTCCAATTGCAATATTATCAGTGGCGCCAAAGACAACAGAAGGGATATTCCCAAAATCCTTCAACATCTTTTCCATGGCCCTATATCCCGACTTCATTGTAAATTCAGCATACTGCAGCAAAGCCTCATTAAACAGGATTCCATGATCCGAGAGAGCATCACGGTATCCCTTTTGTCTAAGAAATCCTGCATGCTTATCTTCGGAAGGACATGAAATAAAACCAATATCCCTGTGTCCGCGGCTTATTAACAATTTGACAACATCATAACCAGCCTGGTAATTATCAAATACAATAACAGGGCAATTCAATCCCTCATGTTCCTGATCTACAACCAGAACAGGAATCCTGCAACTATTAAATTTCTTTACGTGTTCTTCTGTAATTTTTTCACCAGTAAAAATTATTCCCCTGGCTTTTCTGGCTGTAAACAGGTCAATAAACTCAAATTCCTTGTGCATATCATTTCTTGAATTACCTAGAAGTATACCCAGACCTTTTTCATGAAACCTTGCACTCAGGGCATCAATAAAAAGAGAGATAGGAGGATTAGATATATCTGCTGCAATTACACCAATAATATTACTTGAGTTCTGAACCAGACTTTTTGCTCTAAGATTAACACGGTATTTAAGTTTCTTAATGGCAGAATTAACTCTTTTTTGAACATCAATGGATATATTCGGTTTATTATTTAATACACGCGAGACTGTTGTTGTGGAAACACCAGCTTCTTTAGCTACATCTTTTATTGTTGCCAGAATTTTCTCCTAATTTAAATACTCAGCCTGCAGCTTTCCGCCTGCAGAATTTTATAGCCGAAAATTTCAAGTTCCTTCTCTTCATTCCCTTTAATCAAAGATACAATAGAGTCAGCACTCTCTCTGCCAAGAAGATAATCATCGAATATGACTGTTGTCAATGTTGGAGTCGATATTTGAAAAAAGGATGTCCCTTCAAATCCGGTTACTTCCATCTCATCCGGAACTTTTATCCCTGTCTCATATGCAGCCCTTAAAGCACCAATTGCTATAAGATCGTTCAGACAAATTAAAATATCCGGTTTTTCTGCATTCAAAATATTTTTTGCTGCCTTATACCCATCCTCCAGGGTACCGTCACACTGAAATATTTTATAATTATTGTGATTTTCAAGTATCTTAAGAAATCCCTCAATTCTGATATTACATATTGTATCATCAGATAAACCAGAAAGGATATAGACATTTTTACTATCTATGTCAGGTATTGATGCTATTAATGTTGAGGCAGCTTTATTATTATCAAAATACCTTGAATGTACACCTGACACTGGTGCTTTATTATATGCAAAAACAACAGGAAGTTTCTCTTTTATTAGTATTTCTGCTGTTTTTGTTGAATGATGTGAAGAAACAAGGATTACACCGGATACCTGCATACTAAGCTGCAGATCAATAAGTTCCAGTTCATTTTTAATCTCCCCTCCCGATTTTCCAATCATCAGATCATAACCGGATTCCTCAAGAGTGGTTGAACAGGAATTAATAAAACGGGAAATACTATTATTCAATACTGGAACAATAATACCTACGGTATTTGACTTGTAAGAAGAAAGACTACGTGCATTGTCATCGGGAACATAGTTTAAAACAGCTACTGCATTCAGAACTCTTTTCTTCAATTCTTCACTAACATATTTGCTTTTATTCAAAACACGGGAAACAGTAGGAAGCGAGACTCTGGCGAGTCTTGCAACATCACTTATTTTACTACTCATAACTTTCTTCCTATCTGTCTTTAACTAATATTACTCCGCATAAATTCTGCTGCAGATGCGGGATCCGCCTGACAGACCCATAAACCAAGCTGTTCATACCCTCCTGTTTCCTGTGTATATGGCAGGAATTCAATGTACAACCCTGCTCCAGGTCCATTATGCACCAGAATATTAAATGCCGGCTCCTTTCCAATCTTAGGCATAATATCAAAAAACAGATTCATAACATCGGACAATGCCTGACATATTGATAGAAGTTCTCCATCATTCAGTTCGGAAATAAACTGCCTGGATGTGTCTTTTACTGCAAGTATACAATTATATGGTCTTTTCATAAAGTAGGGAACAAGTAAAATAGAAGATTTATAATCTTTGATAATTAAATTTTCCGGTGTCTTCTCCAGTAGACGCTTCGAAAAGCATTGATGATTTTCCTGTAAATATTTCCAGTTATTGTATTGCTGCCCTGAAATTGTATTGCTGAATGCAATCTGCTGATGTCCATGCTGAAGAGATCCGCCAACCTGCCGTCCGTAATTTTTAATGATAGAGATAAACCCGGAGGTTTTCTTTTGGTTATTCCAGTGACCAGAATCGGGCATAAGACCGGACGAATGAAACAGAAGTTTCTGTTCCAGCTTTGCCAGCCGAGTAATTACAATCATTAAATCTTTAATATCCATATTATGCCAGTCATGATCATGAACAGAAGAGGTCCACTGAAGAAAATGAATACCATAGGGTTTACCGGACTTGCCCCCTTCCTCAGCCCCCCCGTCGAATGAAGGATAGAATATTGGAAAAAGATTCTTATTAATAAAGGTAAACCCCTGACTAAGATCAGCTATATCCAAAATGCGGGTTGTATCTCCCTCACAAATTGGACAGGGTTTATTTTCTCCCTTAGCATCTGTGTTCTGTATTGATGCAATATCATGAGGTCTTTTTGCTCTGGCCGAATTAAAAAGAACAATGCTTTTGTCCCTGGGATCAATCCGTAGAACAGGATCAGGCGCAAACTTTGATAAATTCTGTTCATCTGAAAAGCTGGAAATAATCTTTTCAACGGATAAACTGTCAAAACAACTATATTGGATTAATTCGGCCGCCATCTTTTCTGATAGTTCTCTTTTCATACAATACCTACCAACCTATTTCTGATAAAAAATTTTCCGTCATATCTTTCCATGTAAAATAGGGTATTGTGATTGAAAAAGCCGCTTCTGACATCCTGCCATACAATTGGCTGTCATTGATCAGTCTTTCCAGGGAATAGGAGAACCCCTCAATATAATCCGGCCTGACCATAAAAGCACCATCTCCCATGATAACTGATCCTTCATCCAGAGCTTCATCCTGAACAATCTCTCCACTATTCCCAACAAGGTATTCCTTGACAAACGGAATCAGCCGGGAGCCGACAACAGGCACATTTGTAGCGGCTGCTTCCTGGACGGACATACCAAATCCTTCCATTACGGAGGGGGAACAGTAGATAGATGAAA
>DAOWEB010000332.1 GCA_030638735.1 Spirochaetaceae bacterium
AGATAAAATGGGCGACACGAACGTGTCGGGGACCCATTCTTAGTCGTAAAGGAGGGGGCAATATGAAATATCAGAAAATACTTATAACCGATGATTCTGCAACGTCAAGAATGATAATAAAGCGCTGCATAGAAATGGCAGGTTTTTTCGATATAAACTATCTGGAAGCTGAGGATGGATTACAGGGACTTACAATACTTGATAAGGAAAAAGTAGATCTTATTATTACAGATTTGAAAATGCCTAAAATGGATGGAAAGACTTTTATCAGAAAACTTAAATCAAATGATGATACAAAAGATATACCTGTGGTGGTAATCTCAAGTCTTGACAATACAGTTTTGAAAGATAGATTAAAAAGAGAAGGTGTTTTGGCTGTAATCGGTAAACCCTTAAGTCCAGCAAAAGTTCTTGAATTTATGGAGGAATGATAAAAATGTTACAATATTACAGAAAGATAGAATTGGATTATTTTTATCATTTAGCGACAGAGACTCTCCAGGAAATGTATCATTTAGATAGACTATTAAACAATGGAAAGTGCTCGAAAGCGGTAATGGAGGAGGATTAATATATGACAAAAGAAAAAATAAAGAAGTCAATGATAAAAGCAATTGAATCTGTGTTTTCTGAAATGGTTTTTATAGATACCAATCATATTGATGAAAAGCCTGAAGAGTTTGTTTATACCCAGATTCTCTACATTGATATTATTTCACCTTCAAATGGGTATATAATCGCATATCTGCCTATTGATCTCCGAAAAACTATTGTAGAAACTATTCATTCCACAGATTGGGATGAGATGCATGCAACAGAAATCGATGACTGCCTTCTGGAAATTCTAAACGTTATTGCTGGTAACTTCATGACAGATCTTCTTGGTCACAACGAAAAGTATAATATCTCATTCCCTGCAGTAAACTACGACGAAGAGGATATTGAAAATATTGATAGTAGTCAGGAAATATATTTTGATGCTGAAGGCCCTGTATTTCGTATCAATGTTTTGTTAAATTCTTAAGGGAGTCCATAGTGAAAGTGCTAATTGTTGAAGATGATGCAGTAAGTAGAAAAATGATCGAAATGATTATGAAACCTCTGGTAAAGGAATACAGTCTTGCTAAGGATGGTAAAGTAGCTTTGGATTTTTTTAATAAATCTGTTGAAAGTGAAAATAACTACGACTTAGTACTACTTGATATTATGCTTCCTAAAATGGATGGACAAACTCTATTGTTAAAATTTCGGGAAAAAGAGAAAGAATTCAATCTTATGGGAAACAAAGGCTGTAAAATAATAATGGTAAGTGCCCTTGATGATGCAGGAAATATAATGGAAGCCTTCAAAAATCAGTGTGATGGTTATCTTGCAAAACCTTATAATAAAAACAGCCTGATGATTGAATTAAAAAAACTTGAGTTAATCGAGTAATTTAAATTCTTCCTTGAAAAATACAAATTCTGAATCAGCATAATATTTAACCTTTTCCTGATATTTATTATACAATCTTATTAGTTTTTCTCCAGTTTCCGTCAGGGTGGTTCCTTCACGGCTGTCACCACCCCTTTTTCTATTAAGTATTTTTCTTTTAAAAGTTTTTTCGAGATTATTAAGCATTGAAAGTGCTTTTACATAAGAAAGGTGCATATCTTCCGCTGATTTGCGAATGGAACCATGTTTTTTAATTCCTATAAGCAACCAGTAAACCCCAATACCCATGAATTGATTATCATCGTTATCCGTAAAATATATTTTCAGTTTTACGTTCATATTTAATCAGCGGTTTAGGCTGTAGGCTATTAGGTAAAAGCCATCATCCTTATAACCTTCTTCCTCTATAGTATTTCTCTTGCTGCTTGATCTATTAATGTATAGAGTTCTTCAAGGTTTTCCAACTCTACACTTGAATAGGCTATTCTAAGATACTTTCCCTGAATAGAGATGGTACCAATACCATATTCATTTAATAAATGTACTCTTAATTTTTCAGAATCACCCTTATACAGAAAAGTCATAAAATATCCTGAATTAAAAGGCAATGCATTCAAAGGAGAATCGGAATCGAAAGATTTAACCAAATCACGAACCTTTAGATATCTCTCTTTTAGAATTTTAAATCCAGCATCTTTTTCACTTTGATATGTATCAGAAGAAAATGATTTTAAGACAAGGCTCTGAGCCATTTTATTTGAATTAGAAATTGAAGCTCTGATTGAACCGGAAGTTTTGGTTGTGAGAGCACTAAGAGCATCAGCATTAAGATTTTTAGATGCAAAGGTAATAAACCCAACTCTAAATCCCCATGCAAAATTTTCCTTTGTAACTCCATCTACTTTAACAGCCAGAATATTTTCATGAAGATCTGCCAGTTTCCCAAAAAGAGATTCTTTCAAAGATTCTTCTTCATAAAAAAGACCAAAATATGCATCATCCATTATTGCAAGAATTTTCTTGCCATTCTCCGCCAGTTTTAACAACATTTTAATAATTTTATCCCCATCTGTAATGGATGGAGTATATCCTGTTGGATTATTGGGAAAATTCAATACAAAAACAATTTTATCACCAGGTGCATCTGATAAAGCTTTTTCAAAACCCTGAATATTCATACCTCCATCATTTGAGAAAAATGGAAAAGTAATAATATCAGCCTGATTTCGACCCTCAAATATAAGCCTGTAATTTCCCCAGAACATATCAGGAAAAACTATAGAATCTCCTTTATCCAGAAACATATCACCCAGAACAGAAAGACCATGAGTTAAACCACTGGTAACAAGAGGGACAGAGGTCTCTTTTCCAGCAAGAGATGGATTTTTTTCATCCATCTCCTGACGCCACCTATTTCGGAGTTCCAAAACACCAGGAGTTGGTGCATAGGGAAAAACATCCACTACGGATAGCTCAGAAATTTGATCCTTAACACTATTAAGAAACATAGGTTTCCCATTAGATGTCGCCATACCTACGGTTGCGTTAAACCTGGTGGCTTTCTTTTTTGCTTCAGCAGATTGAGCTACAATACCTTTGGGAAAGAAAAAACGTCTGCCAAAATCTGACATAAGATCATCTACAATGCTTCCTTCCAGAATGGAATTTAATTCCTGAGCTAAAATATTCATCTCTTTACCTCTTACAAAATTTTAAAAAACCCTACCCGCTTAAGGCAGGGCTTTCAAGCTCTACTTTACAATATTTTATTTTTTTATGCGAGTCCCTGTTTTACCCTGCAGTGCATCCAGAGCCTTATCCAGAGAAGTAACTATTGCTTCCTTACCACTCCATTTTACAAATCGCATACATGCTTCCACTTTTGGCCCCATAGAACCGGCTAAAAACTGCCCTTCATCCAGATAACCCTGTGCTTCATCAAGAGTGATCTCCTGAAGAGCTTTCTGATCTGGCTTATTAAAATTAACATAAACGTTTTCTACATCTGTAAGAATCATAAACTTATCCGCTTTAATAGCCTGGGACAGTTTAAATCCGGTACGGTCCTTATCTATTACAGCATCAACTCCAACCCAGCTGCCGTCTTTTCCTTTCTCCACAGGAATACCACCGCCACCAGCTGCAATAACAATAACACGCTCTACTAAAAGAGCATTAATAGATTCCTCTTCAACAATGCTAATAGGTTCAGGAGATGGAACTACCCTTCTCCAGCCTTTTTCCACACCAGGCTTAGCCTCTTTTACTGTCCAGCCCCTTTCGGATGCAAATCTCTTTGCATCTGATTCTGTATAAAAAGGTCCAACAGGTTTAGAGGGATCTTTAAAATCAGGATCATCACTGGAAACCTCAACCTGGGTAATAATACTGCATATAGGAGCCATTTTCCCCATTTTATGAAGATGATAAGTAAGTCGATTCTGAAACATCCAGCCAATTTGACCCTGTGTCATAGCGCCCACAGCTGTTAATGTCTGTGCAGGAACAAGATCACCAGCTTCTTCCTGCTGAATTAGCAGTGCCCCGGCCTGGGGTCCGTTTCCATGGGTTATCACAATTTTATAACCAGCCATAGAGATCTTTGCAATTTGTTCCGCTGCAGTATCAACATTTTTAAACTGTTCTTCAGTTGTTCCTCTTTCTCCTGATTGTTTAATAGCATTACCACCAAGGGCAATTACAACTAATTCTCTTGACATATTAATCTCCTCTTTATTATGATTGTTAAGTCTAATGACTGGAAAAGAGTATTTTAAGGGCTGGGGATAGAATTTACAAGAGGGGAAATATCAATTTTTACGTATTTTTTTATATTTACATATAAATCTTACTCTTTTATTGCAAAAAACCTAAATTTTAAAACTAAAAAAGGATGTTTATGAAAAGATGCAGCTGGTGTGAAGGTAATGAGCTATACACCCTCTATCATGATAAAGAGTGGGGAGTCCCGGTACATGAAGAAAACAGGCATTTTGAATTTTTAATTCTGGAAGGGGCTCAGGCAGGATTAAGCTGGCTGACAATACTAAAACGCAGAGATAACTACAGAAAAGCTTATGATGGTTTTGATCCTGTGATTGTTGCTCAGTATGATGAGGCAAAAATTCAAGCACTTCTTTCGGATTCTGGGATTATAAGAAACAAACTTAAAGTAAGGGCATCTGTAAACAATGCAAAACTATTTTTGGAAATTCAGAAAGAATATGGTTCTTTTAATAATTACATATGGGGTTTTACAGATGGCAAAACAGTAAAAAACTCATGGCATTATCTTTCCGAAGTTCCTGCAAAAACAGATTTGTCTGATAAAGTAAGTATGGATTTAAAAAAACGGGGATTTAAGTTTACTGGTTCCACAATTATCTATGCACACTTACAGGCAGCAGGTATTATTAATGACCATTTGACAGATTGTTTTAGATATAATGAGGTTTAATAAATGAAAAAATTACTATTACTCAGGCATGGGAATGCAGCATCCAGATTTTCTAATATGACTGATTATGATCGTCCACTGGATAATACAGGTAAAATGCAAATAACCAATATTGCAAATAGACTTATAGAAAAGAGACTTATGCCCAATCTGATAATTACTTCCTCTGCTTTACGAGCATTTTCAACCACTGGGATAATAAAAAATATTATTCAGACATCGAAGAAAGAAAAAGAGGCTATAATTAAAATATCAGAAACAGAGCTTCTCTACTCCGCCGCCATTTTTGAATACATAGATATTCTTAAGACTCAGAAAAACTCATTAGAATCAATTATGATAGTGGCTCATAATCCAGCAATTTCAGGGTTTATTTCAAAATTAACAGGAAAACACATAGGAATGGGTACAGGGAATTTGTGCATACTTGAAATAAATATTGAAAAGTGGAGTGATCTGAGTTTTAGTTCTCTTGTGATCAGCTCCACTCTTATTAAACCTTAACCTTTGAGATTTTCCTGATTTAGTGCTCTGAAATCTTTATGGATAAAAATACCATCTTTTCGAATAAGCTCATTATCTATCCAAATTTCACCGCCCCCATATTCAGGGGTCTGAATACATACTAAATCCCAGTGAACAGCACTCTTATTCCCATTATCTGCATCATCATAAGCTGCACCTGGTGTAAAATGGAACGATCCTGCAATTTTTTCATCAAAAAGGATGTTATCCATTGGAAAAGTAATCTCAGGATTACATCCGAGAGCAAACTCTCCGACATATCTGGAACCTTCATCAGTATCAAATATTTTGTTTATTCGTTCATTGTCATTGGAAGTAGCTTTTACTATCCTGCCCTTTTCAAATTCAAGATGTACATCTGTAAATGTAAAACCAAGATAGCTGGACGGTGCATTATAAGTTATATACCCTTCAACACTATCCTTTACAGGACAGCTGTACACTTCTCCATCGGGAATATTCATCTCACCACTGCACTTAACTGCACCTATATTTTTAATTGAAAATTTTAAATCTGTTCCAGGACCGGTAATATGGACCTTATCTGCTTTTGACATGAACTCGACAACTTTATCCATAGCCTTCGACATTTTATCGTAATCTACATCGGTTGTTACCTTATAATAATAATCCTCAAAATTGATTGTCGACATATTAGCCTGCATGGCCATGGACTCTGTAGGATAACGAAGAACAACCCATTTAGTATGAGGAACTCTGACACCAAAATGGACGGGTTTATAAAACTCTTTCATATAAAGACCATTACAACCCTCTGGAAGATCTGACATCTCTTTTGGATTAGCAGGACCTCTGACACCAATAAATGCATCCATTTTTTCCATCTGGTATTTTTCAATATCTGTCTTTAATTTATAACTTTCCTTAGTTCCACCAGTACGTAATGCCCTCTCTATTCTCTCTGTTTCAAATTGTACAACAGGATAACCCTTTGCAGCATAAACAGCATTTACCAGTTCCTCAACAAATTCAACAGGAGTATCTGTTGCATGTATTAGACAGCTTTCACCCGGCTTTATTTTGCATGAATAGTTTACAAGTAGTTTTGCTAATTTTTTATCTCTCGGATCTCTCATTTTTTTCCTTTTGGTAGACCCAACGCCTACGCCCTTCAGACATAATTATTAATTTTTCGTTTATCATTATATATAAATTACATACATAAAAAACTATCCGGAACAAAAAATTGACGTTTTGCTTATAAAATGAGTAAATTATTATAAGGAGAAGAATATGTCCGATGCAATTACAGCACAGGAAAATGTTCACTACCCTGTATTTCCACCCCCGGTTCAGGAAGTACCGGTTACCGAAGAATTGCCGCCAATAGAAGAATTACCCCCAACCGATGAGTTACCTCCTGTCGAAGAGAATTACTCCGAAGAGCCGGAACCAGAAGAAATTGACAACAGAGAGGAAGATACAGGCGAGAACGTAGATACATTCGCGTAGCATATAATGGGAAACACATAAGTATCCCTGCATACACCATTTTTCATTATTCGTTTTCCATTATTCATTTTCCAATCTACATCATTTTCATTGTGCCCTTAAAATAACTAATATCTGTCACAATTATCATAGCACCCTGTTTTTTGTCCAGGTCGCCGGTAATGTCTTCTATGCCCTCAATAATATCGTCCATCTTATCTTCGGGAATCAAAGTCATAAGTGTTTTACTTCTATTTTTATTTTCTTTCATAAAACCGATAAACTCTGCAAACATTGGAACATTACTTATATATTCACCCATGCCTGATGATTCTATGATTGTAGTGCCGTCTATCCCCATCTCTATAAAAAACTCCAGAATATCATAGAGAAAATCTTCAATATAAAGAACTACATAGAGTAGTTTCATTTTTCTGGTTTTACCACTTCCCCCGGTAGACAATCGGGAATGGCGAATAAAAGCCTCATAAAGGGCAGTATTTGTCTGTGCTTTCATGACTTCGTTTCTTACACCAGCAGAACTACCAAGGGTACGCGAAATTGTTGCAAGAATTTTCAGATGATCCTGTACAGCCTCTGCAGGCCCAAGAATTACAAAAATCAGTTTAACTTTTTTCTTGTCCAGCGAATCAAACTCTACACCCTTGCTGGATGTAATAATAAAAACAAGGAATTTGTCCATACCCTCTATTCTTGCATGGGGCATGGCAATCCCATCACCAAAACCGGTAGATCCCTGATCCTCTCTATCTTTAAGCTGTTTATATAAAGATTCCTGATCTATTTTTTCCAAAAGGGAACTGCGTACTGCAATTTCGGAAATTTTCTTAAGAACTTCATCCTTGGAGGAGGCCTTAAAATTGACAGCACAGCATTTTCGATCAACAATTTCAATTAGTTCCATTATTTAACCCTCCATCTCATTGCCTTTAATAATTGCGTATCTGGAAACAGGCGGTCCAACAAGTTCATTTACAAAGACAGAAAGTAGTACAATATTTACCATTCTATCTACCATTAATATTTGCAGAGGACTAAGTTGATGCATAAGCGGAGATGCCTGAATCATTAGAACCAGACCTATGGCAACTCCTGCCTGGGGCAGCATACACAACCCAAGATGTTTTGTAATAACACTTTTAACTTTCGAAACACGACATCCAATATATACACCGCCATACTTTCCAATGGCTCTAAGTGAAATATAAACTATCCCAAAAATTAAAATATCTTTCTGAATTAGAACAGCAGGATTTAGTTCTGTACCTGCGATTACAAAAAAGAGAGCATAAATTGGAGGCGTAAAAGGTTCCAGAGCTCTGAATATTCTGTGATTTTTTGGGGAAAAATTGATAATAACAGCACCTGCCGCCATGTTAACTAGAAGAGGTGATAATCTAAAAATAACTGCCATTGCTGTAAACAGAAAAACAATACCAATAGTAATAATCATTATCTCATTGGAATTCTGTTTTTTCCAGGTAGCAAAATGAACCGCTACTCCACTAATAAGTCCAGCAATAATAGAAAGGAGTACTTCAAGAAGAGCATGACCAATTACAGCAGCACCACCATGCCCCAAAGAAGAATCGACAACAGCATGCCCTACGGCCTCAGCTGCAGCATTATCTCCCAGCAGCATTCCTGAAGCTATGGCAAAAACTATGCTGAAAAGAATAACACAACCAGCATCATCGAGAGCAACTACTCCATAGAGATAATCTATAAAAACACCATGAGCTCTTAGAGACTGGACAATTGCAACAGTTGCAGCAGGTGCAGTTGCCGAGGCAATGGCTCCAAGAAGCAGAGCAAAAGGAAGGGGCATATCAAATAAAACCAGACCAATGGATACAGCCCCAAAAGTAAGTACAATTTGAACAACTGTAATTATTACTACTTCCCGTCCCATACGTTTCAGCTTGGCCCAGTAGAATTCACCACCAATAGTTAGTGCTATTAATCCAAGAGCAACTTCTGTTACAACTTTAAGGGATTCTTCCATTTCATGGGGGACAATACCTGTCACTGTAGAGCCCATTATTAGACCTGCCAGTATAAAACCGGTTATTTCAGGTAACTTTACTTTTTCTGCCAGGGTACCAATAAAATATCCCATAACCAGCATAATACCGACTGTAAAAAGAGGATGCTGACTTAAAAGATTTCGAAGAGAAACAAGATATTCAAAAATAAGTTCCATCTGCCCTTCCGGTTACATAAGTTGTGTATTATAGGTATTGTAGTATGGGAAAGGGATTTTGAAAAGATTATTATTTAATTATATCAGCTATAATATATGGAGCAGATGCATCATTATCATAATTTAGTGTAGGAGGAGTCATATCTTCAGTTTTTATTAAAATTGCTTTTTCAGAGGATAGAGCAGCTGCTCTTACAACTTCAGTAATATCGTATGTAGATTCAATAGTTGTAAAAGTAATAGATTTTGAATAATCTACCCTAAAGTCATCCTTCAAGCTATTATAAATTTCCATATCATCATCTGGTAGAGGTTCAATCACAGGAGCAAAAGTTACACCTGTTGCTGACCCAGATGGACTAAGATAAATAGTTGCATTGTTAATATAAACTCCATCTGGAATATCAAAATAGAGGACTGCCCATTTCCAATCACGTATTTCAAGCGGATTATCCGGCATCCATTCAGCCGAAGCACTATCAGCATTAACAGAATTTATTCTATTAAATACAAAACCTGTTACAACAGTACCCGGTAAAGTGGCTTTTGCATAGATGGGAGAATACCACCTATTACGTTCATCTTTCATATGCAGAGCAAAATAGTGTGTAGTATTTTTATCCAGGCCTTTCCATTCAAGCTCAGTTTTACTGCTGTCAGTAATTGATTCGCCGGTAAATGGAATAAGTACCTGAGGATAGTTATTAGTACTATGAAGGATTCTTATCTCTTCAATTCTTTCATCAGAATCATGATAATATTCATTCCATTGCCAGGTAGTAAGAACTTTATCAACATCAAGAGCAAATGCATTAAAGTTGCTTATCTGCGCTTCCGGATCATTAGGATTGATTCTGGAAGATATATTACTAATAATTAGGTTACAGGACATAGTTAACACAGAAACTATAATTAGTGTTACTACTTTTAAACGAAATAAAAGTGTATTCATAATCTTTAATTCCTTCTCCAGTAACTATAATTATTCGGCATCATATTTACAGTATCAAATGTTGCAGCAACACCTGAACTGCCTGCTGTAGTGGGAATAAGAACAAATGTATTAGATCCATATATAGCTGTAATATTAAAAATATTTGTAATATTGATATTAACCGGATATCCTGAAATATTTACTTCAATTTTATTATCATAATCAAGATTATCAGGATCAGAAATCAAGTCCCAGGAATCTCCGGATTCAAAAATATAATAACCTGGAACAATTAAAAAATCTCCAACAGTCCCTCCGGATATATTTAACTCAACATTAATGTTATATTCTATATTAGAAATTGGACTATAATCAATTCGAGCTACTCCCCATATAGTTTCATTAACAGTTGTATCTCCATTAAGAAGCACTCCTCCTGTAGTAATATTTCCACGAATTAGAACAGGAACACCCGTACTTGATTCAACATATCCAGGATTGTTATCCATAAATTGATCTGTATATTTAGGTGCCAGCCATGTTCCACCACGCTCCCTGGCATATAAAGCAAAATAATGTTCACTGTCATTTTTAAGATTTGTCCACTCAACATACCAGTTTGCCGTAACCTTAATTTTTTTTACTTCATCAGGATTAAGGGGGAAACGACTTAAAGGCATATCATTTTCACTATGAACAATCCATATCTCTTCAATTATTCTGGAATCTGATGTTGCAGGATTTGGAGATCTCCAATCCCAGACTGTTGTTATTGTATCGCTGCCAGTTATAAGAGAAGAGAAATTACGTATCTGAACCTCATCATCTTCAGGATTGTCCCTTCCAACAGGTGCTGGAAAAAATAAATCACAGGAAATTATAAAAACAAGAGATATTAGTATGCTAAATAATTTAATAAGTTTCATTATCATTTCTAATACCTCCAACTCACAACTGCACCAAAACCTTCTCCATCCGGAACTATTGCAAAGGCAATATCATTGGAGTCATTTGTATCTTCTGAACTATTAGCAGGTAATATCAAAGCAAGATAAGTTAACACACCACCTGTTAAAAACATACCATAGGATGAATAAGTAAAGATATCTGCTGTAAGCTTAAGTTCATCATACAAGGAAGGGCCAACCCATCCGGATTTGGAATTTTCATTAATCCAGGCTGTTTCAGCTCTTCCCATATAATCAAGCGAAAGACCTGCACTTATATTTCCAAGGCTAAGAAAAGCTCCACCCAAAGTCATCATAAATCTTGATTTTCCGGATACAATCAGAGAAGTTTCTTCACCAGGAATAAAAGATGCTGTGAGCATACCTGTTAATCCCACACCCCATAAACCATAAGTAGTGTACCTCGCGATCTGGGAAAGGTTATACCAATCACGATAATTTTCATAAGGTGACGTAAAATCTGACGTTGCCGCACTGTATTCAGAATAGTAATGCAAAGAGTGAAAACTAATTTGATTAGTTAAAACCGAAGCTGCATTACCTAGAATATTCAAGGCATAGGATGCAGCAAAAACATGTCTTCCTGCAGGAGAAAATGAATAAATATCATCTAAAAATAATGCATGTGATAAAGTTAATCCAGTATTTCCTCCGGCAGAAAATATATAGTTAACAGCCTGTAAACCCTGATAAGCTTCAAAACTATCAAGATATTGTCTATATGGATCATTGATGAAGTTGTTATTCATATAATTCGACCAGGAATAAAGGGAAGAGGTATTCGTTACAGCAGCAAAAGAACCAAGCATATTCCCAACCTGATTAAGGCCTTCAAGAGTAAACATAGTCCAGAACTGGCGTTTACGTTTCTTAACTAAAGCGGCTTCTTCTTTTTCTGCTTCAAACAGATTTTGGATTTCTTCCTCAATAACCTCTTCTCTTACAGTCTCTTTAATAGCTTCACGTGCAGGCTCTCCCACAAGAGCAAGTGCTTCTTCCGGGTTTTCTTCTGCAAGTTTTTCAAAAACAGAAATACTTTCCTCAACTTCTGCTTCTTTATCTGTCTGTTCAGCATCATCCAGGGTTTGTACAACTTCTGCAACTACTTCTTCAGGCAATATTTCTTTTACAATATCTCTTGTCAATTTTGCAACTGCAGTTTCAAGTCCCCGTAAATCTGAAGCCCTTTCTGTATCTTCTGATATTACAGTACCGGTTGTAGAATCCATAATCTTTGTACTTATTACAAAACCATCATCATCCTGACTTATCTTTCCATAGAGAATATGATTTATTTCAAGTTTTTTACCTATTTCAAGGGCTATTTCATCAGTGATAGCATTGGGAAGTGTTATATCATTCTCTTTTAAAATATTGTCAAATATCTCTCTGTTGAATATAAAGTAAGCTTCAGTTTTATCAATTTTAGCTGCAAAAAGTTTTTCAACTATCATTGGAATATAAGTAGGAACATCTTTACCTTCCATAGGAAGGATGACAATATTGTTTTTTTCAATATCATCCTGTCCAAATACAGGAATTCCTAAAAAAAGAGTAAATATGATAATTATGTGAACTACAAGTATAAGTCTCTTATAAGTCATTACAGTTAATATATACCATTCCTACATAAATTAAAACCTGATTAAGCTTTTTGCGCTGTGTCTCATTTTGTATTATAAATCAGCTCTTCTCTAAAATAAGGAACGATCACTGGCGAAAAAAGCCAAAAACAAACCGATATCATAGACATCGCAAAAGCCTGTAATTATATATTTCTATTTTCGGAGGATATATTTATAAATTACAGATCTTTTTATGTAGATATTTTGTTTTCTTGAAATAGAATATGTATTAATAATTTCGTAGGGGTGCCCCTTGCGTGTCCCCATTTGGGCATAAAAAAAGTCTGGCAACGTTCCGCTCGCGAGCTCGCTACCAACGGTATGTTTTCCCCATCGTACCTCAGGGCAAAGCCATACCTGGCCCAGGGGTCATTGCCATGTGGCCTAGAGATAATACATATTTTAATAAAATAGAAATGTGTTGAAAAAATTACAGATTAATAAAAAAAGTCTCCTTCGGCATCGTGCGTTTGGACTTCGTCCAAGCCACACTAGGGTCCCCAGACTTTTTTTATGTCCAAGGTTGCATGGGCGAGCAAGGACGTAGTCCT
>DAOWEB010000150.1 GCA_030638735.1 Spirochaetaceae bacterium
AAAAAGCTTTTTTAACTGTTTTATCTTCATCAGATTGCTTACCTATTTCGATATTATATCCATATGCAGCCAGTTCATTCGAAATTATTTTTAGATATGGTTCCAATTGGAATTTATTATTTGGCTCTTTTAGAAGGAAGTCAAGATCCTCAGAAAATCTTTCCAGACCATGAAAAATCCGAAGACAGGTCCCACCCTGAAATGCAGAATATTTAAAAAAGTCGGTTCTTCCGAGTGCAGCTAAGATTACTTCCTGAGTAATTTCTCTAACTGCATGTTCTTCTTCATTGGTGGAATTGCAATTATAGGAATCTAATTTTGATTGAATTATTTGAATATTCATTTATTTAAATCCTTTTTAATTTTAGTAATAAATTGGGTAATCCTTTTATTTCCATAATTATCAGCCAGGAGATCAAAATCTCTACTTTTAAGATTATTAAGCTCCTCTTTTTCAATACGAAGGCTGTTTAGTAAAAAATCTACACTGTCAAAATCAATCTTATTAATATAGATGTAATCAACCAATGCCTTCAAAGGCTTCGCCATAAAAAATATATAGCCTTCCTGATCGATATGGCGTTCCACAGATTCATAAAAAATATTTTGTGGAACATGACTATAACTAAAAATACCTAAAGGTGTTTTATAGTCTTTGGATTTATTAAAAGCAACACTTGTTAGCGTATAAACTGCCTCAGGAATCCATCCATGCCAGCTTAAGGCTGATTCGAGGCTAATATATGATGGACCATAAATATGCTGTGCAACTGTATATAGGTTAATATGTTTTTTAAGATATTTTTTGGGAAGACAGTACAGTCCTCTTCGAATTCGGATAATCTCTTCTTTTGCAATGGCTCTTTTTATAAGACTGTATAGTTTGTTATTGCTGCCTTGAATAACTGCAGCAACATCCTGAATTGTGAACAGGCCGAGAGGAGATAATTCAAAAAATGTTTCAGTCAGGTTTGTCATATTGATCCAAAAAAGTTTAAAACTGTCAAAATATGACAGTTACTGGAAATATTTTACTGTGCATATATGATACTGTCAAGTACTAAATAGCTTACTTAGGCTGGTTACTGGAAGTCTGAATGTACACCTTAATTCAAGATGCCAGGTTGGTTGTTTCCCATGGAAATTCGTAGACGGTGAATCTTCAATTGCAAGAAAAAATGGATTTGCATATTAAATCTTAGATTTGACCGCCTGTGGATAACTCTCCGGGCGGCTTTTTTATATGGATCTAAATTTAGATATACTGTCCCTTTGGCATATACAGTTTAAAATATCCCGGTTGTACAGAGATCTCCGGATTAAACCCATATCCTAAATCGCCATCGATATTCCAGAAAAAATGTTTTTCATCTTTAAACACCAGATTATGAACAAATCCTGAATTAACATCCGGGGATTTGATGTGTTCTCCTTTGAAAATTGAGGGGAAGAGTGAAAACAATCCCATTCTTGTTTTTATTTCAGAGCAGACCATAAAAAGTTTTCCATCATTAATCCGTGTAAAAGGAGCCATATCCATCTTTCCACCTGTAAAACGGTTGTTTGATAAGCAGAGGAAATTACTTATATAATCAGTTTCTTTAGCATCTATTTCGACGTGTAGACGAGAAGGTTTATGTTTTATTAGTTTGAGAAGAGTAGCTGCAGTATAGTTATTACTGCCCATATATCGCATTTTCATGGCAAGTTCCGCAATTTCAGGTAACAGTCCCAATCCCCATATATTTATAAAAATTCGTTTGTCTTCTTTCCCCGGTTTATCAGGAGTTTCGGGATTAAAAGCTTTGAAATCAATCAGTCCTATATCTGCTTCTATTGTAGAATCGCTTTCAACAGCTTCCAGAAGTGCTGCAGAAGCTTCCTCAAAGCTGGATATTCCAAAGTCTCTCATATAACTGTCACCGGAGCCTCCGGAGAGAAATCCAACAGGTTTTTCTATCTTTTTAAAATCCATTAGTTCGGCAATTCCCTGAATGGATTCCGAAAGAGTACCATCCCCTCCGAGAAAAACAGGTATGGTGTCAGTTTTGTATGCTTCCTTTGCTGCAACTCTTATATCTTTATAAGATTTGGTAGGACGTAAAAGTAGACTTCCCTGGAAACGTTTTTCCCACTGGGTTTTAAATACTTCAGCTCGATGAGATCCTTTCCCCCGACCGCTTCCTGGATTGAATATAAGAGTTCCGTTTTTCATATCTGCTCCTTTTATGCTATTCTATTATAGAATTAATGATTTATAAAGGAAATTTCCATAAGTTTGTAATACAGCGCAAAAAGCTTTACTGGAACTAAATTGATAATAATGGTATAATTATGGCAGAATAAGTCTATGGAGCAAGTTATGCAAATTAAATCATCAACTACTTTACGAAATAATTATGGAGATATTTCCTCTCTGGCTCATCAAACTCAGGAACCTATTTTTATAACTAAAAATGGTGAAGGAGATTTGGTTGTTATGAGTGTTGAAGCCTATGAAGAAAGAGACAAAGTACTAAAACATAGGGAGGCTGTACTTGAAGCGGAACTTTCCCGTCTCTCAGGTGAACCGACATATACCATAGAAGAGATGAAGAACCGCCTGAAAGAGATATACACCAGTGCCAGAGTATAAAGTTGAAATATTAACACCTGCTGCTAAAGATATTGAAAAAATTGCCGGGTATCATCTAAGGATGACAGGTTCGGGGATGCATGGGCGAGCAGTGAGCCTGCGAACGACCAGCCCGGAATCAGCTGAAAAAATAACCAATAAACTACTGGATACTATACAAATTCTCGAAGAGCAGCCATATTCCGGAATGGAGCATCCAGATGATATATTGCGAAAACAAAATTATAGAAAGTTGATTAGTGGAGAATATATTTGTGTTTATAAAGTGATTGGAAAGCGGGGTTATATTTATAGGGTTGTTCATGGTGCAACTGATTATCCAAAATTGTTTATATCAGCACAATAAATCATTTGTTATTATGAAATAAATTGATTAGAATATTGAATTGTTATGCAACCGAGGACTGGTCGCAAACAAGTTTGCTGCTCGTCCATGCAACCGAGGACTGGTCGCAAACAAGTTTGCTGCTCGTCCATGCAACCGAAGGAGAACATATATGGGTACTGTTTCTATTTTACCTGCAAATAGTCTTGGATCTGGTTTTATTCCTTCTAATTATCTTCCAGAAGGAAAAGATGAGTATTATATTCGTAATACTCAAATCCCCTGGTCACAAGATCGCTGGCGTCATTTACGGCCGGATGAAATAAAAAATTTGGTAAATAATGATAATTTTTCTGATAATTGGGATTCACTATTTGTTACCGATCAGTTTGATCCGGGCCAGGTTAAGGGCAATAAATTTTACGGTCTGGTTCGCCTTGGTAATATCAGTAATAATATTCTTGAGCATCACGACCTTAGGGTTCCTGTGGGTATTACAAATAGTGTTATTATCTCCTGTGATATAGGTGATAATACAGCAATCCATGAAGTACGATATTTGTCACACTTTATTATTGGTGACCGTTGTATCTTATTCAATATTAAAGAGATGAATACTACAAATCATGCAAAATTCGGTAATGGAATTGTTAAAGATGGTGAACCGGAAGATGTCCGGGTGTCTCTTGATTTAATGAATGAAGCTGGCGGTCGCAGCGTTCTTCCTTTTAATGGTATGATAACTGCCGACGCCTGGCTTTGGGCAAAGTACCGTGATGATACTATTTTACAGGAAAAACTAAAAGAAATTACACAGAATAGTTTTGATTCTCATTTGGGTTATTATGGAACCGTAGGAGATCAATGTGTAATAAAAAATTCACTTATTCTAAAAGATGTCAAAATTTATTCGGATTGCTATATTAAAGGGGCAAATAAACTTAAAAATTTAACTATCAATTCTTCGGAAGCAGAACCCACTCAAATTGGGGAGGGAGTGGAACTGGTAAATGGTATTATTGGTTATGGTTGTCATATTTTTTATGGCTGCAAGGCTGTGCGTTTTATTTTAGGAAATAATTCAAACTTAAAGTATGGAGCTAGACTTATTAATTCCTTTTTAGGAGATAATTCAACAATTTCATGTTGTGAAGTGCTTAATAATCTTATATTTCCGGCACATGAGCAGCACCATAATAATTCATTTCTTATTGCATCTGTAGTTATGGGTCAAAGTAATATTGCTGCTGGAGCAACCATTGGGTCTAATCATAACAGCAGGGCTAATGATAATGAAATACAGGCAGGCCGGGGGTTCTGGCCCGGGTTATGTACTAGTGTAAAACACTCCTGCAGGTTTGCCTCCTTTACACTGCTTTCTAAAGCACATTACCCTGCAGAGCTTGATATCCCTCTTCCCTTTTCACTTATTAATAATAATGTATCAAAAGACCAATTGGAAGTTCTCCCTGCATTCTGGTGGATGTACAATATGTATGCTCTGGCACGAAATACATGGAAATATAATGATAGAGACAAACGGATGAACAAAATCCAAAATATAGAATTTGATTTTCTGGCACCGGACACTGTAGAAGAGATAATTCATGCTTGTAGATTATTGGAAATATACACAGCTAAGGCTTATTTACGCAGTAAGGTTAATCTGAAAGATATCGGAAATGAAAATAAACTAGTTGAAAAAGGTCGATTGCTTATAAAAGGAGATGAAAATCAAATTAAAGATCTGGAAATTCGGGGTGAAGATTTTGAAAAATCAAAGAGAAAGGTTTTAATTATTAAAGCATATAAAGCATATGGTGCATATCATGATATGCTTCATTATTATGCTGTTAAAAATTTACTTGTTTTTGCAGAATCAAATCCGGAAATATCTTTTAATGATATGTGTAATATTTTAGAAGGAAGTTGTGAACACCGTTGGGTGAATTTTGGTGGACAGCTTATTTCTGAAAAAGATGTCGACAGTTTACGAATAGATATTAGATCCGGGAATATTACCAGTTGGGAAGAGATCCATAATAGGTACAATTCTTTTTATGAAGAATATACAGGGGAAAAGCAAAAACATGCATATGCTGTTTTATGTGGTATATTGGGAATAGATAAATTGACTGAAAGTTTATGGATATCAGCTATGGAAAAGGCAGTGGAAATACAGGACTTTATAAGTCAGCAGGTTTACATTACCAGGAAAAAGGACTTTGATAATCCATTTCGTCAGAAGACATATAGAAACAAAGAAGAGATGATAGCTTCAATAGGAACTATTGAAGATAATGGTTTTGTAAAACAGATACGAAAACAAACAGAAGATTTTAAGAAACTTGTTAGCAGGGTTAAAAACCGGAGTTTTTAATCTCTTTGGCAAGTTTTTCAAATCGTTCTATAGTGTGTTCATAAAACATTTGCCACCCCTCGCATAATGTGCTAAGTGTATCTGGATTTGTATCAGAGCCTCTCATTTTCGGGCAGTCTCCATGGCAAAGTTTCAGCCATTTACAAATAGTACATTTTTTATTCCACATACTCTTTTTTTTACCAAAAGTTTCATAGAGTGGACTGTCTAAAGTTTTTTCCCAGTTCGTCGAATTTATATTACCTAACTGGAGTTCTTTTTTTACAAAAAAATCGCAAGGAAATATTCCTCCATCGTATTCCACAACAAAGTACTGCCTGCAGTCATTATCCATGGTGCATTCTGTATATTTCCCCATTACCAGATAGTTAAGCACAGAATCAAAGTGGCGGATAGAAACCTTCCTTGTATCTTTTCTATACCAGATATCGAAAACTTCACAAAGAAACTCTCCCCACTGTTTTCCGGCAATGGAATAATGTGTTAAATCTCCTTTATCATCATATTCCACACAGGGTATAAACTGCAGGAAATTAAAGTTTTTTTCTTTGTAGTATTTGTACAACTCTTTTGGTTTCTTAACATTTTCTGAGTTTACAAGGCATAAAATATTGAACTCTGCCTTTGCATTTCGAAGATAATTGATTCCCTGCATTACTTTACTGTGGGTTGGTTTCCCCTCAATAGTAAGTCTGAATTTATTATGAATATCATTTGGTCCGTCCAGGCTTACTCCAAGAAGAAAGTTGTGCTCAGCAAAGAACTCTGCCATAGGCTGATCAATTAATGTTGCATTTGTCTGTAGGCCGTTGCTTATCCCTGCATTAGGTGGAGCATATTGTTTTTGAAACTCTACAGCCTTTTTAAAAAAATCAAGCCCCATAATTGTAGGTTCACCACCCTGCCAGCCAAAACTGTATTCCGGCAGGGGCAGTTTCATGTAGCTGGAGATCATTTTTTCCAGAGTTTCATAGGACATTGAAGGCTTGTCACCTTCTTTAATATAGTTAAGGTGATCAATATAGAAGCAGTATTCACAACGTATATTACATGCTGCAGATGCTGGTTTTATTAGTAGTGAAAATGGTTTTATTTTGTTCATATAAATTCATTGTGTTTAGGAATTGAATTTATGTCAATCGTATGAAGATGCAGTATAACTATCCTATAGGTAAAACCTGTAAATAGTCTCCGATCTAAAAACATCTCCTTTTTTAAGAACAGTAGTTGGAAACTCCGGAAAATGGGGAGAATCGGGATAGTGCTGGGTTTCCAGGCAGAATCCGGACCTTTGTTCATAGTTTCCGGATTTCCCTTTAATACTTCCATCCAGATAATTACTGGTATAAAACTGAACTCCAGGTTCTGTTGTGTAAACATCCATCTTTATACCGCTTTTATCAGATTCAACCTTCCCGGCCAGATTTAGATTATTGTCAGATTTATTGATAATAAAATTATGATCATATCCACCGGCAAATATCAGCTGTTCGTTTTTGTCCTCAATCCTCTCTCCTATTGCTGTATTGACTGTAAAATCGAAGGATGTGCCAGTGACAGGTCTTATTTCTCCAGTTGGAATACTTTCCAAATCTGTAGGAACAAAATAATCTGCATTGAGTGTTAATTTGTGGTCCAGAATGCTCCCTGATCCTTCACCGTTTAAATTGAAATAGGAATGGTTTGTAGGATTAAGAACTGTATCTTCATCAGAAACCGCTTCATAGTTAATTTTAAATTCGTTGTTTTCTGTAAGGGTGTAATTTACACTGATTTTTAGATTACCTGGATATCCTTCTTCTTTATCCGGGCTTAAATAGGTCAACTTTAGAGTGTTATCACTGGTTTTATAATCCCAAACAACCTTGTCAAAACCCTTTTTGCCCCCATGGAGATGATTTTTCCCATTGTTTGCAAACAGTTTATATGTTTTTCCATTCAGCTCAAATTCTGCTCCGGCAATACGGTTTCCATAACGGCCTATAACAGCACCAAAGTAGGGGTGCTCATTTAAATAATCGTTAAGAGTATCAAATCCCAGGACTATGTCTGTAAAATTATCATTTTTATCTTTTACTTTTATGGAGGTTATTATACAGCCGTAATTTGTAACCTGTATTTCTGTTTTGTTGCTGTTTTTTATGGTAAAGAGATATACTTCTTTGTTGTTTATTGATCCAAAATCTGACTTTGTAATTACCATTATGTTTTCCTCTATAAATATAGTTTCTCTTTTTTCTATCCAGAGTTTATTCTTTTCTGCAGTTTATTCCAATCGGGTATTCCGCTTAAGGCATCGGGTTTTTTACAATGCAAGATGAATTTTCATGGCCTTTTCAATTTTTCTTAGTTGGTTTACTTCTAAATTACCAATAAGGGATATACACCTGCTTTTATCGATTGTACGTATTTGATCGGCCTCAACTTTTGAGTTTTTTTGAAGATTACCACTTCCTTTCTCAATTAGAACTTCAAAAGGGTATATTTTATCAATATTTCCGGATGCAATTGGAAGAATTGTAACTGTTCCCGAAAACTTATTGTTAGTATTATTCGAAATGATTACAACCGGTCTTGTCTTTGCAATCTCTCTACCTAAAACCGGATCAAGGGCACAAAAATATATTTCTCCCCGCTTAATATTCATCCCACCCTCTTAAATCTAAATTCTCAAATTCTTTTGAGATAGTAAGGCTTTCTTCTCTCCTAACCTTATAACCCTCTTCCAGTTGCTTTTGAAGAGTTATTTCTTCAAGTTGTGAAATTTTTTGTTGTACAGCATCAGCAATAAACCGGCTTCGCTGTCTTGGTTTAATTAGAGAATTCATTTTTGCTGCAAGATTGTTCGGCATTGTGATATTTAATCTTACTGTGTCCATAATGCTCCTCCAAGTGTGTGCTGTTATACGTATAACATAGTGTCTTTATGGGTGTATTGTCAATTATAAAGATAAATTGATTGTTCAAAAGCTATTGGATGAGAAATTATTTTTAGGTATTTATAATAAAAAATGTAATTTGGATTGAAAAATAAAATGGGGATGAAGACATAATGATATTGCAGGTAGAGACGCGATTAATCGCGTCTCTACTGCATATGTTTTATTGTTATTTGATGTTATTTACCGAATTTTTCCCAGTGCTTACCAAATAATTTCTCTTCATTTGGAAGAACAGGTTCGATAGGCTGAGAAACCCATGTCAGGTTAAGGAAGTGTTTCCAACCAATATTTTCAGAAACAATGTTTCCACCCCATGTACCACAACCAAGGGTCATAGAGAAAGGCATACCGTTGTCATAATTTCCACTGTTACCGTAACTCTGTGGCTGTCTAACCATAATTCGGCTAACCTTTACCTTGGTTGCAAGTTCAATCATGTTAGCATCGCTTGTTGTGTGGATACCACAGGAGTGACCGAAACCACAGAAAGCAGTAAGCTTTTCAACATAATCAATAGCATCAGCAAACTCATTAAACTTCCAGAGAGTAAGAACAGGAGATAGTTTTTCACATCCAAACATATCTTCAGCACCAATTGTTTCTCCCAGAACCATCAAAAATTTAACATCGTCAGGAACAGGAAGACCTGCCATTTTTGCAATTTTTAAAGGAGGCTGTGCAACAATATCTCTGTTTAAATGTGTTCCATCAGGCCACATTGTAGCTTTTAGTTTTGCTTTTTCATCTGCATTACAGAGGTAACCACCTTCTTCTTTCAGATTATCTACCATAACATCAAAAATACTTGCCTGAATAACTGCTGAGTTTTCAGAAGAACATGAAGTTGCATTATCAAAAGTTTTTCCAAGGAAAATTTTATGAGCTGCATCCTTTAAATCTGCTGTTTCGTCAACAACCATTATTGCATTTCCTGCTCCTACACCATATGCAGGTTTTCCTGCAGAGTATGCAGCTTTAACCATACCGGCACCACCAGTAGCAACAATTAAATCAACTTCTTTCATAAGTTCCTGTGTTAATTCAACAGAAGGTTCTTTAATACACTGAAGAAGATCTACAGGTGCACCTACTTTTTCAAGACCTTTTCTCATATAATCTACTGCAAGATTTGTACATCCCTTGGAAGTTGGATGGGGTGCAAAAATTACAGCATTTCTTGTTTTAAGAATAGGAAGGCCATTTCCAGGAGGAGTTGAAGTAGGGTTTGTAACAGGTGTAAGCGCACCAATAACTCCAACAGGTTTTGCTATTTTAATTAAACCCTTTTCCTTGTCTTCTTCAACAATACCAACAGTTTTTACACCGTCAAGATCACGTAAAGTTCCTATTGTTTTTTTCTGATGTTTAATAAGTTTATGTTCATATATACCCATCTTTGTTTCATCTGTTGCCATTCTTGCACATGCTTCCGCATTTTCAAGTTTGAATACTTCCCATGCTGCAGCTGCAACCATTTCATCTACTTTTTCCTGAGGCCAGAATTCAACAATTTTCTGGGCTGCTCTGGCTTTTGCCAGCATCTCTTTTAAATTATCTGCCATACTATTTATTCTCCCTATCTCTACTTTATTTTTGCGTCTACTACTTTTAGCGCTTCATCAATAATATCAACTGCTTCATCAACCTGCTCTTTAGATATAATAAGAGGAGGTGCAATAAATACAAAATCCCATTTTGCAAACAAAGTAAGACCAAGTTCTGCAAGTCTCTTTGTAAAGTCCGGAGCTACATTCTGGATAGAATTGTTAAATCCGGCCAAAGGAGCCTTTGTCTTTTTATCTGAAGTCAGTTCAAGAGCTGCCCACAGACCAATTGATCTTACATCTCCAACACATGCATGTTTTTCTTTAAGTTCGAGGAGTCTCTTTTTCATGTGCTCACCGACAACAGCAGAGTTCTCAATTAAGTTATCTTTTTTGTAAACTTCGATATTGGCAATACCTGTAGCACAACCAAGAGCATGTCCACCATAGGTTAATCCACCAACAAATGGATGATCATAGAAGTGGTCCCAAAGTTTTTTATTCCAGATCATTGCTCCAAGCTGTACATAGCCTGATGTAAGGCCTTTTGCAGTAGTAATAATATCCGGAACAACATCGAAATGTTCTATCCCAAACCATTTACCCGATCTTCCCCATCCGGACATAGTTTCGTCAATTACCATTAAAATACCGTTTTCATCACAAAGCTGGCGAACTCCCTGCATATATTCTTTGTTAGGAATAATAATTCCATTGGTTCCTACAATTGGTTCCATAAAAATTGCGGCAATTGTCTGAGGCCCGTCGAGCATAACCTGGGTTTTTAAAACTTCAAGAGCCAGTCTGTTTGTTTCCTCTTCGGTTTTTCCTCCAAATGGATCCCTATAAGGGTAGGGGCCGAAGAATTTTACAACACCAGGAATACCGGGTTCTGCAGACCATCTTCTTGGGTCTCCTGTAAGGGTAATTGCCCCAGCTGTTGCTCCGTGATAACTTCTCCATCTGGAGTAGATCTTATGTCTGCCCGTAGCCAGTCTTACTGCTTTTATTGCATTTTCAATGGCTTCTGCACCACCATTTGTAAAAAAGGTGTAATCCAGATCTCCAGGTGTAACCTCGGCTATCATTTTACCAAGTTTAGCTTTTGGTTCTGATCCAAACATAGTCCCTACATAACACAGCTTATCCATCTGTGCCTTCATTGAGTCCAGAACATGTTTATTACTGTGTCCAATATTGATGTTCAATAATCCTGAACAAAAATCAATATATTTTTTCCCATCAGTATCCCACTGATGAATACCCTCTGCATGATCCATAATAATTGGATTTACATTTTTCTGGGCTGCCCAGCTGTAAATTACATGAGCACGATCCATCTCTTTAATTTGTTTTGTATCCACCTTACCTCCTTACGATTCTTAGGCGAGTAGGGACTACATCCCGACCAGCCACAGAAAACCTGGAACTCTATTTGAGCCAGAAATATTAAAATAATTGCCGAAAGGAGAATACTAACTTATCCCGTGCCGTAGGTCAAATAAATTATCAGAATTCTTTGTAAATATCATAGATAAATCATTAAGATGACTGATATATACAATAAATTGATTATTTTGGGTTGGTCGATTATATATCTCTGGGCGTTGCCCTGTAAGGGCGGGGTGACCCCGCCCCTACAGGGCCGGGCTATTCGTTGCAATTCCTCACGGGATTGTAAAGCTGGATCACATTTTGTCTTGCATCCTGTACGGGACGCAGATCTGCGTCCCCTACGGTGGCAACAACCACGTTCCGGGATTTTCTCTTCTATCCC
>DAOWEB010000108.1 GCA_030638735.1 Spirochaetaceae bacterium
GTTTAGAAAAAAAATAAATTTAATAAAAAATTACTTACCAAAAAAAGGAACTGTTCTGGATGTTGGATGTGGAATGGGTTTTTTTTAATGATGTTGAAATACATATAGTAAAGAAAATTTAATCTATAAATTCAGCATAATTTTTACTAACTGATCTGTTCCATTCTCTTTAAAAGAGTAATTACTGAACTGACGTATCAATCTTTCTCCGTCTACAAACCTGGTTTTTGTAGGGACGAAGATTCCTTTTTTCTTAAAGAATATTACTTCCCAGAAAGAGTTATAACTGGCTCCGCATACAATTAAATCAAAAGCGTTAAAATAATCTATAACTGGAAATATACCTCCTTTGTAGTTTGTAGTAGCAACTATATTGTATCCATCTTTTTCAAGATATAAGTACTCTTGTTTTACTCTTTCAAAATCTCCCGGATGTCCGTTGTAGGCAATAAGACAATTCTTTTTCCCATTAATTGAAAGTTCCTTTAATGCCTTTTTTTTTGAAAGTATTTCATTCCTGTTCCGGAGAATAAGTGGATTGATCTCCTGATCCGGACATTCTCCAAGGAAAGGTTCCATTGCCAGAGCAAGGTCGTAATGTTCAGGGTTATATTTAATTTTACCTGAAGGAAGTTCCATAGAAAAAAACTTTTTTGCCATGCGCTGCCAGAGGAATATTTTTTTACCGGGAATCTTATCTATAAAACTGTACAGAGGAAACCATAATAGATCTATCAGGAGTATATCTGGTTTAAGTGCAGTCAGAGCTTTGAACAGTATGGAATCCTGGAAATTATCTTTATTTAGCTGATTCTCAGTTTCAACTGGTATTTCTATATGGTTAATATTAAGTTCGTCTGCCAGGTGTCCGAAGGGGGAGCTGCTTAGAATTGTAAAATTTGCAATTACTCCATTTCTGGCTAATGCTGTTCCTATTGAGATACCCCGAACCAACCGGCCTGTGCCGGTAGTTCCGGAAGTATAGTAAGTAATTCTCACAAATAACTTAACAAGGGACGTAAAAGAAGAACATACTCTGTCCATCTCCGGTTGCCGGAAGTGTTTCCCAGTTTGTTCCCAATATATCATCTATTGAAACTAATTTATCTAGTTCCTCTCCATAGCGATCATCAATGATTGTAAGCTTTTTATTCAATACAGCAACAAAACGTCTGGGATGATAAAAATGACCAGGTGCTGTGTCCGCAGTATACATAGCTTCCGTTTTATCTATGCCGTATCCAACGGGAGTAGTCAGGTTCGGAGTTAATTGTATAATTTTCCAACCATCTGCTCCATCGGGGTTTGTTATATACACGAAATCATCTTTTGCAATAACATCCCATGGGTTATTGGTAATAGCATTTGGCATTGTATAACTTGCTGTAACTGACTGGAGCACAGGATCATATCTAAAAACAGTTGGATCAGTTGCAGGAGTTGTTCCAGATATGTAAATAATACCGTTCTCATCCATTGTCATACCTTGAATGCTATCAATACTAGCTACTCCAGTTGTTACATCCAGTTCAATCTCTCCAGTCCCGTCAAGGGCTGACCTATTTAAAATAGAATTAAGCAGAGATGCGGCTGAAGTCGCATAGTATACAAAATTATTTCGACGATCTACAGTTAGGGCAATTACTCCGTAATCGTATTCAGGTTCTGTAAAATTTATCGGATTTATTCCTGTAATATCATCGACACGGATAACACAATTACTACCCATTCCACTACCGCCTAAGTTATTTGCGATATAGATTTTTCCTTCATTATCAAAATCAATATCATATGGTCTGAATTGTAGTCCACCTGCAGTAAGCCATGCTCCAAATACAGGAGATGCTGAATTAAGTACAATAGATGTTGTATCGCTAATATCATCAAACTGAAGTACACGGTTATTAAAATAATAATCAGGAACAACTAGCTTTGTGCTTCCAACCCTCATATTCAGTGTCACAACAGCACTATCAACTGATATATCAACTGTATCTGTTCCTGTGTATGAAGTTGCTGCACCAGGATCAACAGCAATAAATGCATCTGCTAACTGAATTGTTAATTCAAAGTTTATACCGTTTCCTTCCGGTACTTCTATTGTAATCTCGGTAGGAAGAGTTGTATAGGTTTCTTCTACTATAATGACACTGTCAGAATCAGTTACGGTCAGGGTCATTGAACCAATATTTATATCAAGTGGTATTCCTATTGCGCGTATAGTCGGTGTAACAGTTTTCTCAATAGCTGTTCCAAAGAAGCAGCCGGTTAAAACTGTTACCACTGTTAAAAGTATAATCAGAATTTTCATATTTTTAAACATCCTTATTTTATTGAACATATTTATAACCCCCAATTTATTATTGCTACATCGATATCACTGAAATTAAATACTATCCAGGAGTGTTAATTCTGGATAGTATGACAATCATTATAAGTTTATGCAGGGGGAGGATTAAGGGTGAAAAATAAAAACAGTGATTGCCCACTCTCATCTGCTGCACCTGTAGTAGGCAAAGTTATCCAGCCATTCCCTGATATATTGTTCATTTGGATGATTTTATCAAAATTTGGACCCATTCCTCCAGCATCATAATCATCTATTATAGTTATTTCATCATTCATCTGTGCGGAAAAACGACGCGGGCCGTAAAACATTCCTAGAGAAGTATCTACAGTAGTAGTTGTATTTCCATAATTACCTATCAGACTTAAATCAGTAGTAGAAAGTTCAATAATTTGTTCACCTACATCACCACCTGGATTAGTAATAAATAGAGATGTTCCCTTTACCATAATATCCCAAGTATTAAGCCATGAAAGGCCTAAATCTCCAGCTATCTTACCAGATACAAATACTGATGGATTAAGACTGTACTTAAGAATTTGACCGCCATCAGGATTATGAGCAATATATATATTACCATTATTATCAAGTGATAATCCCTTTATATCAAACAGTCCTTCATCACTGGCAATTTGTATTATCTCATCTGTTCCGTCAAGGTTATTTCTATATACTGTTGATCCATCGGTATAATATATAAGATTATTTACCCGATCAACTGTAAGAGCAATTATACCTGAAACACTATCTCTATTTTTATAAATGGGATTTAGACCGGCAATATTATCTATTCTGATAAAACCAGATTCAGTACTACCAGCATAATTTGCAATATAGATTCTTCCCTCATTATCAAAATCAATATTATGTGGTGAA
>DAOWEB010000359.1 GCA_030638735.1 Spirochaetaceae bacterium
CACCCATCTCAATTATATGAAGCTTTCTTCGAAGGAATCTTTTTATGGGCAGTTATATGGTTTATTTTTAGAAAAAGAAAAACTTTTCATGGGTTTCTTTTAGCTGTTTACCTTATTGGCTATGGTGTTGTTAGATTTTTCATAGAATACTTCAGAGAACCTGATGGAGACCTTGGGTTTATTCTCTTCAACTTTTCAATGGGGCAAATCCTTTGCTTTTTTATGATTATCCTTGGAATATCCATACTTTTTATTGCAAATAAAAATATGACAAAAGAAACAGAGATCCATGATCCTAAAAAACTCTCTAAGAGGAAAATTCAGAAACGAATAAACAAAACATAAGGGAACCTGCTCTCCTATAGGGGAATCCCCTATGGAAAGTCTCAAAATACCCTGATTGTCAACTACATCTCTATAAGTCAAACTTACAACAGTTTATAAGTTTCAGGAGTAGAGAGATGAGAAATGATATCAGTAATAATATGTTTATTCTAAGCAAACCTTCTAAATCCGGTAATAAAGAAAGTAATGTAGATATTGACCCATTATCATTCTATCTTAAACAAATATCAAAATATTCCCTCCTATCCAGGGAAGAAGAGCTAAAATTAGGTAAGGGTATTCAAAATTTAAAAAAGAAGATTATTCATCTGGAAAAAAACTTTGACAAAAAAGATATCGGTTCTGAAAAAGATATGCTTAAAATAAAAGAACTTAAAGAAAAAGTTAGTAAACTAAGAGAAGAAATGATTACTTCAAATCTAAGACTGGTAGTATCAATTGCCAAAAAATTTCAGTACAGAGGATTAAAACTCCTTGATCTGATAGATGAAGGGAATATTGGTCTTATAGAAGCTGTTGAACGATTTGACTATACAAAAAACTGTAGATTTTCCACATACGGCTCATGGTGGATTCAACAATCAGTTCTAAAAGCTATTGCAGATAAAGGAAGAACAATTAGAATTCCCATACATATTCTCAGTTCTGTAAAAAAGTGCCACTCAATTATTAAGTATCTATCTCAGCAATATGGAAGAGAGCCCAAAATTGCAGAAATTGCAGATTATATGAATTTGAGTACTGAAAAAGTGGAGCTTTATTTATCATACTGGACAGAAGTAGCATCTCTGGATACATCCATTAATGATGATAACAACAGTACTCTTTCCGATCTGATTTATGATGATAATTATGAACAGCCATTTGAAAGTGCACTCACAAAAAATCTACAGGATATTCTGGATTCATCATTAAGTGAACTCTCTTCACGGGAAAAAAAGATTATCAAACTAAGATATGGTTTATCAGGAGAATGCCCACTAACACTGGAAGAAATAGGTTCTATCCTGGGAATAACAAGAGAAAGAGTAAGACAAATACAAAACAAAAGTATTAGTAAACTTAGATCTTTTAAGGAAATTAAAGAACTGGAATTAATTATATCCTAAGAGGTGGGTATGTCAGATAAAGTCTTATTACTGGAAAAATCGGAAGCAATCTCCAAGAATATTTTTTTGACCCTCCAGGAAAATAACTATGAAGTTTTATCAACAAATTCTACAACCGAAGGACTGAATATACTTTCAGAATATGACATTAGATTAATTATTGCCGATATGAATATCAATAGTGGAAGAATTATTTATTTTACAAATGAATTAAGATCAGATGATAAATATAGTTTAATACCCATACTTATGCTGACAGATAATATAGGTAAAAATTCCTGGAAGCAGTTAAAAGGAATTAAAGACTGGATTATTAAACCTTTTTCAGCAGATAAACTTCTGAATACTGTTGAAAGACTTTCAATTTAGCTGCTTAATTATTTTGAGAATCTACTAATATACGGAAGAGCTGCTGCCATTGAAATTATCGAATCTTTTAATGCTATAAGTGAAGCAGTAGAATCCCAGGTTCCTTCCAATAGTGAGGATCTGCTTGAATCAGGAATATTCAGAGTATAATCAATATCCCTGAAATTAATATTTTTAGATTTTATATCAATTTGCATCTTTAATTCAGGATGTTTTTCAGTCTCAGACATTAGTTTATCAATCACTTCAGACGATACTGTAAGTACAGGTATACCCATAGCACCACAGTTACCTTCAAATATTTCAGCAAAAGATTCACCAATAACAGCTGTTATACCGAATCGATGAAGAGCCTGAGGAGCATGTTCCCGGGAAGAGCCGCAACCAAAATTCTTATTAACCAGAAGAATAGATGCACCTTTAAATTTATCCTGGTTAAATGAGTGAGACTTAAGATTACCATCACTGGTAAATCTTTCATCATAAAAAGCAAACTCACCTAAACCGGAAAAAGAAACAACCTTCATATAGCGTGCCGGAATAATTCTATCAGTATCTATATCGTTCCCCCTGACAGGAATACATCTTCCGGATAGCAACTCTCTTTTCATATCTTTTGTATCCATGCTATACCTCCTGGAGATCTCTGGAATCAACGACTTTACCTGTAACAGCAGCAGCAGCAACCATTGCAGGGCTCATTAGCAGTGTGCGACCAGTGGGAGATCCCTGACGACCAATAAAATTACGATTCGAAGAACTTGCAGAAATTTCTCTCCCTTTTAGTTTATCTGAGTTCATAGCCAGGCACATTGAACAACCTGCATTTCGCCATTGAAAACCTGCTTCAATAAAAATTTTATCCAGACCCTCCGCTTCCGCCTGCTTAGCGACACGTTTCGACCCTGGAACTACCAAAGCCCGTACTTTGGGGTTTACCTTTCGCCCCTTTGCTATTTCTGCAGCTACTCTTAAATCTGAAATTCTTCCATTTGTGCATGAACCAATAAATGCAACATTTATTTCCTGACCCAGTATAGGAGAACCTTCTTTAAACCCCATGTGCTTATAAGCCTGTTCCACGGTTTCTCTGTTATCTGTATCAAGATTCCTTAATAAAGGCATATTCTCCCCAATACCCACACTTTGTCCGGGGTTAATGCCCCAGGTTACCATAGGCTGCAGATCTTCAGCATTCAGAGAATAGACATCATCATAGTCCGCATCAAAATCAGATTTAATTGAATTCCAGTAATTTTCAGCTTTCTCATAATTTTCTTCCAATGGAGAAAAATGACGACCCTTCATATACTCAAATGTTGTTTCATCCGGATTGATATAACCAACCCTGGCACCACCTTCAATGCTCATATTACAAATAGTCATTCTCTCTTCCATGGAAAGCTGCGCTATTCCTGTTCCGCCAAACTCATAGGCATAACCAATTCCACCCTTAACTCCCAGGTCTTTTATTACCCGAAGAATTACATCTTTTGCATAAACTCCAGGAGGTAAAGAACCATCAATTTTGATAAGTCTGACTTTAGGTCTGCTAATGGCTATAGTCTGAGTAGCAAGAATATCTCTTATCTGTGAAGTACCTACACCAAAAGCAATTGAACCAAATGCACCATGAGTTGAAGTATGAGAATCACCACAGGCAATTGTCATTCCAGGTTGAGTTAATCCAAGTTCAGGGCCGATTATATGTACTATCCCCTGATTTTCACTTTTTAAATCGTATAAAAGAATACCATGTTCCTTAGTATTATTTTCCAGTGCTTCCATCATTTTTTCTGCAAGAGTATCCTTAAATGGTCTCGCCTGATCTTCCGTTGGAACAATATGATCAACAGTGGCAAAAGTACGTTCCGGATAGAGGATCTTAAGGCCTCTCTCTTTTATCATGGCAAAGGCCTGAGGAGAAGTTACCTCATGAATAAGATGAAGACCTATAAACAACTGATCCAAACCCGAATCAAGGGTTCCTACTTTATGAAGATCCCAAACCTTATTAAACAAATTTTTACCCATTAATTTTTAGCCTCATTAATATCACCTTCAAGTGTTGGCAGTGTCTTTCTGGAATATCCTGCAAAAGCTGTCAGCTCATCACCTATTGCCATTAATACTTTTCCTGTTCTTATTACTTCAATTATCCCGTATACTTCAAACATTTTTACCAGACCATCTATTTTCCTGGAAGGACCTGTAACCTGAAAAGTAATGGTTGTATCTGAAATATCAACAACCTCACCCCTGAAAGCATGGCCTATCTGCATGATATCTGTTCTGTTTTCTGCAACACACTTTACCTTAATAAGTGCCAGTTCTTTTTCTACAATATCAATATCTGCATAATCTCTGGCATGAACTACATCTACAAGCTTATTTAACTGCTTTATAATCTGATCCAGTGTTTCCTTTTCCCCTGAAGCAATAATATTCATATGTGAAAAATCAGAATTCCTGGCAGGTGAAGTTACAAGACTGTCTATATTATATCCCCGTCTGGAGAACACCAGGGCTATTCTATTTAATACACCGGATTTATTTGCTACAAACAATCCTATTGCATGTGTTGAGTATGTATCTGCCATTTTATGTACTCCCCTTAGGTTTTTCGAGTTTTATTTTGGGTGCTTCCAGTAATATTTCATTCAGTCCTGCACCGGCAGGAATCATTGGAAAAACATTATCAAGCTTTTCCACTTCTGCATCAATTACACAAGGACCATCATTATATGCAAGTGCTTCACTCAGAACTTTACGAACATCCGAACTTCTTCTAATTCTAAAACCCTTTGCACCATAGGCCCCGGCAAGTTTTACAAAATCAGGATTCCCTTTTAGATCAACCCCGGATAAGCGATTGTCATAAAACATATCCTGCCATTGCCTAACCATTCCAAGGTAATGATTATTAATTATCAGAATTTTAATTGGTAATTTTTGATTAACTGCTGTAGATAGTTCAGAAAGAGTCATTTGAAAGCCTCCATCACCTACTACTGCAATTGTTATATTTTCCGGTCTGGCCAGAGAAGCGCCAATTGCTGCAGGGAATCCATAGCCCATAGTTCCAGCACCCCCTGAAGAGAGCCAGTTACGACCTGATTTCATTTGATAGAACTGTGCAGCCCACATCTGATGCTGTCCAACATCAGTAACAACTATGGCCTTACCTTCTGTCAAATTATAAATCTCTTCAATCACATGCTGAGCTCTAAGTTTCCCCTCTTTCCTGAAATTTAAGGGATATTTTTTTTTCCATTTCTTAACTGATTTGACCCAATCCTCTGTATCACCCTTCTCAAGATAAGGAACCATACCTTCCAGAATAGTTTTTGCATCTCCAACTATACTCTTATCTACCTTTATAACTTTGTTTATTTCTGACTGATCAATATCAATATGTATTTTAACTGCATCTTTACAAAACTCATCAATCTTCCCTGTAATTCTATCATCCCACCGGCTTCCTATTGAAAAAATCAGATCACATTCATAGACGGCTTTATTGGCATATGCCGTTCCATGCATACCCAGCATACCAAGACTAAGTTCATGAGTATCAGGGAAGCATCCCTTTGCAAGAAGTGTATTTGTCACTGGGATCTGTAGTTTTTCCGCTAAAAAAAGAACACTTTTTTCAGCTCCGGAAATAACAGATCCGTGTCCAACAAGAAGAACCGGCTTTTTTGCTTTTTTGAGTAATTCTGCAATTTCTAGCAGATCCTTGTCTTTCACTTCATCCGGAACACTATATCCAGGAAGATGAAAAGGTGCATTATAATTGGGATCTATCTGTGCACTGGTAACATCTTTGGGAAGATCTATTAATACTGGCCCGGGACGACCTGAACTGGCTAAATAGAAAGCCTCTTTGAAAACCCTTGGAATATCCTCTGCATTCTTTATTAAATAAGAATGCTTTACAACCGGATATGATATTCCAAACATATCTGCTTCCTGAAAAGCATCCATGCCAAGCGTCCATGTGGGGGCCTGGCCTGTTAACACAACCAGAGGAATTGAATCCATATGTGCTGTAAGAATTCCGGTAATAGTATTTGTTGCACCTGGACCGGATGTAACAAGAGCAACACCTGTCTTACCACTGGCCCTTGCATATCCATCAGCCATGTGAACTGCACCCTGTTCATGCCGGGTAAGCACAAGTTCAATTGAAGAATCAACCAGAGCATCAAATATTGGTATTACTGATCCCCCAGGCAGACCAAAAATATACTCAACACCCTGCTGCTGGATTATATCAACTATAACTTCAGCTCCGGTTCGAAGATTTTTTGTCATAAATTAGCTCCCCTATAAACATAAACCGCAATTTTAGCAAATTTTATGTTAGTTTTTAAGTGTTATTCTTACTAAACAACTATACTTACCAGTTATTAGGATTATTTCAGATATGTCAATAGGTTAATAGATTATTGATACGATTTATTAACCAAGTAAATCCTATATGGTCATAATAAAATATTATTTTCTCTGTAGTGAACGCAGATCTGCGTTCTTTACTAATATACAATCCTAATACAATCCAATACCACAAATCAATTTTATTGTATTCCTATCCTATTTATATAAGTATCAACAATTACTTTTGTGTCAATTGAGAAGGATTC
>DAOWEB010000019.1 GCA_030638735.1 Spirochaetaceae bacterium
AAAGAGACACTTTTCAGAGCTTCTACAGCACCAAAGCTTTTAGAAATATTATTTAATTCCAGATACCCTGTATCTGCCATAAAATCCCCCATGATATGAAGGCCGGTGCAGTCCGCACCGGCTTAAGGTAATTACTTATAAAGGTCTGTTTTGTACTGAGGGATATTTTCTGCCATGAAATCACTGACATTTTCTTTGGTAATTATAATGGTTCCATTGTACATATATTTAGGAAATGGATTAACTCCAGCTGCTACATTATCACCTGAAATAGGGATATTACCGTAGCTCCCATTGTTATAAGCTTCAAGAAGTAAGATAGACAGATAGGCTGAAGTTGCTGTTTTATTGATTAAAGTGGCATCAATAAATCCTTTTTCAATATATTCCAGGGTTAGATCTTCTCTGTCATGAACAACTACTGGTAATCCTGCAGGATCAATATTCAGTTCTTCCATTGCAATTGATATACCGGACCCTGAACTTGAATCCAAACCTGCAATTGCGGTAACATCTTTGTAGTTGTTGAAAATGGATTTTGCTGCTTCAATGGCAACTTCAGTATTTGCTTTATCATCTACTTTGACTACTATTTCCCAGTCGGAGTTAGCTTCCAGGTAGTCCTTTAAACCCTGAAATTTTGCATCAGTATTGGATGCGCCCCAGTTTCCCTGAGCAGCGAGTTTTCCTGATGTGCCGCCAAATTTGATAATTGCCTGAGCTGTTTCCACACCACAGTCATAGTTATCAAGTCCAATATATGCCATAGCTCCGTTATCAGGAACAGTTGCTTCAACAACGATTACAGGAATACCATTTTCCATTGCTCTTTTTACTGCAGGCTTTCCTGAAGCATCCCACATTACGGTTATAATACCATCTGGATTCTTGGCAACTGCCTGTTCAAGTGCTTCTGCCTGTGCCTTTGCATCCCATCCGTCAGGTCCGGCTTTCTTAATTACAACTCCGAACTCCTCAGCTGCATAACGGAAGCCCAGATGCATATCCAGAAAGTAAGGATGGCTGTGAAAACCGGCAACATAAATATATGTCCTTGGTTCTTCCGCTGCGACTGTAGAATCGGTAGTTGTGGTTTCTTCCGCTGCTTTGCTGCCACAGCCACTCAGGCCGAAAATCAGCATCAATACAACGATTCCGGTTACTAATTTGTTTTTCATGAAAACTCCTTCTTCTTTGTATGGTTTTGGTGGTACGAATACCTGTTGTTCGGTGGTACGTCCACCTGACAACAGGCTAGCATGGGATTATTGAGCTGTCAAGAGAAAGTTTCATCTTTTTATAAATCTGATTGAATGGGCACTCCACTCCTGGTAATTAAGCATCAGTTCCTTTTCTATACAGCTAATGTCACTAGGATACAAACTATGAATTACAAAGAAATTTTTCTTAAACTTCCAACTGATTTTTCAGAAAATGATCTGCATGTAATTATTTCTAAACGATTACATATAAACAATTTTTCTTTTGAGATTCTTAAAAAAATCTGGATGGTTGGAGAAGGAAGCGGGTATGCAGGTGGTATAATTTCGAGTGCTGTAGATGGTATTAAAACAGCATTGGATATTATAGATCATTGCTAATCTGTTATTTTCTTAATAGATTTTGATGAATATTGAGTAAATATATGTTTTTAGAGATATACTAATATTTATGATCCAGGACTTGATTGATCCTTTATTTTTAGACAGTATGAATCCAGCTTCAATATGTATTAAGTTTACTTCTAACTTATTATATATAATGGAGATATTATTTTTAGTTTAGGATATAAATGTGAAGAAAGGTATTTTTGCTTCTATTGTTTTACTGCTTGCTCTTGCTGCATTTTTTTTAGTCCCTTCCGATAATGGTAGTGTTGTAAAACCTTATCAGGAAGCAGACAGTCAGCTTCTGATTCCTCAAAGGAATGTTGTTATTGCAACGATTGATCTGGATAGTAGTAATATTTCATTTTTTAACGAAACAACTATAGACCTCCTTGAGAAATTAAATAAGGATTTTACTGATATTACAGGTGTTACACAGGTTGATTCCATTTTGAATGCAAATACTGTAAGAAGTGATGAGTTCGAAATATATATCAGTTCGATTATTCCTAAAAAAACTGAAAGGACGGAAGTTTTTTTTACAGAATTGCCCCAGGTGATAGGAGAACACCCTGAACTTAAACCATATATAAATGATTCTATGGGTTCATTACTGTTTTATATTTATTTTGGATATAAGGTCTCTCCAGCCGATATTGACAGTTCTCTAATGGAAGTTCAGAAAAAATATTCTAATATCTCCTTTGAATATACCGGGAAATCACCAATAGTAGCAAAAACCGAAATACTTCTTACAGATGATATTCTAATCTTTTTACCACTACTGCTCATACTTGTAATGGTTGTTTTTCTTAGTTTTAAAAATGTTAAAGCCATAATTATTGCATGGGTATTAATTTTTATGTCTGTTTTTGCATCATACAGTTTTGTACGTTTTATGGGAGTACAAAAC
The DNA here is from genome assembly GCA_030638735.1 of Spirochaetaceae bacterium. Taxonomy (GTDB): domain Bacteria; phylum Spirochaetota; class Spirochaetia; order B11-G9; family B11-G9; genus JAJRQE01. The sequence continues at coordinate 2,521 of DAOWEB010000019.1, forward strand.
TCGCCTATGATATTATTGATTCCTATATTCAGTCTTGGTTTATTAAGTGACTATATTATTCATTATTATTATCATCTGTTTTATGCTCCTGGAAACAGGGATAGATTTTATGTAAGAAGAAGACTTGTTTTTCCACTATCTCTGACTGCTATCTCAACTCTTACAGGATTTCTATCTTTATTATTTATAAATGGATCCGGGCATCTTCTTCTGGGCAGTATTATTTCTGCAAGTGTATTATTAACATACCTGGGTGTATTCCTCTGGCTTCCTTATTTTGAATATAAACCTCCCACACGTGATATCCTTCCACGTTTTCAGAAACGACAGGTTCAGTTTTTTTCTTTTATTATAAAAAAACGTAGATTTATATATGTTTTTTTACTGGCTGTAGTAGGCTGGGGACTTTTTCTTTTACCAAATCTTAAAATTGAACCCTATCCTATTGAACAGTTACCCGAAGAGAGTACAATTAAAAAGTCAGATAAAATTATAAATGAAGATTTCTATGGAACTCTTCCATATTTTATTGAGATCGATACAGGTGGTGAAGGTCTTGTTTTAAATGTTGAATCTCTTCAGGAAATTGATAAAATACATACCCTAATGGACAGCACCGAATCTGTGGGATATTCATATTCTTTATTGACAGTACTTAAGCAGCTTAGTTTTTATTTTGAAGGTAACAGTAATTTATTATTAGAAAAAACAGGTATGAACTCCTTTGTTGCAGAGCAGTATCTTCTTTATTATTCTTCCAGTGTGGATCCCCTGGAATATGAATCACTGGTTAATGCTTCTTATCGTGTTTTTTCAATTAAAGGTCTTATTTATTATACGAATGTTGATACTCTTACAGAATTTTATAACCTGATTGATCAGATTGCTCTGTCGCTTCCGGAAGGCTGGAGTTTAAAAGTTCATGGAATGGTAAGTGAACTAAAAGCAGAAGAACTTTCACTTAAGAAAAACTGGATTTTTTCATTTGTGGCCGGCAGTTTTATGATTTTTATTGTGGTTCTTATTTTCTATAAAAAAATGAGTTTAGCCCTGTTAAGTCTTATCCCAGGCTTTATTAGTATGATTTTTTCATTCGGGTTAATTAGTTTGGCCGGAATCAGTATAGATGCTTTCAGTATAATATTTGTAGCAATTATAATTGGACTGGTTATTGATTATAGCATTCATACCTTAGGTGCTATCGATTCTCTTAGTAATCTGGATTCTGTTGAGGATGGCTTTTCTTATATTATCAGTTATAGTGGAAAACCAATATTTCTTAGTTTTCTTACATCAATATTTTCATTTTCTGTTCTTTTTTTATCATCTTTTAAAGGGGCAAGAACACTGGGATTACTTCTTTTTTCATCATTATTGGTATCATTTTTCCTGAGTGTTTATCTTCTTCCTATTATTATTCTTCCATATAAATTAAAAAAAGAAAAATCAATTATAAAGGATCAAACATGAAAAAATATATAATACTTGTTTTAATTTTTTTATCCTTCAGCCTTATGGCAGAAGAAATGACTGTAGCTAAAATTCTTACAGGCTTTGAACGTTCAACATATATTCCTAACCTGACTACATCCCTTTCAGTTAAACTAATTTCTGCAAATGGTGAAGTACGTGAAATTAAAGCGGATGCCTACCAAAAAAATATTGATGAAAATTTGGTCAGTCGTTTATTCATATTTGATTATCCACCTTCTGTAAGGAATACAGGTCTTCTTATCAATTCTTTTCTTAATGGTGGTGAAAATGTTATGTGGATTTATCTCCCTGCTGTAAAAAGAGTTAAAAGAATAGCTCTTTCAACATCCGGGGGTGGATATTTTATGGGAAGTGACTTCTCTTACAGTGATTTTATTTCGAAATCAGGAGATGATTACACCCATGAATATCAGGGGGAAGATACTTTGAATGGAACTGCCTGTTATATTGTAAAAGAGTATGGAACTACCCTGGAAAAGCGCCAGGATACTAAAGTAAGCTATATGATTGACTATTTTAGAAAAGATGACTTTATTTTGTTTGGAAGAGATTACTATGATCTGGCTGGAGAGCTTGTAAAGGAGTATAGGGTTAAAGATGTTCTTGTTATGGGACAGTATGTATACCCGACAGTTATTGAGATGACCAATGTTCAAAATGGTCATAGTTCTGTGATAGAGATGACAAAAGCAAGTACTGATGTTATACCTGATCGGTATTTTACAACCAGATTTCTCCAAAAAAGGTAGAGTAAAATGAATAAAATATTTAAGAAAATTAGTTTGGTTATTACATTGGTTATTTTAATTGTTCCTCTGTCAGCTGTTGAATTCCATGGTTTAATTTTTACTGATTATTATGGAGATATAGAACCAAATACAGATTATGAAAATATTAGAAGCCGTGCATATTTTCAATCTGCATTGTCGGGAAGTCTTTTTAATTACGCAGTCGATTATGAAATTTCTGCTAAGGTGTATTATGATCCTCTCGGAGCCCCTACTGCAATTACACCGGAAAATATATTAGAGGAAGCTTATCTGTATATTCCTCTTGGGAATTTTGACCTTTCAATAGGTCAAAAATTAGTTTCTCCCGGAATGGTTGATGTTTTCAGCCCTTTAAATAATATTAATGGTGAATATGTTTATAAACTAAGTCTGGATGATCCCTATGATAGTAAACGTGCTGATTTAATGGTTCAACTTCAATATTATCCTAATTTTGATGATTCCATACAATTTGTATATGTTCCTTTTCCAAGGCCTGATTATGAGGAAACAAGAATAGTAACCATGGATCCAACAGGTATTGATGTTGATTTTAATTTTGGTTCAGATCCTTATTTAACAGATAACGGGCACTCAGTTTTTATCAGTTATAACCATATGTCTCCCGGTTTCGATTTACAGTTGGATTATGCCTGGTATACTGAACAAACACCTGATTTTGATTTAGATCAGAATGCTCCTCTACCTGGATCTATTTCTACATTATATACAAAAAAGCATACCTTCGGAGGAGCCTACAGTACCAGTTTTAAAGAGATTACTCTTGTAGAAGAACTTGCAGTAAACCTGACGGAAGATCTGGATGGAACTCAGATAGGTATTAAAAATTCGGATATTACTCTTAATTCACAGATAACAGGAACACTGTATGGTGGAACTTTTGCACAACTTAATATTATTTATCAACATGTAATAAATTATGATAAAAGTGGTCTTGTCTATTCCAGTGTAATTGATGATCAGTTAATTGATGAATTTAATAATTATTTTAATCAACCTGTTCAGAATATTGCATTCTTAATTGGACATCTTCATAATAGTTTTTTTAGAGAAAAGCTTTATCTGGCTCTGAATGTAGGATTTTTCTTTTCAACTGATATATACCTGGCTCCCCGTATAGCCTATGCTCTTTCAGATGAAATGAAGATAGAGGCTGGAGCAGATATTAAAACGGGAGAACCTTCTGACTATACTCTTGCCCGGGGGAATCTTGTAGATAATTATTATGTGCGTCTAAAATTTGAGTATTAGAGTTGAGTAATAGATAATTGTCTTGTTCTTGAAATTTTTTTTCTATATAATAAAATGTAAACGATTACATAAGTGAAGACTTGGGAGGCGTGGTATATGGATACCAAAATTCAGGAACAGATTAATAATGGAACAACAATAATTGGTATCGAAATGGGGTCTACAAGAATAAAAGCAGTTCTTATAGACCAGTATAATTCCCCCATCGCCTCCGGAGGATTTAACTGGGAAAATAGTTTGATAGACGGCATCTGGACATATTCTCTGGATGAAGTATGGGAAGGGATCAAATCCTGCTATTCCAGTTTGTTAAAAGATATAAACCACAAATATAATGTAAAGCTTAAGAAAGTTAAGGCCATTGGTATTAGTGGTATGATGCATGGTTACCTTGTTTTTGATAAAGATGGAAATCAACTGTCACCTTTTAGAACATGGCGAAATAATATAACCGGAACAGCATCGAAGGAACTTACAGAATTATTTAACTATCCCATTCCCCAGCGTTGGAGTATTGCACACCTCTATCAGTCAATCCTTAATGGAGAGGAGCATGTGGGACAGATTAATTACATAACCACTTTGGCAGGATATGTTCACTGGAAACTTACCGGGCATAAGGTGATGGGAGTTGGAGAAGCCTCCGGAATGTTTCCTATTGATCTGGAAAAAAGAGATTTCAATCCAACCCTGACTGATAAATTTGACAATCATATCAAGGCCAATGGATACGCCTGGAATCTTAAAGATATCCTTCCGAAAGTCCTGACTGCCGGAGAAAGTGCTGGAACTTTAACTACAGAAGGAGTTTTTTTACTTGATCCAACTGGAGATCTTGTGGTGGATGTCCCTCTCTGTCCTCCAGAAGGAGATGCGGGAACTGGCATGGTTGCTACCAACAGTGTTTCTGTCCGAACCGGAAATATTTCTGCGGGAACATCGGTATTCGCTATGCTGGTACTGGAAAAAGAACTCTCCCAGGTTCATCCTGAGATCGATCTGGTAACCACCCCCGATGGAAGCCTTGTAGGTATGGCTCATTCAAACAACTGTACTTCCGACTACGATGCCTGGATTTCTCTCTTTGGTCAGGCTGCCGGTGCTCTGGGGATGGATGTTTCAACACCGGTTCTGTATGACACTCTTCTTAATCTGGCTTTAAAGGGTGATCCTGATTGCGGAGGTCTTCTGTCCTACGGTTACATATCCGGAGAACATATGACCGGCTTCAGTGAAGGTCGACCTCTTTTTGTACGCTCTTCCGGCAGTCGGTTTACTCTGGAAAATTTCATCCGAACCCAGCTATTTACTTCACTCTGTGCCCTTCGGACAGGATTGAATATTCTCACGGATGAAGAGGGAGTTAAAGTTGATGAGATCAAGGGTCATGGCGGCTTTTTCAAAACAGCTGAGGTTGGACAGAAGATTATGGCTGCAGCTACCAATACTCCTGTTTCTGTTTTAGAGACTGCCGGGGAAGGAGGTTCCTGGGGAATTGCTCTTTTGGCATCGTTTATGGTCCGGGAACATAAAAATGATTCTTTACCTGTTTTTTTGGAACAGATTTTTGGTGATAGTATTGGAATAGCTGTAAAACCTGATCCTGTAGATGTAGTTGGATTTCAAAGATTTTTCGATAGATATCATGAAGGATTAGTTATAGAACAGGCTGCAGTGGATAATTTGGGATAATAAGATCATCTTTCTTCAAAACAAATGTATTAACGGATAAACTTTAGGTGAAGTATCTTATTCGCTGAACCTACACGCACAACTTCGGCCGGTATGTCCCTGTATGTTTTTTCCTGTAATGTAAAGGAAAGTTTAAGATCGTCCCCAGATTTAAATCTGTTATCAGTATTCTTCACCTTGCATCCTCCCTGACTGATGTCAAGCATGTGTGTTTTTCTATTTGAGACAACATACTCTATTGGACAGATCTCTGCTTCAATATCTATATATTGTCGGGAGTTTTTGCGTCGGTGGGTTACTATTCCCTTCATTTGCTCTGATACCGGAATCAATCCTGTTTTTCTTATAATTGCTTCTTCCATCCTGCCTGCACTTTGTTCACCTGAGTAGTGTTTTAGGCAATTGGTAAACAGATGCGGATTGATAAGTAGTAAATATTTTTTTATAGGGTTCTGCATATGAGTGGAGAGTTCTTCAATAAAATCAGCCTCTTCCTCGGTAAGTTCGAAGCGTCTGCAAAGGGTATTCCATTTATTCTCCATGGCTTTATTCTGTTTTTTCTTTGCTTTTCGTGTGCGATAAATATTGATTAAAACCAGGCTTCCGAAGAAGCCAATTATAAATATAAAAAAAGCAGCTGTCTCAGCAGGGTTGTTTGCCAAGGATCTATTAAAGATTTTATAAATAATATCTCTAAATTGTTCCATACTTAAATAATATAATATTAATTAGTAGAAAAGTTAAAATTCCTATTTATATTTTTTCATAATACTGCTTATTCTATTTGCATGACCCTTTTCCTGATTTACAAGGTCTGTAAATATCTCTATTATATCATTTGAAAGGTCTGTAATAGATATAAGAGTCCTGTAAACACTTTCTGTGTTTACTTCCCTCTGATATGCAGCTTCCAGAATTGAAAGGGCAGTTGGATTTTCAGGGATCTCTTTTGTAGCAACAAGCATGTTATGATCTGATTCTTTAATCTGAACTTTAATATCCATCTCTTCTTCTGTGAGTTTTGTATTCTCCAGAAGTTTGTTAATTCTGTTATAGTGACCCATTTCTTCTTTAGCTAAATCTTCTGCAAGTACTTTTAAATTATCATTATCAAATTTTGGCACAGCATCTTTATAAAAACTATAAGATTCCTGTTCAATATTTCTTGAATATTCAAGGATTTCTTTTACTGTAAATTCTTTCATAGGTTCTCCTTTAATAGTAATCATTATTCATAAAAATTTAAAATCTTCAAGACATATCCCCTGCAAAATATGATATATTGTATAAATAGTGACCAGGAGTTTTTTTCATGAAGAAACTGTTAAAAATCGAAAAGCGATATTTAAATATTCCTATTAACTCACAAGAGAAAGAAACAGGAATAACTATTTGCAATTTGGAAGACGGGGCAACCTTAAGGTATTTTTCTGCTGCTGTCTCCTTTGAAAATTATGAGTTTATCTCATTTTATGATCTTTCTGAGTTTCTTGGCAGAGAACTGGAGTTTGAGGTTGATAATGAGAAAATTATAAACTCTTTTCAACAAAGTGATGAACCCCTTGGTCTGGAAAATCTCTATTGTGAAGAATATCGTCCTCAGTTTCACTTTTCATCAAGACGGGGCTGGATGAATGAACCGAATGGTCTGGTTTATTATAATCAGAAA
>DAOWEB010000291.1 GCA_030638735.1 Spirochaetaceae bacterium
CCTGCGCCTGCAGATGAATCACGCAGCAGACCGCTTACTGGAAGAGCGACTGCAAATTCAGGAAGTTGCAGAAGAGATGGGTTTCGAAGATCCTCATCACTTCTCCCGAACCTTTAAGAATGTAATAGGTGTTCCCCCTGCAGAATTGATAAGGCAGTCTTTTAGGTAAAAGCTAATAATTCTTACTAATAAAGTACGAATATGTTACAAATATATTTTTATCATGCTTTGATAACTACTTGTAATCCAGGTCATTGTTAATTGCTTACTTGTTAAGTGTGATTATATCAATTAGAATCACAAATAACATAACAACCGGAAAAAAGGATTACTTATGATTATCAGTCTCGGAGAAGCGCTAATAGATTTTGTCAGTCAAAAAGGGCTGACATTTGAAGGGTTTCCAGGTGGATCACCAATGAATACATCTATTGCCATTTCACGTTTAGGTGTCCCCTGTCAGTTTCTTGGAAGAATAAGCAACGACATGTTCGGCTGCAGGCTTATAGATCATCTGCATGATAATTCTGTTGGAACAGATATGGTTCTAAGAACCGATGACAGTACAACTCTTTCATTCGTACAAAAACAATCTGATGGACAGGCCAGATATGGTTTTTTTGCAAATAATACTGCAGACAGAAACTTGCCCATAGAAGAACTAAACAAAGTAAATTTACCAAAAGAGGCTAAAATTCTTCATTTTGGCTCTATTTCCTTATCTATGGAACCATGCGGATCAAGCATAAGTGAATACCTTCTGAATAATTGTAATGACATTATGCTGTCCTTTGATCCAAATATAAGACCATCACTTGTTCCTGGTAAAGAAAAATATATGGAACGTTTTCAAAGGCTATGCAAAATATCTTCTGTAATAAAACTAAGTGATGAAGATCTTCTCTGGCTTTATCCTGGGCTTAAATCTGATAAAGCTATTGATCTCCTTCTTAAATTGGGAGTTTCTCTAATAGCTCTTACAACAGGAAAAACCGGGGCCTTACTTATTAATAAAAACAACAGAATAAGTTCGCCTTTATTTGATCTTCCTGTTGCAGATACTATTGGCGCAGGAGATACTTTTCACGGAGCAATGCTTTCCTTTATTTATAAACAGAATTGGATGGATAGAAATTCGCTTAGTACTCTAAATAAAGAACAACTTCAAACATTAGGAGATTATGCAAATAAAGCAGCTGGAATTAATTGCTCCCGATCCGGGGCAAATCCACCAACTGAACTGGAAATGGAGTAATAATATGACAATAGATTTAACAAATGCAAAATGGATTAATGAGCCAAAATCATATCAAATAGATAACAATACATTAAAAATAGTTACCGAACCAGAGACAGATTTCTGGCAACGCAGCTACTATGGATTTAGAAACGACAATGCCCCTGCCCTTTTACTTGATAGTAAAACAAACTTCTCATTTACATCAAAAGTATCATTTGAATATAAAAACAGATTTGACCAGTGCGGTGTAATCATCTATCTCGATAGTGAAAACTGGTTTAAAGCATCCATAGAGTTTGAAAATAATAATCTTTCACGATTAGGAAGTGTTGTAACTAATAAAGGATACTCCGATTGGGCAACAACAGACATAGCCTCAGCAAATTCAATCTGGTATAACCTTAGTCGAAGAGGGCCGGATTTCCTTATCGAATTTTCAACTGATGGAACAGAGTTTAAACAAATGAGAGTTTTTCACCTACATTGCCTGGGTGAAACATCAGCACAAATGGGAAAATTTAATCCCCCTGCTCCAACAGATGTTTCCATTAAATTCGGCCTCTATGCATGCAGTCCCACAAACTCATCTTTTGAAGCCGAATTCAGTAATTTAAAACTGGAAGAATGTTTGTGGCTGGCTCATTAATATTTTATTAAAAGATTTTTTTAAAAGACAAAAAAACTCCTGCCGGTCTGACAGGAGTTTTATTTTAAATAAGTAAACTTTCTAGTTAAGAGGAACTCCACCTGCATCAACATTTTCTGTTGAGAAAAGTCTTGAACCAAGAACAATCTTTTTATCTACAGATTCGCCGGCAAATATCTTAAGAGCCTGCTGAATTGCAACATCTCCACCTGTGGGGTACTGAAATGTAGCATTAAGGATACCATCTTTTACATAGGCAATTCCTTCGTGAGGAAGAGCATCAATACCGATAAACATTATTTCACCTTCTCTTCCGGCAGCTTTAGCAGCAAGATAAGCACCATGAGTTGCAGGGTCGTTATGTCCATATACAAGATCAATTTTATCAAATCTTGAAAGAGCGGATTCCATCTCTTTTCTTGCATTAGGTTCAAGCCATTTTACATCTGCTTCAAAAATTACTTCAAGATCTGATCCTTTTAGTGCATTAACAAAACCATTGTGTCGGTCCTGTCCAGGAGGAGATGTCTGAAGACCCATAAGTTCTACAACTTTTGCACCTTTGCCACCAAAGGTTTCAACTGCCCATTCTCCAGCTGCTTTACCAATAATTACATTATCAGCGCCAATAAACTGAGTATAATCATCTCCAACAACTGCTCTGTCAAGAACTATTACAGGGATACCGGCTGCCATTGCCTGGGAAACAGGGCCTGTAAGAGGCTGTGCTTCTTTAGGGCTGATAATAAGAAGATCAACTTCCGCACTGATAAACTCTTCAACATGAGATCTCTGTTTTAGAGTATCATTCTGGGCATCTTTAAAAATAACTTTGATATTATCATATTTGTCAGCTTCTGCTTTAACATCAGCATTCATCTGTACACGCCATGGTTCACCAAGATTACACTGACTCATACCTATTGTGTATACATCATCACCTGACTTCGCTTCTGTCTGACCACCTGCGAATACTACTGCAGGAATGATCATGGCTATTAACAATATAATAGCTGCAATTCTTGCTTTTTTCATCTCTAGCTCCTTACTATATTTTTATGGGACCAGGTCCCATTGTAAACCTAATTATTTTTTATTCTTCCTCTGGGTTAATACTGCGAGAACAATAATTACACCTGTTATTAATAATCTTCCGGATTCAGGGACAGCATTGATACTAAGTATTTTTTCGAGATATCCAATTGTAAGAATACCCAATAAGGTAAGACCCATTCCTCCCCGGCCACCAGCCAGGCTAGTCCCGCCAATAACGACCATTGCAATAGCTGTAAGCTCATAACCGCCACCGGCTTCGGGATCACCCTGTGTTTCCTGAGCCGCCTGTGCTATACCTGCTACTGCACACATAACACCGGAAAGTGTATAGGCCATAAATTTTGTCCATCTTACAGAAACACCCGAAAGCCTTGCAGCCTCTTCATTTCCTCCAATAGAGAATAGTTCACGTCCCCATCTATGTTTTGACAGAAGAACCCAGGTTACAGCCAGACAAAATAGAAAGATAATACTAACTATAGCCAGATTACCGCCAAATATTCGTGAGTCAATTCCTTTAAAAATTCCCGGCAGTTCTTTAATAATTACTTCCCCGTCACTATTTGTAATATAGGTTGAAATTTTCTTACCACCGGTTATATATTTTGCCAGACCTCTTGCAAAGGTCATCATAGCAAGGGTGGCAATAAATGGCTGAAGTTTTGCAATGGAAATAAGAAAGCCTGATATTGCACCAAGAATGGCACCTATCCCTACACTTGCTAATACAGCAAGCCAGGCAGGCCAGTCGAAATGGATTGTAAAAAGTGAAAAAAGTACTGCGGAAACAGCCAGAATACTACCAACAGAAAGATCAATTCCTCCGGTAATAATTACAACTGTCATCCCAACCGCCAGTATTCCAAAAACAGAAGCCTGTCTTAATGCATCCCTGTGGGTTCCAATTTTATAAAAGGCTCCGTCTGCATTAAAAATCAAGCCCAATATTATTACTGACATTAGAGCGATTGAAGCTCTTCCTGCCGAACTCTTCAGGAAAGAAATAATACCACTTTCCCCTGGTATTGGTTTTAATTTAAAATCTTTTATCATTATTAAAGTTTCTCCTTTCCCATTGCTGCTTCAAGAATTTTCTCCGCATCAAATTCATTTCTCATATATTCAGCGGTTACAGAACCTCTATGCATAACAAGAATTCTGTCACTCATAGCCAGAAGTTCCGGCATCTCCGAGGTAATAAGCAGAATGGAAATTCCCTGTTTTGTCCATTCATTCATAAGTTGATACATCTCATGTTTTGCACCGATATCAATCCCTCTGGTTGGTTCATCCAGAAGTAATATTTCGGGAGATATCTGCATCCATTTACCAATTGCAACCTTCTGCTGATTTCCCCCGGAAAGCATATTTACTTCCATATCATATGAATGGGCCCGGATGCTTAACTCACTGCCATATTTTTTTGCTGATGAATTTTCTTTAGAGTTTGTTCTCCAGCCCCATTTTGTAAGTCCCTTCAAACCGGCCATACAGATATTTGCTGTCAGAGACATGGAAAGAACCAAACCAGTAGCCTTTCGGTCATTTGTTAAAAGTGCAATATTCTTTTTAATTGCATCAGATGGTGATTTAACGATAATCTCTTCCCCATCAAAAAAAAGATGATTTGCTCTCTTTGTTTTATACCCGCCAAAGATACTCATCAGCAATTCGCTGGCTCCGGAACCCTGTAAACCAGCGATTCCAAGAATTTCGCCAGCATTAACTGACATACTTACGTTGTCTACGGTTTTATTACTTGCTTTTTTATTATAAACAGTTAAGTTCTCCACTCTAAGTTTTTCAATACCTGTTGAAGTATCATGTCTGGGAAACTGATCTGTCAGGTCACGACCTACCATCCAGTTTATCAGTTTTGGAATTGGAAGATCTGCAGCCAATGCTGTTCCAATTAGTTTTCCGTCCCTTAGAACAGTAATTCTGTCTGCAAGTCTTTCTATTTCTTCCATTCTGTGACTGATATAGACAACACCGGCTCCCTGTTTTTTTAATTTGTCTATCAAAGAAAATAGTATCTCTACATCGTTTGTATTCAATGCACTGCTTGGCTCATCCATTATTATCACCTGGGCATTGATACTTATTGCCTTTGCAATTTCGATAAGCTGCTGAATGGAAATAGGTATATTTTCAATTTTCTCATCAATATCTACAGCTATACCCATCTCACTCAAAATGGAGAAAGCCTGCTTATGATGCTCTTTATCAAGAATAAAACCAGCCCTGGTATGTGGTCTTCCCAGAAAAAGATTATCTTTCACACTCATTGAAGGGACAAGGGAGAGTTCCTGATGTATAACTGATATTCCAAGGTTGTTTGCTTCAAGGGGGGTCTGGGGGGCTATTTCACTACCGTTCATCGTAATAGTTCCCTCAGAACTGGAATAAACTCCTGAAAGAATTTTTATTAAAGTACTTTTTCCAGCCCCATTTTCGCCAGCCAGTATATGAACCTCTCCGGGAAATATCTCAAAATCTATATTTTCTAATACTCTTACTTTACTAAATAATTTTCCTATCCCCTTCATAGAAACTATAGAAGCAGGGACCGATAAATTGTTGTTCAATTCCATATCCTCGGTTAGTTTGTAATTATTATAAGCAATAGGCGTGCCAACTTTACTAGACAAAAGAGGTCAAAATAATATCAAACTAACGTCAAATTCCATATTTCAGGCAGATATTAATGGAAGAAACATAAAGAATGGGAAAGTCAATTCCCAATTATGGGAAGACGTATTCCCATAGTAGTTTTCTCAGCGCTGTGACAGGTAATTATACCCTGGTGAGATTCAATAATATGCTGACAGATTGACAATCCCAGACCAGTATTCTTTTTCCCGGCTTTTGTGCTGAAAAATGGGTCGAAAATCTTATCGATCACATCAGACGGGATTCCATATCCATCATCAGTTATGGAAATTTCTACCCATCCTTTCTCTTTTACATTCAGATTAATAGTAATATGTCCCCCCTCAAGGACGGCTTCTATGCTGTTTTTCAGTAAATTTATGAATACCTGCTTAAGACGATTTTCTTCTCCCAGCACATAAACATCAACTGGATTTGCTGCATATACCAGATGGATATTTTTTCCCATAATCTTATGCTGGATCAATAATACAACTTCATTTATTATACTATCTATATTCACCTTCTTCATTGGAAGCTGCTTTATTTTAGTAAAGGAGAGCAGACTTCCAATAATCTCCGAAATCATGTTAAGTTCATTCTCAATCAATGATAATCGTTTCAAAGATGACCCATCAGTCAGTCTCTGTTTCAATAAATCAACATAGTTTATAACAACACTTAAGGGAGTATTTATTTCATGAGCAACCCCTGCCGCTAGCTCAGCAATCGAAGCAATCTTTTCCGTCCTAAGGAGATAGTCATTAAAATATCGCTCCTGAGAAACATCTTCAAGAAGCATTATTGATCCGATAAAAATATGATCATTGTCACGAAGGGGAAAAACCTTAATAGTTACTATTTTTTCACCCGGCCATGACAAATCTTCCCAAATATTATCTGATTTTTCCTTAATTTCAGATAGGATTTCATCCGCCCATTCTCTAAGATTCAGATTTAATAATTCCTGTATTCCATTACCAATAATATCTGAATGTTCAGACTCAAGTAATTTAAGGGCAGCAAGATTAACCATGGAAATATTTCTTTCTTTATCCAGAATAACAACACCTATAGGAATATTCTTTATAATACTTTCATTATAGTTTTTTAAAAGATATAACTCCATATTATCTTTTTCCAGCTCATCCCGGCTTAGAACAAAAGAGTAAGTCAGCTTTATAAGTTTAATTTTATCAAGGTTCTTAATTTCCTCTGTTCCCTTCCTGTACCCATCCTGTAAAATTGTAACTCTGTCTGCAAATCTAAAAATCTCATCCATATTATGAGATATATAGATAATGCTCTGACCCTTTTTTTTCAACTCAAATAAAAGTTTATAGATCTTCTCCATTTCCGTAGGAGTAAGTCTGCTTGATATTTCATCAAGTATTAAAATCTCAGGATCTACCGATAAAGCTCTTGCAATCTCAACCATCTGCTGTTCCTGTTTTGTCAAAAGAGAAAGAGGAATATCCATATTTATTTTTGTATCAAGATAAGAAAGAAGGGCAATAGCCTTTTTCTTCATAAGTTTTTTATTTAAGAACCCCAGAGAAGAAACAATTCTCTGTCCGGAAAAAATATTTTCAACTGCGTTAATTGATGGAATAATATTAAGATCCTGATAGACAATTCCAATTCTATTCTGCATAGCAGACCTGGGGGTGAAGTAATCAATATTTTTATTGTTAAGTATGATACTTCCGTTATCTTTTTTAACTGCTCCGCTTAATAGTTTTACAAGGGTCGATTTTCCTGCCCTATGCTCGCCGACGAGTCCATGGATCTCACCTTTACGAAGATCAAAGTCTATACCATTAAGGGCCTTAAATGATTCAAAACTGACATGAACATTTCTAAGAGATATAACAGGTGGAGAATATTTCACTTTAAACCCAGTTTTTTCATTCGATTATATAGGGTTCTTCTATTAATATTCAGTGCTTCGGCAGCCTTTTGTTTAGCTCCATGACTTTCGTTCAAAGCCTGTATTATAGCTTCCCTGTTAAAAGAATCAATAATTAGATTTGGGTCTGTATTATCTCCGTAATTACTGTAATCAAGATATTGGGAGGGGAGATCCTCAGTAGATATGGAATTCTCTTCGCAAAAAATTATCGCTCGCTCCATACAATTCCTAAGTTCCCGTATATTACCCGGCCAGTCATGCCTGTACAATACCGTCTGAGCTTCGTCAGAAAGGCCGGCAACATTTTTATTATATACGCCATTAAAATATTTTATAAAATGATTTAGGAGAACAGGAACATCACCTGTCCTTTTTCTTAACGGGGGAAGGTGTATTGTTAGCACTGATAACCTGTAGTATAAATCTTCCCTGAATTTTCCCTGAATTATTAAATCCTTAAGATCTTTATTTGTTGCAGCCAGAATACGAACATCAACCTTAATTGTCTTGATTCCTCCAACTCTTTCAAACTCTTTTTCCTGAAGAACTCTTAAGATCTTGGCTTGGGTTTTTATGCTCATATCCCCAATTTCATCAAGAAATATCATCCCCCCGTCAGCAAGCTCAAACTTTCCTTTTTTCTGTTCTACTGCTCCTGTAAAAGCACCTTTCTCATGACCCAGCAGCTCACTTTCAAGTAAAGTCTCAGTAATAGCAGCACAATTTAACTTAACAAAAGGCTTTGTATAACGATTGCTGTTAAGCTGAATATAATCGGCAAGGCGCTCCTTTCCTGTTCCGCTTTCACCGCTTATAAGAATAGGAGCATGAGTTGGAGCTGCCTTTTTTGCAATATTGAGAACCCGAACCATTCCAGGGTCCTCAGTAACAATCAGTTCTTTGGGTGTTTCAACAACGTCTTTTTTCTGGGAATGATTTTTATAAAGCTGATCTATCTCAGTTCTTAATTCATCCAATGGCAAGGGCTTTACATAAAAATTGCTTGCACCGTATTTCATTGCCTTAACCGCATTATCTATAGTCGGATACCCTGTTATCATGATAATATCAATAGAGGGATCTTTTTCTTTTATTTTTTTCAGAAGATCTATTCCACCCAGGACAGGCATTCTTATATCAGATATAACAAGATTAAAATTATTTTTGGATATCAAATCCTCAACACTTGAAGGATCAGTGGTATATAGGCACTTGTACCCCTGTTCAGTAAGTATTTCACATAGGGAAATACACATTTCCTCATTATCATCAATAACAAGTATCGAATAATCCATATTTTTTTTATCCAGCATCTTAATTTGATTCCTAAAAAGTATGATAATAAGAGAAACCAGATTGTACAAGTCAAATAAAAGGTGAATAATTCCATTTGTTGTATTATTAATTGTACAATACTAATAATTCATTCTTAATAACGAAGGAAACTATAATGGAAGTAGCTTTAGTAATATCAAAACTTATGCCGGTCATTCTTATCATAGTCCTGGGATGGATTTTGAGGAAAACGAAACTTATTACTGATGACGGAAGCACTTTATTAAAGAGACTAATTGTTAATGTCGGACTGCCTTCAGTGTTTTTTCTCTCATTCCTCAAGATGACAATAACCATGTCCCTGATTATGTTTATACCGGGGATGTTTTTGTTAAATATACTTCTGCTGTTTATGGGGAAAGGTGCTGCAAAAATTACCGGTGGAAAATACTCACCCTTTCTGTTTACGGGCTTTGAATACGGCATGTTTGCAATCGCTGTTTTCACAGCTGCTTACGGAGCATCCTCCGCCTCTTACATTGCAATTCTTGACGTGGGACACGAACTTTTTATCTGGTTTGTCTTTGTAACGGTAATCCTGGCAACCTCAAATACAAAAAATACTGTTGGAGATACCATCCGCTCATTTATTAAATCACCAATAATTATTGCAATAATCCTGGGTTTTGCGGGTAACCTTCTTGGTTTGGAACAGATAATTAATTCTAATCCTGTATTAAAGGGCATTGAAACAACCATAGCAATGCTTATGTCCCTGACAGCACCTCTGATACTGTTATCAATTGGAGCAGGCCTTTCTCTATCCCGTTTAGGCTTAAGTTTTGCAGTAAAAGTAACCGCTATAAGACTGCCCATTGTTTTAGCCCTTATCTTCCTTATTAATAAATTTATCATAAGGGAATTTATGGGTCTTCCATTTGCTTATGAGGCTGCTCTTTTTACCCTATTTATTGCTCCCCCACCGTTTATAATCCCCCTCTATATGTCGGATGAAGATGCGGACGAAAAGGGAGTAATAAATACGACACTTACCTTTTATACAATAGTGTCCCTAATACTGTTTGTAATCTACTTTTCGTTTTATCCGGGATTATAATCAGAAAATTCTGGTCTATACCTGATTAAATCAGTATACTTTAAACATGAAAAATATATTATTAGGATTTTTGCTGATATTCTTCATTATAATTGGAAACAATCTCGCAGCAGACGAAATAAATACGGGGCGTTTTAACAATATAGCAATTGGTGGTTATGATCCTGTTGCTTATCATCTGCCTGGAGAGCCTAAAAAAGGAAGTGCAGATTTCAGCATAATATGGAAAGGTGCAGAGTGGCGCTTTCTATCTCAGGAACATCTTGATATTTTTGAATCTGATCCCGAAACCTATGTTCCCCAATTTGGGGGATTTTGTGCCAACGGGCTCTCTGATGGTCATAAAATACGGGGAAATCCAAAAATTTGGCGGGTTTATGATGGCAGATTATTTCTGTTTTATTCAAAAAGAGGCAGAGAAAGCTGGGATTTGGATACAGATTATAAAATTCAACTGGCAAGTAAGTATTGGGATAAAGTGAAATATGAATAAAACAAACCACAGGTTACCCCATGGCTTGTTTTAATTTTGCTCTATCTAATCCCTACCACTGTGGAGGATAAAAAGTATCTACATCAGCTTTAGTAATCATATGCTGAGGGATATTGGTAATAGCAGGAATTTCCAGTCCATTAAACCAGTCAGCAGCTGTTTTTACAGCCAATGCTCCGTCACCTTCTGCTGTCTGATAAGTAATAGCGTAGAGTCCGCCGTCTTTAACAAGGTCCATTCCAACCTTACTGTTACCAGCTGCTATAACAATTATATCTTCTCTTCCAGCTTTCTTAAGAGCTTCGATAATACCCAAAGACTGAGCGGAATCATCAGCTGCACAAATACCTGTAAGCTCATCGCCAAAACGTGTCAGCCAGTCGGATACCAGCTGCATGGTTTTGTCAGCTTCAAATCCAGGAGCCTGGGCATCAAGAACCTTGATATTAGGAGCATATCCTGCGAGTTCAGATCTTGGTCCCCAGTAACGTGCGAAATAGGGAGATCCACCAGGGGCATGCTGAACATATGCTACACCACCTTCTTTTCCAAGAGCATCAGCCCATAGATGGGAAAGTTTTCTAAACTGACCAAAATCATCCGGCCCGGTCCAGGCAATAGCATAGTCCATAGCTTTAGCTTCCGGCAGAGTATTAAACATAATTAAAGGTATACCTGCTTTGTTTATTTTCCGTGCCTGCTGTAGAGCTGTTTTTGCATCCAGTGGAATTAATAGAATCATGTCAGGACGTTCGTTAATTGCCTGATCAATCATCTGATTCTGGACTGCAAGGTCCCAGTTTGGAGACTGAATTTTAAGATCCATGCTGTAGGCATCTGCAACCTTCTGAGCTCCATTTGTACAAGCAGTTGTCCAGGGATGATCTCCATGAACAATCATTGTAACGTTCTTTCCAATTGCTCCATCTGCAGGAGATTCTGGAATATTTATCTTGTTGGTTATTTCTCCGGCAAATTCCATATCCCACCAATGAAGGGGATCAGTTTCAGGTAGAGCTGAGGGATCTGCAGGTCTTGCAGGAACCACACGTTCTGCTCCACCCAACTTAATAAGTGACTGACCATCTGCTGCTTTCAATACAGAAAGATCTACTGCGAGTGAAGCCTCCAGATTTCCAGCTCCAACTGCTTCAACTTCATCAGATTGTCCTCCTGCGAAAACAAATCCAGTTGCAGCCAGTACAAAAAGCAGACTGAAAAGAATCGTAACTAATTTTTTCATTTCTTCCTCCGTTTAATTTCGTGAAAATATTTCCAAAAGGTTTTAACAAAACCTATTTTTGGGC
>DAOWEB010000171.1 GCA_030638735.1 Spirochaetaceae bacterium
AAAAATAATTGATTTTTTTTCACTACAGGTTTAATATATTATATTAGTTCGTGGCGAATGTAGGAAAAACACCGATCACACTCTGTATAAGCTCTCTGCATACGTCCTCATTAAAAGGTTTTGACAACCTATTTTTAGGAGGATAATTATGAATGAGAAAAATCTGAAAAGTAAAATAGCTATAGTACTTATTATGGTTTTATTATCTGCTGTTTCTTATGCAGAGGAAAATTCGTCAAAAAACATACATCTTTCTATATTCGGAGCATTGGGGAGCTCCGGCGCATTTGGAGACTACCCATCTGAATATGATGCAGAAGCAGTGTTTTCTTTTTACCCTGGACTTCGTCTTAGCATCAACGATACTTTTATGCCAAACACATATATTCTTATTGATTTCGGATATCTGGAAACCGGCTTTGAGGGATATGTACTTGCAACAGATACAAATTTCAATAATACATATGAATACCTAAACCTTAATGCAATGTTCGGTTCTCAAATAAATCAAATTTATTATGCAGCTGGGCTGTATTTTGGGATTGGCCTTGATGCTTACAGTTATCGTGAATATGAAGATGATTGGTTTGACCTTGATTCCAATAGTGATTTTGGATTTGTTGCTGAAGCAGGTTTTCAACCAGTATCTTTTCTTTCTTTAGGAGTTCAGGGCCGTTACGGTCTAAAAAGTATTGGTTCAAGTGTAGATATTAAAAACTGGGCAATTCTTGGTACTATTGGAATCCATTTTTTTCAGTTTTAAAAATCTTTCTGATATCATTCCAAAACTAACTCATCCAATGTCCGTTTAGGAACATGATGATGATTTGATTCATCTCTCCAGTATTTTACATCATCCCCAATTATATCCTCTATCAGAACAGTCTCATTGGGTTTCCCCAGAGCAAGTATATAAAGAATCTGATAGCGTTCAGAAATCGAAAGATTTTTTGCAAGTAGGGATCTTTTAATTGACCCGAACATACATCCACCCAGTCCTTGCTCTGTAGCTCCAAGAAGTATTGTCTGCATAACAATTCCCGGATCGATACTAAAATCCTTTGTTATTTCGGTATCCCCAAGAACAATAATATATGCAGAAGGTCGTTCTCCAGGATCTGGGCCATCCCAATCTTTTAGATAACCTGCCCAGGAAAGAGTTTGAAAAATCTTTTCATTTTCCTCTTCTGAATTTGATATTAAATATTTTAATGGCTGCTTATTTGCTGCAGATGGTGTTAAACGTGCAAGCTCTATAAAATCCAACAATGTTTGGGCGTCTATTATATAGTCTTCATAAAATCTTCTATAGGATCTGTTTTTTAATACTAATTCTTTAAACATAAAAACCCCCTTAACTATCATCTATTATCATATAATATCAATATTTTAACAATCAGCTCCAATTCAAAATTTGATATGTAAAAAATACAGCAGCCAGAGCACTATCATAATCAAATACACTATCTTTATCTTCCATCTGCACAAAAGATATTGTATTGGATTCTGCCAGGACAGCAGCCCTTAAATTCTTTACAGGATCTGAGAAAATTGATAAATCCTTTTTACCGTTTAATGAATTAAAACAAAACGCCCATATCTCCAGCCAATTCCCTGTTTTAAACCAGCCCTTTAAATCTTTATGGCTTTTATAGAAAAAATCAAGATCCCGTGTTTGCTCAAGGAAATTTTTTACTCCATCTCCACTTTTCATATTTTTAGATGAATAAATATCTGCCAGATTTGGTTTAAAATCCAACAGGTCGGAAACAAGTGAAAAGTAGGTTTGTTTAAACATGCCCGAATTAATACTGTTGGCATCTTTAAATGTATTTAAAAAAATCATTCCTGTTTTATCCATGTTTCTAAGGGCTATAAGATAATTAATCTTATCCCATGCATTTTCAGCCCCTTCTGCCTGCCTGCGAATTTGGGATAAGGAGGAAGTATGACCAATACGGCTTAAAGATTTAGCAGTATTTGACAGAACCGAAATCTCATTACTTTCAAGAAGTTCTAATAAAAGTTGTTCCGTTTCTTTCCCCGGATATGCACCAAGAGCAAATATTGCTTTTAACTGGTGATAAGAGCCCTGATCAGATGCTTCATTTAGAATATCCGGTAGAAGTATTGGACGGGGATTACTAAAAAGAGATTTTAGGACTTCTCCCTTTCCTGAAGATAAAGGTGAAGCCAGTATAGAATGAAGCTCCTCAGTAGCAACAGTAGCCTCATTCCTGCTTATGGCAAGAAGTACCGTTTTTTTCTTTACTGGATCTTCCGTAGCATTAAGTTTACCAATGTCCATATATGCTCTCATCCCTTCAAAGGAAAACAGAATGGCAGCAGTTTCACGGGCAGAAAGACTCCCCTTATCAACAAGAAGAAAACTTAGAAAGACCAAAATCAGACTAAGAATCATTGCAAAAGAAAATAAAAAACTATAGCTATTGAACAATATCAATCCGGAACCCTGGCCTGTATCAATTAATAAACCGGCAGCAATACCAATAATTAAAGAAAAGAAGGCAGTTACAAAGTTAGTCATTGAATTATAACTGAAAGATTCACTTTCCGGCATAGAATTAACTAAAACACGGGAAACAAGAACATTCCCGGACCACAAAAAGAAATTTGTAAAAAAACCAAGAAGAAAAAAGATATAAACAGGTAGATTACCTGAACTGGATACAGGAAGTACTATCCAAATAACAAATGATACTGCCAGAAAAATATTCATTCCAATTAATAATGGGCGGCTTCCCATTCTATCTGCAAAGGTCCTTGCAAATAATCCTGATAGTATAATTGAAAGAGCCATAACCATGGAGTAAAGAAACACCAGATTTGAGTCAAATCCTGCTTCCTTGCGTATAAAAGCAATTGTCAAACCATTTAAAACAACAACCGATACAGTTACCCATTTTAAAATAAGAGGATAGCGTCTATCCTTCCTCTTAAAGGACTCTTTTAATATTACATATATATTCCTTCCTTTTTTATACTCAATTTTTTCTCTACATGGGATTTTTTTTAATTGAACAGCAGCTGCAGTATTAAAAAAAACACCAAGGATTTGAAGTAATAGAATCCCTATTATCCCTGAAAAGAAAGTGAAAGAGGTAAGAATAAAACTTGTTAATTTGGAAATAACAGAAGAAGATTGATTTATTATATTTCCCTGAGCAAGAACTACCCCTCTGTTTTCAGGACTTGTAACCATCTTTATAAGAGGGTTCCAGACAGCAACCCCAACCATTCTGGCAGCACTAAAAAGTGTATATACTATTAAAATAAGTATTACAGCTGGTCGACCGTCTAAAAAAAGAAGAAAAAGATAAAATAAAACTATAACCCCTCTAATTAACCAGGCTGTAGACTGAACACTAACCATATTCTTGCCAGCCAATAATCGGGGAAGTCCTGCCAGAATAAAACCCGTGAGAAATATTACAGAAGAGATATAACCCAGCTCAATATTTGTAGCTCCAAAATGAATTGCCATAAGGTAAACAGGAGATTCCCCCATAAAATTAAACCCCAATCCATTTAAAGCCTGAAAATTATAAACTCTCTTCTGGCCCTTCTGTCTTTCTTCTTCAGATAAAAACTTTGTTAACATGTTAACTATAGTATTCTCTTTATAATTTTTTGTCAGGAAAAATAGTCATACTAAATATTATTTTAAGCTGCAAAGTTTGTATTTTTAACTTTCCATTTTTCTAAAGAAATACTTACCCAGATACCATAAATACCTAATGTAATAATTGTAAGTAATAACCATTTGATCCACAATCCAAAAAGGCCAATAGCTGATCCATTAAACTGAAGTCGTTTGCCATCAATTACTGTATGTTTAATTTTCCATCCATAGATCATAGTAAGCGCCCATGGAAAACAAATACCAAGTGTAAAAGTTGTAATCATTGATCCAAGAATAGTCCATCCTATTAACTGCAGTAAACCACCATCAAAATATGATTTAGATTCATTTGTATCTGACATTTTTGTCTCCTTATTAAAGTTACTTCAATTAAATATATATTAGAAAAATAAAATACACAAGAAATGGAATTATTCTTAACATCGTTACAAATCCTTGACAAAGCTGGAAAAATAAGTATTTCTGATTTATATGATTGAATAAAAGTAAAAAATGAGGGAAATAATGATTGATATTATATTAACTGCTTTACTCATATTATTACTAAGAATAGGCCAGGATACTCTTTTTCTTGCAAAGATTGATGCTTTCAACAGAGCCAATAAAGTTTACTCCATGAGTATCAATTTTTTTGAAGCCATGTACACCATAACTGTTATAAAAATAGTTCTGGATCTTATGCAGAAAAGTGTTTACTTCGTTATCTTTTTTGGTCTGGGGTCTCTCCTTGGCGGACTTATTAGTTCTTTAATAAAAAGCAAGCTTGATAATAAACTGGAAGGGCAGAGAAAATTTTATGCAAGGATTTCCCTTGATAATGATAAAGACAGGACAGAGCTGATAGAAACTTTGATTGAGCATAATTTTGAGTTTACAGTAGATAAAAAAGAATTTCTAAATGGCAAAACAAGAACTATCATTGAAGGATCTTTGCACAACAGACAGAGAATGTATGAATTAAAAGAGATTCTTAGAGGCAGGCCAGGTAAATATGTCACTATACTTCGAGCCGAAGATGTATACATGCTTAGATAGTAGTATTTAATTACGAACTACTTACTTTCGCACTTATCTACAAAGTTCATAATTAATCTACGGGCAATACTATAGGGAGTTGGAAGCATAGGAAGATTATTAAAAGAAAACCACCCTGCATCCAGTATCTCCTTATCATCAATCTTAATCTCTCCGGATTCATACTCGGCAGTAAATGCTATCATCATAGAACTGGAGAAAGGCCAGGGTTGACTTCCAAAATAGTTTATATTCTTTACAGATATATTTGTCTCTTCCATAACCTCACGTTCTACAGTCTCTTCCAGAGTTTCTCCAGGTTCAACAAATCCTGCTAAAACAGAATATACCGGCCTGGTAAATTTACTACCCCTTGCAAGAAGGATTTCATCTCCTCTTGTGACAGAACAGATCATAGCCGGAGATATTTTGGGATAAGTACTATGTCCGCAATTGGGACAGATTTTTACCCTCTCATGAGAATGACTCTCAGTCAAAGATCCACACTTTCCACAGAACCTGAAAGTTCTATCCCAATCAGCAATCTGCCTTCCAAGACCGGCAAGAAAAAATAGATCTTCATTACTTGTTCTGTATAAATGTCTTACATTCATAAATTTAGTATTCTCAGGTGTATCCCCTCGGTCATCAACATTTAAAGCCGAATAGTAAACCCCATTCAATATTCCAATTGGCACAAGTGATCCTGTTAAATCATAATATCCACTAATTTTTTTGTACCCTGGAACAGGATTCCCTACTTCATTCTTTTCAACAAGAATCTCCATATTATGATAAACAAGAACTACTCTCATTCCGGTAAATTTTTCCGGATGATTAAGAAGCTGTATAAAATTTTCCATATACTTATGATTGTATTCGTAAATATGTTTCAATGCAATATATAAGGTTTTTCATTGACCCTGTACAGTTACCTGAATATCATATATTTATGTATAAAATTGCAGTTATTCCACCTATTCCTCTAACAGAATCTGAACATAAAAGAAGAATAAAACAGTACAGAAAGTATTCCAATCCAGGATTTGAGATTGAAATCAGGATGTTAAAAGGTGGACCTCCACTAACTGATACTGAAGAAGATCTTCTAACAGCAAGCAAATTTATAATTGAAGAGGCAGTTCTCTCTGAAAAAGAGGGATTTGATGCCATTGTCATTGACTGTACAACAGATCCCGGTATGACAGAAATGGAAGAATTACTAAAGATACCAATAGCAGGTTCACTTAAATCTTCAATTATGCTGGCATTGACTCTGGGTAAAACATATTCAATTATTGCTCTGGATGATGCATGGGCAAATATGATTGGACAGAGAATTAATAAATATAGACTGGGAAAATATCTAAGCTCAATTGAAACAGTTGGAACCCATATCTACAATCCTGATCGAAAAAGGGATATGAATGAAAATGAATTTCAGAGCTTCTTCAAACAACTTCTTAAGGCTGGCCGGGAGGCACTTGAATCCGGAGCAAAAACTATCATTCTGGGGTCAACAACAGTTATCCGGGGCTGGAAAGAACTGGAAGATACATTGAAAATTCCAGTTATTGCTCCGGGAATAGCAGCTTTGAAAGATGCGGAGATCATGATATTATCCAAATCAGGTCACTCTGGGAAAAAATAATACCAGATCTATATTGTATATATTTTCCGGATTTAATAGTCTTCTGTAATGAAAAGTAAACCCGCATATTTATTAAAGCAAACATCAGAATATATTCATTTACAGTTTAATAAACCCCATAAAGTAATTAGCTCAGCAGTTTGCAACGGTGGAGTATCATCAGTTAATCATATTTTAAATCTTAAAGTCCCGCTAAAAGTGGATCATAATGATAGCCCATGTAAAACGCTGCGGACTTTTCCATTAAAAGGGGTTGGCAGGGTAAAACTACAGGAATGATGACTGCTGCCTCAATGAATACTTTTGAAATAAAAAAAGAATTTATAGATAGAACAGAAATACTCATTTTAGTGACTGCAGGGTTATCAAACGCCCGAAGAGTCGGGGATAAAGCGGATTATAACAATGATGCTGGAACAATAAATATTATTATGTATACATCTGCGATACTGACAGAGGCTGCTATGATTGAAGCAGTTATGATAATTACAGAAGCCAAAACAGCAGCAATAGAAGAGTTAAAAATAATAAGTCCAATATCAGGAAAGCTTGCAACAGGAACAGGGACTGATTCTGTTGCTGTAATATCCGGATATGGTCCGGAAAAATATGAGTTCTGCGGAAAACATGTCCTTCTTGGTGAAATAATAGGTAAAAATGTTCTGGATGCTGTTAAAAGATCTATAAAAAAAAGCAATAAATCTAAATTAAATAAATACTAGCAGACTATTATCAGGTATATTGTTTATATGAGTAAACTAAGCAGAATTATTATATATTTTATACTTTCCATAAGCTTTGTAACTGCCGGAGAAATACGAATTACTCCTGAAAACTATTGGATACAAACTAATACATGGGATAATTCTCTCACCTCTTTCATGCTTATTGAATCTTCACTGGTTGCTTCAGGACTTATTGGCAATGATCTAAATCTATATAAAGAAAAATATAAACAATTACTTATTAATTTTAAAAACGACAGACAGGCCTCGTTTAATACACTTACCGTCTATGAGCAGGGAGAGTTTATATTAGCCTGGGCTCATGACAATATATTGAAAAATTATATTGAAGAACAAACCCTTATGGATGTTTTAATTGATACTGGTAATTATAACTGTGTTTCATCGGCTGTTTTTTATTTGATCCTTACCAAAGAAGCGGGTATAAATTCAGAAGCTGTTGAAACCAGTGACCATGCTTTCTGCACAGTTAATACTGATAAGGGGTGGATTGATGTTGAAACAACTACTTCCTATGGTTTTAACCCAGGAGTTAAGAAAGAGTTTCAACAGGCATTTAATCAAACAGGATATACCTATGTTCCTCCTGGTAATTATAGAACGAGGAAAAGGATAAATGATAAAGAGATAGTTGCTTTAATTTTACAAAACAGAATGTCTGTTTTACAGAAATACAATAAGCATGATAAGGCTGTTGGCCTGTCTATAGACAGATGGACCTTTGCTGATACTGAAAGTAACTATAGAGATATGAATGACTCCTTTAGAAACTGGTCAGCAGTTTTAAATAACAAAGGAAGTTACACAGAGGCTTATTACTTTCTGAGTGATGTTTCACAAAAATATAATCTTATAAATGAAAACAAAGACCTTCTATATGATCTTGCATATAACCAGATAATAACACTAACAAATAATGACCAGTACAACCTTGCAAATAAGTTTCTTATAGGAACAAAGCTTATACTAAATATTTCTGACCAGAGTAAACTCGAAAAACTAGTTACAAGGGATTATTTATCAGATATTGTAAGAAATGAAAGCTACAAAAAAAGTTTACCTTTAGTGAGAGAAGCTTACCAATACGGGAAAATAACAAAATCAGAATGGCAGAATTGGATAACAGTACTACATCAAAATGAAGCCCTCTTAATTTCAAATACTTCAGGATGGAGGGCTGCATGGGTAGTTATGGATGCGCTACCGGAGGAAGAAAAAAAAATAAACAGTATAAAAACTTCAATAACCCGGGCTCATGATAATTGGAGTTTTGAAGTTCATAATCAATTTGCAGATTTGATTAATACGCAAAAATTTGAAGAGGCAGAACAAATATTATTGAAAGCTCTTCAAATGGACCCTGGGAATAGACATTTGGTAAAAGATCTGACTGATCTAAAAAAGATAAATCCATGATAAAAACTTAAATAACTTGTATTTGACTAAATACAATTAATCCAATAGCATCTTAACAATATGATACACAAAAGTAGAAAACTAATATGAGTAACAAACTGCGAATATTTATTATCCTCCTTGTATTTCTTATAGGTACCTTTGGGTTCTACTATATTGAAGGAACATGGACTCTACTTGAATCTTTCTACATGACTATTATAACTCTTACAACTGTTGGATACGGAGAAGTAAAACCACTATCACCACAGGGTCAGATCTTTACTATATTTTTTATCATACTCGGACTGAGTACTGCTGCCATTCTTGCTTCTACACTTGCAAGGCAGTTTGTTGAGAAAAATTTTAAAGCCATTTATGGAGCAGGTAAAATGAGAAAAAAAATAACCAAACTTCAAAACCACTATATTGTATGCGGATTTGGGGACATCGGAAGCTCTATGAGCGCATCTCTTAAAGATGCCTCCATCCCTTTTGTAATAATTGAAAATAGTATGGAGATAGCTGAATATGCAACTATGCAAAATTATCTTGTTGTCAATGGAAAAGCAACTTATGATAATACACTCATTGAAGCTGGTATAAAAGACGCACGAGGCATAGTAATTTGCCTGGGAGAGGATTCATTAAATATGTATGTATCACTTGCTGCCAGAGAACTCAATCCTGATCTGCTTATTCTTGTAAGAGGTTATAAAACTGAAGGTGAAAAACGAATGATCAGAGCTGGAGCCAATTCTGTTATATACCCACTCAAACTTGGTGGACAGCAAATGGCTCAGCTTGTTATATCCGAGTACAGCAAGGAAAATAAAACAAACCATCTGGAATTAACAACAAGTGGAATAATGGGTTATTCATTAAAAATGTATAAACATTTCAAAGATGAAGAAACAACAATTGAAGAGATACTCTCATCGACAGAAGCATCACAGGCTTTAAAAATTCAGAAAATCGATGGAATAGAGATCAATAAGCCGGGAATTGATGCTAAGGTAATGAAGGGAGAAAGTATCCTTTTACTCGTCCAGGATGAAACAGATGAAGATTTACTTGATAATCCTGTATCTGAATTATCCAATACTCAGGAACATAAACTCTATGCATGGGATGATTCATATTCACTGGGAATCCCGATTCTGGATAAAGAACACAAAAAATTACTCAATTTAATAAACACCTTCTTAAGTTCTATACATACGAAAGATGAACAGTCAACAATAATATCAACTTTTGATAATCTATTAAAATATACTGACGAACACTTCAAAAATGAAGAAGCATTTATGGAAGAGCACAAATACCCTGATTTAAAAGAACACAAAAAAGCACATATTAAATTGTCAAAACAAGTAATTCAGATCAATGAAAATAAAAAATATGTTTTCTCTGATAATATTGCCGATTTTTTAATTTCCTGGCTTACAGATCATATTATGGTTACAGACAAAAAGTATGCAGAGTATATTCTGGCAAAAAAACCTGAGGTAGGCCGGATTGAGGATTCAAAAGTATCTTAGATTAAGTAAGGAATTATTAAATTGTCTAAATCTCCTGTAAACCAGCGAATTACATATCTATTGATAATGGGAATTAGTGCCAAGCTATTAGTGGACACAACTATTCAGCTTTTCAATCCATTTCTTACAATGATAGCTGCAGGTTTAGGAATTAGTGCTGTTGCCCTGGGTGGTATAGTAGCTATTAGAGGTGTAATGGGTCTGGCGGCACCAATAATTGGCACTATTGCAGATAAAATTGGTTATAGAAAAATTATGCAGATTAGTCTTGCTCTAAGTGGAACAGGAATGATACTGGCAGGCATTTCTCAAAATATAATTCTATTTTCAATAGCAATTATAATAACAGGTATTGGTCATGCAGGGTATACACCAAATCTCCATGCTTACCTAAGTACTAAACTCCCCTATAATAAACGTGCAAGAGGCATAGGTATTATTGAATATTCCTGGGCTCTTGCCGGAATAATTGGATTATTCATAGCAGGTTTTTTAATAGACACTTTATCATGGAGAGCACCCTTCATTTTTTTTGGTATTTTATTACTTCTAATATCTATTATCTATTTCACTCTTCCTGCCAGCCATCTGGAAAAAAAACAAAAGGAATTAATAACTAATTCAAGAAAAAAAGATATTCCCTTGTTAAAGCGTATTCAATCTTTCTTTGATCTAGGCTCAAATGCAAAATCCGCCTGGGGAACTATAGTTATCCAGGGATTAAATATCTTTGCAATAATGCAGGTTATGATTATTCATGGAGGATGGCTGAATTCTGAATACGGATTAAGCCCTGCTTATCTTGGAACTATTGCCCTGATTTTTGGAGTGACTGATTTAATTGCCAGTATTTATGTAAGCATAGCAGTTGATAAAATTGGAAAGAAAAAAAGTGTTGTTATAGGTGTTACAGGGATGACTATGGGTTTTGTTTTAATGCCCTTCCTGAATACAGGACTTTATCTTGCTATTCTGAGCCTGATAATCCCAAGGATTTTCTTTGAATTTGCTACTGTAAGTAATCTCGCCTTATTAACTGAACAGGTACCGGAACAAAGAGGAAAGATTATGAGCCTGAGTACAACTTTTGGTTTAATAGGTATTACACTTTCGTCGGCGATTGGACCAATAAGTTATTACAGTAAAGGAGTTACAGGGTTGGCAGCAGTAAGTTTTACTGCAGGGTTAATAAGCCTTATTATTGTAGTTCTAGTGGTTAAAGATAGAATATACAAAACTGCAGGTTGAAATTTAGTGTTTTGAGTAGAATTTTTGCTTTTCCTCTTCTAAAACTTCCTTAAAAACGTCGAGTAAATCTTCCGGGCCTTCAACTTTCATTACCGGTTGAAGATTGTGGTAAATTGTAAGAACTTTTTTTTGTCCCATTGTTGTTTCATAGGAAGTTGGGAACGTAAGTTGAGCCAGGTTTTTAAAATCTCTTTTTATATTATGAATAACACTGCTTATATCATTACTAATTTTTATGTCACTATAAATCATAATCCTGTCTCCATGTAGTCGATTACGTATTATACGAGTTTTTGGAGATTTTGCAAGTATTATGTGGATTTGATTATAAAAATCTTTAGGATCTTTTCCTCCTAACACTCCAGATAAATCTTAAAATTATAGAACCAACAAGTAGAAAAAATAATATCCCTACAAATAAACCCCATAATCCTGGTAAAGAGATCCAACCCTCAGCAGCATCTATTCTTATAATAAAATCAGTCCCAATATCATGACTGTTTTTTGGAACAACCTTTAGAGTATAGAGAATTCCTTCTTTACATTCAGAATTAAACCAGTTGGCATGTTCAGGATACTCTTCTCCACGTTGAGAGGCAGCGTCAGCCTGTCTTCCTTCAGCATAAGGAACATTTAGATTTGTCCCAATAACTAATTCCATATTATCAGCTTTATAGAGATAGATTTCTAAAAGATTACCTGAATAATCATCGTAGTATCCAGAAAAATCAAAGTTAATATCTGCAGCAGGAATAAAATAAAAAATCTGTTCTTCTGCCATAACAGATTTAAATCCATGATATTCTTCTGTAAAATAGTCTTCAGCATCATTATCCGATGATACAAAAAGTGGACCTGTATAATAACCTCTAAAATCATTTACTTTTTCAGCAATGGAGGGAAACATAACTTCAACAACCGGAAAACCGGCAACAAAGACTCCTCCTAAAGCTGTTAATATTAGAAAAAGAAAGAATTTACCTTTACCTTTGTTGTTCTTTTTACCCATATTTATCTCCCTCCCTCATCCTTATCTTCTTCCTCCAATTCAAGTAGAAAAAGTTCATCTGCTTCTGCCTCTTGGGCCGCTTCATCTTCCGGAGAGCGATTCAGGTTCATATCATCTATCAAAGGCTGTATAATATTCCACATAGACATAAGCTCCTTATCATTTTCAACAATAAACCCAAGATTCTCCTTTTTTTGATGCTTCCAATAATTATCAATCCGGTCTATATCTGAATCAATCCCTGAATATTCGATCCATGAATAATTGTTCCTAAAATTGATTTCATGCCTCAGACTACCTTCCAATTGTTTCAAAAGAATAACATAAAATCCTCTCAAAGAGGTAATTGTATCATTGTACTGGGCAGCTTCAATTTCTTCGGGATCAGGTTTTGGTACCGATAGTTGTTCTTCTTCATCAGGTACATTCACTACAGTATCTTCT
Organism: Spirochaetaceae bacterium; assembly: GCA_030638735.1. Lineage (GTDB taxonomy): Bacteria > Spirochaetota > Spirochaetia > B11-G9 > B11-G9 > JAJRQE01. Next base: position 12,713 of record DAOWEB010000171.1, read on the forward strand.
TCTAATTCCTCAGGTTCCTCACCCTCATACTGTGATCGATCAATATCAAATTCTATTGTGGGGCTAAAGCTATCCCAGACCAAAACATGTTTCATCGAGACAGGGACAGTAGTATCATCATCAATCTGAAGATATCCCTGCAATAGTATATGAGTAGGTTTGGAGCCGCTAAAAAAATCTGAAAGGGTCATGAAATCCAGGAAATCAACTGCTCCACCATTAGAGGGTTTAATAACAAGTATTGGAGTATTCTCATGAAGAACAACTACATCCAGCTTATCATTTTTTTTATTACCAAATACATCTACCCAGAATCTAATAGGCTGATTTAAATAACTTTGTACCTTGTATTCTGCATTCCATTTTTCAGAATAAGCCTCAGCCTTAATCCATTCGAAAGCCTTGGTCATAGTAGATTTAATAGTTTTCCGAAGGGCAACCTTGTGATTTGCTTCCAGTTGTCCTTTAATCGTATCATTCAGACCTCCATCTGCAGTCCAACCATGCCCACGGGCATCTGCAAGATATCCTTCAAAAGCGGCGTAATCACCCCATATGGATTTTACATAGTCGTCTATACTTTTATTTATTACAACATTAACCTGTTCAGGGCTGGTGTCATATTCAATTAGAATTGCTTTAATTTCCTCATACCAGCCGTATTCTGACCTACCTTCAGATTTATAGTATGCCTCGTATGCTTTTTCAAAGCCAGCATACTGTGCGGCAAAGGTCTCTCTTGCAAGAGTGTTAAGGCTGTACTCAATAAAAAATGCACCAATACCTGCAATTTTAGTTCCAAGGGTTGCAAATTTACCCAGTGCCCAACCGGTTACAAGTTTCACTGAACCCAGTCCAGCTTCAAGATCTTTTCCCTCTGCCATATTCATTGCAATATCAATAATTGCAAAACCTGTTCCTACTCTTTCCAATTGCTTTCCAAGGATTTCCAGAAAGGGGTTATCCTTTACAAGAGATGCAAAATTATGCCCCTGAGATCCCAGGCTTAAATTAGAAGTCATTGAACTCCAGGCTTTTTCAATTGCTTCATCCTTTGAGCTAGCAACTGAAGCATCAGATTTTGATTTAAAACCTTTTCCTTATACCAATGCAAACATTGAAAGATGATTGCTTATAATTGTTATACCCTCATCAGAATAGGTGCAGGGTTCCGGAATCCACTTCCCACTGGCGGTATTGTATGAGACCGCATACAGATACTCAAAAACATCAGCTCCTGAAGGAACTATCCCCTCAGGAACAGGCAGTGTTATCTTTACAGCAGTATCAAATTCATGAATATTTCCAAACTTCACCTCTACAGCAGAAAATATTTTAGGATCGTTCAACTCAACAGATTTAACTTCAAGTTCCAACACTTCCTCTGATACAAGCCCAGGAATAGAAACTGTAATACCAGTTTGAGTTTTCACTTCTACCCTTTCTAAAGAGGGCTGAACAAGCTCTTTTACTAATACTTCTTCAGAAATGCTTCCTACAGATACGGAACCGGGAGATTCCACTAGAATTTCAAGAAAATCTACACTTACTCTATGGCCTGTATGCCAGCCATAGGCATTCATATTTATTCTGAACCTTGGTAAGGTTAAAGGCTTTCCCTGGAGTTCTGTAGTTTGCCCATTAATTGTAATTAGGATTAAACCAGTATCAGTATGGTATTCCAGTTCCTCATCTACCCATGTATCAAAAAGAGGGTCCCATACTGTATATTCACCACTATCCTTATATCCCGGAACAGTTAACAGGATCCCTTTTGAAATAGGATATCTTCCTATATCATACTGGAAATC
>DAOWEB010000378.1 GCA_030638735.1 Spirochaetaceae bacterium
AAGGCTGTTTTAAATTAGTAAATGATGCAGAAGCCGCGTTGCGGTATGCATTATAAAATAAATAGGAGGCTTTTCTATGAGAAAAGTTCTAATTACTTTAGTTATGTTGTCATTATTGACAACAGGTTTTATGTTTGCAGGTGGTCAGGATGAAGTTGCTGATGATGCTCCAACTTCCCTTATTGTATCTTCCAGGCTCTACTCAAGAGCTACGGAAACTAAATTTCTGTACGATGAAATATTTCCCGAATTTGAAGCTGAAAACAATGCTATTGTCAAGTTTGAAATTCTGGAAGATGAACCCCTGTTAAAAAGAGCCAGACTGATGGCCGAAACCGGAAGGTATACAACAGATGTAGTTATTGTTGGTACCGGGTGGATGCCTCAATGGATCGAAGGTGGATATGTAGAAGCACTTCCGGTAAATGATTGGAATGACAGAACTTTTTCAGCTGCTTTTATGGGAACTACCTCAATGGGTGGGAAAACCTATTTTGCACCGGTTGGTGCAGATGTTTATCTTATGCTCGCAAATAATAAAGCTATAAAATATCTGCCTGCAGGAACCGATGTGCAGAATATTACCTGGGAACAGTATGTTGACTGGGCTGTTGCAATTGCTGAAGGTGAAGGAGAAGGGAAAACAGCTGTAACAGGTGTTCCAATGAAAAGCCTTATTTATATGTATGGAGGAATGTTTCTGTCATTTGGAGGAGAATTCCCTGTAATAAACTCTGCCGGTGCCAATGAGGCATGGAAACTGCTGACAAAGATGAAAAATGCTTACTCTCCAACTGTAATGACCTATGACAATGTAACCATACCTATGAAAAGTGGGGAAACATGGTTAACTGTTGCACATATGGCTCGAATGGGAGAAGCATACAGATCCAACCCTTCCAACTATGTTATAGCTCCGGCACCAAGTGGTCCCAAAGGAATAGGATCTATTGCGGGAGCAAGCGGTTTCTCTCTTCCTGTAGGTGCTCCAAACAGAGAACTGGCTATAAAATTTATTGAGTTTATGACCCGGCCTGATATAGCAGTTAGAATAGCCCGGGGTACAGGTGGATTTCTTCCTCCTATAGATGAAGCAATTGCAGTACTTGGAGATTCACCAATTGATGAGGTTATCAAAAAGGGTGTTATGGTTCTTCAGAATGGTGTTTTATCCGGTGTTCCTGCAAGTGAGTATACTTCCTGGGGAGCTGTAAAACAGGTTTATGATGATGTTTTTGCAGAGATGATCATTGGAACAGGAGTTTATGATAAAGCTCTTCTCGATGCCGCTCAGGCAAAACTGGAAGCTTTGAAAAATTAACATATTGCGGCCGGAATTTCCGGCCGCTTTTTCAGTAGGTTTATAATGACAATTATGAAATCAAAATTATCACTAAACAGGGATCTCCGTAATAAAATGGTACCATATTTATTAATTGCTCCGGTAATTATTTATTATTTCATTTTCTGGCTTTTCCCTGTAATTAATTCAATAATCGGAAGTTTTAAGGATATAGAAAACCATTGGACGTTCAGCAACTATATCTATATTTTTAAGGATCCTGTATTTTACCAGGCTTTATTAAATACTGCTTTTTTAGTCATTTTTTCTGTGACTATTGAATTTTTACTTGCCTTTGGACTGGCTTTACTGATCAATACAAAATTTAAAGGTTCTTCAATTTTTCTTTTTCTTGCCATGATTCCAATGGCTCTGCCAGCTGTAGCTGTCGGGGCAATATGGACTTCAGGTTTTGCAACAAGGGGTTGGCTGAATAGTTTTCTAATGACCTTTGGATTCATTGATGATGCCGGAAAATTCCTGTTTCTTGCAGGAGGAAAAATGGCATCTATGTGGCTTATAATAATTGTTGATGCCTGGCAGGTTATTCCTTTTGTAATGATTATCCTCCTTGCAGGTCTTCAGGGGGTTGGAACTGAAATGAGAGAAGCAGGATATATCTTTGGAGGTACAAAAATTCAGGTTTTAAGAAAAATAACCATTCCAATGCTCAAACCGACTATAACAACGGCTATGATACTTAGAATCATTTCTGCAATTCAAATTTGGTTGATAATAGTTATGATCTTTGGCTTCAACAGAATCCCGGTGTTACTGGAACAGGTGGTGTTAAATGTTGATGAGCTGGGTTCGGAGTTTTTCCTGCGTATAGGTATGGCTCTTTCTGTCATTGTTGCATTGATAGTATCGGTGGTGGCTATACTCTATCTGAAGGTTTCCGGATCATTTGAAAAAAAGGAGGAAGAATAATGGATAAAACTATAAAGCGTACTATTTACCGTTCGGCCAGATTAACTTCTCTTTATATAATAGTAGTTGGAATTGCAATATTAATTATTTTCCCATTGTTCTTCCTTTTCTCTTTTTCTTTTATGTCTGATTATGAAACTTATTCCGAATGGCCGAAACCACTTATTCCTTCTCTTAGAGCTGAGTTTAAGATCGATAAAGACAGTGATGGTTATCATCTCTATATCTATAATAAGGCTGAAAAAGCTTTTTTAAAATTCGGTCCGATATCATTTACAGATACTGATACAGAACTTAATAAGCTTCGTAAATTTATCAGGATACAGGCAAATTGTGAAATCCCTGTCGAAAAAATCAGGGAATATCTCAGAGTAGCAGACAGGGAAAGTAATATTGAGTTTACGGCAAGAAAACATCTTCTGGCAAATTACATATTATTTTTCCAGGTAACAAGAGATGCATGGCCGTCCCTTATCAGGAGTTTGATGGTAGCTGGTTTTACTATGCTTCTTTCTCTTTCCATAGGGGGAATGGCAGGATATGCATTTGCAAGATACTTTTTTAAAGGGAAAAGTATTCTAAAAATAAGTGTATTGTTTGTCAGAATGTTTCCAGCTGTATCCATTGCAATACCTATGGTAATTATCCTTGCCAGAATGGGATTAACTGACAAACCACTTGGGCTCTCTTTCGTATATGCTGTAACACAGATCTCTTTGAGTATCTGGATTACGGCGAGTGTTTTTATGTCTATTCCGGTTTCTCTTGAAGAAGCTGCTATGATTTTCGGGACAAGTCGAATAGGTGCATTCTGGCATGTTACAATGCCCCTGGCCCTTCCAGGACTTGCGGCCTGTGCCATGTATTCCTTTCTTGGAGCATGGAACGAGGTAATAAGCGCAGTTGTTCTTACACAGTTTAATCCGACTTTTCCCGTTGTTGTGTACAAAGCCCTTATCAGGTCACAGAGTCAAATTAATTTAGTCACAGCGGGTAGTATTACCCAGGCATTACCGGCAATTATTTTTACATTGATAATAAGAAAATATATCCTCCAGATGTGGGGTGGAGTTAAAGTCTAAAGCAGGAGAAAAAAATGGCTACATTAGAATTAAAAGATCTGGCAAAACGATATACAAAAAACATCTGGGGTGTTAAAAAAATGGATCTTGAAGTGAAAGATAAGGAGTTTATTGTACTTCTGGGACCTTCGGGATGTGGTAAAACCACAACTATGAGAATGGTAGCCGGTCTCGAAGAAGTTACAAAAGGAACCATTTTGCTGGACGGCAGGGATATCACCGACATCCAGCCACGCCACAGAAATGTGAGTATGGTTTTTCAGAATTACGCAATATGGCCTCATATGACTGTATATGAAAATATTGCTTTTTCGTTGAAGTTGAAAAAGATGCCGGGAGCCGATATAAAACAGCGTGTTCAGGAAACTGCGGATATGGTGAAAATCGGAGAACTTCTAAAAAGACTTCCCGGACAGCTTTCGGGAGGACAGCAGCAGCGTGTTGCATTGGCAAGGGCTCTTGCTGTAAAACCAAAGCTGTTTCTTATGGATGAACCCTTATCAAACCTGGATGCAAAACTTAGAGTTATAATGCGTACAGAATTAAAAGCAATTCATCAGCAAACCGAAGCTACTTCTATTTTTGTCACTCATGATCAGTCAGAAGCAATGAGTATGGCTGATAGAATTGTAATTATGAAGGATGGTGTAATTGTTCAAATTGGTACACCGGACGATGTATATTTTAGAAGCGCCAATATGTTTGTAGCAGGTTTTATAGGGACTCCTCCCTCAAACTTTTTTACTGTAAAATGTGTTTTTGAAAAAGACAAAATTCTTCTTAATCATTCTCATTTCACCCTGGAACTTTATTCTAAAGAATTTGATGAATTAACAGAATATAATGGCAAAGAGATTGTTATTGGCGTAAGACCTGAAGACCTTCTCGTAGTTTCAGGTAATGAAGCTGTATTTACTGAGGAGGTTCTTGTAGTTGAACCTCAAGGGTCACACCAGGTAGTTGCTTTAAACTTAAGTGAAACTATAGTAAAAATGGTAGTCTCTGCTGAAACTAAAGTAAAACCTGGAGATAAAATAGGACTTGGATTTAATATAAAAAAGATCCATTTTTTCGACAAAGAAACAGAAAACAGAATTGCCCTTAAGAGTGAGGTTTTATTATAAAAATGCCTGCCAACCTGCCAATTAAACTGCGAAGGATTTCAAATACACCTCTTTTATTACCAATAAAGGAAAATCTCTGGGAAGCTGCTGCCGTTTTTAATTGTGCTGCAATTTATGACCACAATAAAGTTCACATGGTCTATCGTGCCACAGATATTGCTTCCAGTGGGAAAGACGGACCTTTTATCAGCAGGCTGGGATATGCTGTAAGTGATGATGGAATACATTTTGAACGTATGAATGAACCCCTCTTAACAAATATAGGGGAACAGGAACTTCGTGGATTGGAAGATCCCCGGATTGTAAAAATAGAGAACATATTCTATATGATGTATACAGGATACAGAGGTAAAGAGGCAGGAGACTACAGAATATGTCTGGCATCTTCGCCTGATCTTAAAACATGGAAGCGTCAAGGAGTTGTTCTTGATGAATCAA
>DAOWEB010000095.1 GCA_030638735.1 Spirochaetaceae bacterium
ATAGATATAACCAATAGAATAAAAGAACGGTAATCTGCTAATCATATAGATTCCCAGGATTGTAAAATTGATAATGTAGTAATAGATGTCTATTTTTTTCCTGCCAGTATGGACCCGTAGCCACAACAAGTACAAAGTTACTATGGTAAGATCGAAGATTGCAGGAATACACTCATCTTTAACTGCAAAGTAGAGTATGTCTTTTACCAGGATGACAGCTATAATATAACCAATTATATGTACAGGCTTAATGTTATACATTTTGATAATTGAGAAAAAATAGATAAATAGCAGTATTCCAAGAAAGATTTTTAATATTAAATAGCTTATTCCTACCATTTTATCCCCTTATCAGCTAAAATACCTTCTTTTTATACCGGATATCTTCTGAAGAAACCCCGAAGATACTACATATCCCCGGGATTACAAAAATTTTGAAGAAGAACACCTCCTCCAATGTCAAAAATGAACAGCTTTATCTTCTTGTTGGTTCCCATTATCCCTTTCTGGAGGAGTACACAGAGGCACCGGAAACAAAATATTTGCTCATTGTAAAGAAAAGAATCAGCATGGGAATACTGGCCAGAAATGCCACTGCCATCATTGCTCCTTCGTCTGTATATTTCTCTGCTGCAAACTTTACAATATACAGAGGAATGGTTTTCATCTTTTCGCTTTGTGCAACTAAAAGAGGCCATAGAAGATTGTCCCATTGGGAACGGAATGTAAGAATAGCAAGGGTTGCAATAACGGGTTTACTGTTTGGAAGAACAACATCTACAAAAATCCGAATCTCGCCGGCACCGTCAATTCGTGTTGCATCCAGAAATTCATCAGGAAATGTTATTAAAAACTGACGCATCATAAAAACGCCGAAAGCATTTACCAGAAAGGGAAGTATCAAACCACCGTAGGAATTCTGCAGATGAAGTTTTGTTGCAACAAGATAGAGAGGTATCATTATAGCTTCGAACGGTATCATCATAGTTGCCATAATAGCCAGGAATACAATATTTCTGCCCCGAAAACGGAATTTGGCAAGACCGTATCCGGTAACAGCAGACATAAGCACAGTAGTTACAGTTACAGCTCCTGAAACAATAATCGAATTGCTGATATTTCTGAAAAACATATATTTCCCATCATTTCCTGCAATAGCCTTAAAAAAATTCTGCCAATAGAACCCTCTGGGAATCCATCTGTACGGCATTTTTAATATATCCTTACTGGTCATAACAGAGGCTGTAACCATAAACAGTAATGGTATAATTGTAAAAATTAAAGCACCAAGCAGTATAAATGCCCCAACTATTTTTCCGGCAGATATTCCTTCAATTTTTCCTGGTGTTTCTAATAGTAATCTCATTTAGTATCTCCTAGTAGCTCACTTCGTCAGCTTTTGAACTCTTAAACTGCAGCCAGGTAAAGAAAAGCATAATAATAAACAGCAGTATGCTCATTGCACTGGCTCTGCCTATAAGGTGGTCACGAATTCCTGTATTATAAATGTTTAATGTAATTACATTGATAGGGGCTTGAGGAGATCCCGACTGGACAAATAAATACTGGGTACTGAAAGTTTTCAGACACTGAAGCATGGACATGATAGAAACCAATAGAACTGTAGGTTTTAGCAGGGGAAGTGTTATTCGCCAGAATATCTGGATTGGAACAGCACCGTCAATCCGGGCAGCTTCATATAAACTTGTAGGAATGGATGCTAATCCGGCAATGAATATAACAACGAAATAACCAATATACTTCCAGTAATATACTATGATTGTGGATAATTGAACCATGAATGAATTTGATAACCATAAATGATCAGTGCCCGGAGTCATCATAACAATATTAAACCACTGGTTTGCTATTCCTCTGGGATCAAAAATGGTCATCCATATTACAGAGGCAACAACAGAAGAGAGAACGGCAGGAGAATAGTAAGCCAGCTGAAGGAATTTTTTTCCTTTTCGAAGGTTCATTATTAAAACAGCCAGTAAAAGGCTGCTGATTACCAGAGGTATAAAAGTTCCTATGGTAAAAACAAAAGTTGCCCTAAGGGAATTCCAGAAATCTGAGGATGTAAGCAGATATTTATAATTACCTAAACCCAGAAAGTCGGGTGCTTTAAGGGATAATATTTTTTTTCTGAACAGACTCGTATAACCTGCATTAAGGATGGGATAAAAACTAAAAAGAACAAAAAACAGTAGAGAAGGAAGGACGAAACGCCAACCCCATCCTGAAAGTTTTTTTTCTATGCCTGAATATTTTTTCTTCATTACTTGTTCCTTGAAAGATAAAATAAGGCGATGATCCCGGAAAACCGGATAAATCACCGCCTTTTTTGAATTGAATTGCTCTGGATCTACTGCTGATCCATAACTTCCTGGGCTTTTACTTTTAGAGATGCAAGAGCTTTTTCAGGTGCTATACCGCTAAGCATTACACCTTCTACAGCTTCTTTTATTAGTTCCTGAATTTTTGCACTGTTTTCTGCATAGTAAACAATATTACCTTTTGCAAGATCGTCTGCAAAGACATTTGCATATGGTATGTTGTTAAATGTATCGGAACTCATCAATGCTTTGGTTGGCTGTATAAGTCCAACCTCAGTTAAATATTCTTCGGAATGAGAAAGCATGAAACTAATGAATTCCCAGGCAGCTTTTTGTTCTCTCTCAGGTTTCTGACTGTTGACCATATAGTAATGACCATAGTAGGCAGAAGCTACATTATTAACAGCATTTTCAAACTGTGGAAAAGGAATTACC
>DAOWEB010000018.1 GCA_030638735.1 Spirochaetaceae bacterium
GGGGGTTCCGTATTTTATATGGGCGGATATGGAATCCGCCCCTACAAAACACCGCCTTCGGCGCCCCTGCAATCATTAACGTATTTTCCATTAAGCAGGATTATTTCTCTCCCCGCATATACGAGGTGGCCAAAGCGGCCGGTGCTCCAATTTTTTTATTAAATTTTTCAATCCAGGTCATCACTACCAAAGCAATAATAGTTGCAAGATAGGGAAGCATGTTGAGAAAGGAAGCCGGTATATTTGTACCACTCGCCTGAAGGCGAAACTGTACAGCATTTATACCACCGAACAGCAGTGCTCCCCAAATGGCTCTGGAAGGGTTCCACATAGAAAAGATAACCAGAGCTATAACAATCCAGCCTCTTCCCCCTGTTATATTCTCAGTCCATCCCGGAGCATATGCCAGGGAAAGATGAGCTCCACCCAAAGCAACCAGAGTACCACCTAGTATTGTATATATATATCTTGTTTTTAAAACATCAATACCCATTGCATCTGCAGTCTGAGGATTGTCTCCAACTGCTCGCAGGTTCAAACCATTTTTAGTTTTGTACATATAAAACCATGCAATTGGTATAATAAGATAAACTATGTATGTCAGAAGATCCTGATTAAAAAAAGCTCCAACCAATGGAAGTTTAGAAAGACCGGGTATTGCTATAGGAGTAAATTTTTCTCCTATAAGACCAATTAAATATCTTCCATTTTCTGCAGGGCCCAGTCTCTGACCAAGAAAACTTGCAAATCCTGTACCAAAAAGCGTAATACTTAATCCGCTTACAACCTGATTTGCCCGCATTGTTATTGATAAAAACGCATGAATAGAAGACAGAACCACACCGGATAACATTGCAACCAGAACAGCAAGAGCCAAAGAACCTGTATAATAGACAGTAGCAAAGGAAGTTACAGCTCCCATTAACATCATACCTTCAAGACCAAGATTTAAAACCCCTGATCTTTCTGTATAAATTTCTCCAATAGTTGCATAAATAAGGGAAGTTCCTGCCCTTAGCGTAATTGCTAATATTGAGGTTATCAATACGATCATACAGAAGCCTCCTCATTCTTTGTAATAACTTTAAGCTTGTAGTCTGTAAAAAGAGATCCTGCAAGCATGGGGAATAAAATCATACCCTGCAAAACAAGACCCATTGCAGCAGGCAGTCCCATCATCATCTGAACCTGGTCTCCTCCAACAAGCAGACCAGCCATTAGTATAGCAACAAACAAACTTGCTATAGGGTTCAACTGCGCCATCCATGCAACAATAATTGCAGTGTAACCATACCCCATGGATAATCCCTGCTGTAATCTGTGAGATATAGCAGTAACTTCAAAAACTCCGGCTAAACCTGAAATACCACCGGAAACCAACAGAGCAATTATTATATTTCGACCTATTTTTACACCCATAACACTTGCGGCCCGTGGATTTCGACCAATCATTTTAAGTTCAAAACCCCATTTTGTACGGTTTAAAATAACCCACATTATAAGTCCTATAATTATTGCAAAAACAAGCCCGTAATGAGCTCTGCCTGAAAATCTTGTAAGCCATGCTGACTGTGGAAAAATCTTTGTACCAGGAAAACCAAAACCATCAGGATCTCTCCATGGGCCATAGTAGAGTCCCTGGGCAATCATAATAGCTACATAGTTGAGCATTAAACTTACAAGAGTTTCATCCACACCCAGTGAAACTTTTAAAACAGCTGGAATTCCAGCCCATAATGCCCCTGCAATAGTTCCTGCAATCATCGCCGCAGGAAGAACCATCCATGCTGGTATAAAAGGAGACCAGAATAAAGCAACCCAGGCAGCGACTACCCCGCCAAAAACCAACTGACCCTCTGCACCGATATTCCAGAACTTTAATCTGAAAGCAAGACCAACACCTATACCTGTCAGCATAAGAGGAATAGCCTTAACCAAAGTTTCGGTAAAGTTCATCCACGAACCAAAAGCTCCGATGAACATACTTGCATATGTTAAAAATGGATTGGTTTTAAAAATAATCAGCAATATTCCTATTAGAAACAATGATACTAAAAATGAGACAACAGGAACCAGTACTATTGCTTTCTTAGATACTGTATTTCGTTTTTCAAAAATAATACGCATCAGACCCCCTTAGCCCCGGATTCTTCTAATGACACTCCAGCCATCATCAATCCTAAACTTTCGATATCTGCAGTCTCTGCATCTACAATACCCATAATTTCCCCTTCTGACATAACTGCAATTCTGTCAGAAACTGAAATAAGTTCATCCAGATCTTCAGAAACAAGAAGAACAGCCTTACCGTCATCCCTTTCTGCAATTATTTCTTTACGAACACTCTCTGTAGCTCCAACATCAAGCCCCCTGGCAGGATATACAGCAACAAGAAGTCCCCTGCAGGCTCCAATTTCTCTTGCAAGAATTGTTTTCTGAATATTTCCACCGGATAAAAATTTTACATTTGTATGAGGAGATGGAGTAGAAATCATAAAAAGCTCTATCATTCCTTTTGCCATATTAAAAATTCTTTTTGGATGAAGTAAACCATACTGTGAAAGAGGAGCATTTCTATACTCTTTCATAGCAAGATTACTGGCAACACTCATATCTCCTATTATACCCATAGCAACACGATCTGAAGGAATATGACTAACACCTGCTTTAATTAAATCGATAGGAGATTTATTTGTCATCTCCTTACCCTCGACAAAAACCTGACCTTTTAACACTTTATGTAATCCGGTAATAACCTCTGTAAGTTCTCTCTGTCCATTTCCGGCTACACCTGCAATACCAAGAATTTCACCAGCTCTGACTTCAAAAGAAACATCTTTAAGAGCTTCTATTCCTTTTGAATTCAAGGCACTTACTTTTTTAAGTTCAAGACGGACTTCTCCAGGATTTGACTTCTTTTTCTCAATTTGAAAAAGAACCTCTCTGCCTACCATAAGGTTTGCAAGTTCTTTAGGGTTTGTATCTTTAGTTCTTGTAACGCTTACAAGTCTGCCTTTTTGAAGAACCCTTACCCAATCAGAGAAGTTCATAACTTCGTCCATTTTGTGGGTTATAAAAATTGCAGATTTTCCTTCTCCAGTCATTTTTTTTACTATCTCATTAAGTTCATTCGATTCCTGAGGAGTCAGTACAGCAGTAGGTTCATCTAAAATAAGAATTTCAGCACCCCGATATATAAGTTTAAGAATTTCAACTCTCTGTTGTTCTCCAACACTCATCTGCCAGATGTATGCATCTGGATCAACTTTTAAATTATAATGATTGGAAATTTCACTTATCTTTTTGCTTACAAGTTTCAAATCCAGAACAAAACTTTCACTATCAAGACCAAGTATTATATTTTCTGCCACAGTCATAGTGCTTACAAGTTTAAAATTCTGATGAACCATGCCTATACCCAGATGCATTGCGTCTCTTGGAGAATCTATATCAACTGTTTTCCCATTTAATATAATCTCACCTGAATCAGGTCTGGCGAGTCCGGAGAGGATATTCATAAGTGTACTTTTCCCTGCTCCGTTCTCACCAAGGAGAGCAAGAACTTCACCCTTAAACAGTTCAAGATCAACATCCTCATTTGCAAGGACACCTGGATACTGTTTTGTAATTTTCTTCATCTCAAGAATCGGTACCGGTTGTTTCTCTTCCATGAAAATTATCCTTATATAATAGCTAAATATTAACAATAATTCCTACACTGAAATAAATAGCTACAAAAAAATAGCCCGGAAAAATCCGGGCCCAAAATCTAATTTATGGATCTAGTTTCCGGCTTTTCCTAAAACACCTTCAACAAAGAAGCCCATACCAAGCATTGCACCATCATCCATTTTATCACCGGCTGCAACTACAACATTTCCATCCTGATCTACAACTTCGCCCCAGAATACATCCCAGGTTCCGTCAACAATCTTTTTCTCTTCTGCAGCTACAAGATCCTGTACATCCTGTGGTACTAAAGGACTGAAATCAGAAAGTTTTACAACGCCTTCTTTAAGTCCACCCCAGTATGAGTGAGAGCTCCATGTACCGGCCATAGCAGCCTTAACTGTTTCAGTATAGTAACTACCCCACTGCCATACAGGACTTACAAGAATAGATTCTCCAACAAAAGAGCCCATGTCAGAGTCATAACCAATACTTAACAAGCCTCTTTCCTGAGCAGCTTTCTGCGGTTCGGTTGTATCCTGATGCTGAGCTATAATATCTACACCTGAATCAAGAAGTGCCACTGCAGCTTCTCTTTCTTTTACAGGATCGTACCATGTGTTTGTCCATACAACTTTTACAGTTGCTTCAGGATTAACTTTCTTAACACCAATAGTAAATGCATTTATTCCACGTATAACTTCAGGAATAGGGAATGCAGCTACATAACCAATTGTATTTGTTTTTGTTGCATTTCCAGCTACAAGACCGGAAAGGTATCGTGCCTGGTACATTCTACCAAAGTATGTTGACATGTTGTCGGACATTTTATATCCGGAACAATGTTCAAAATAAACATCAGGAAATTCTGCTGCAATCTCTCCCATCGGGTCAATATAAACAAAAGAAGGTGCAAAAATCATAGCTGAGCCCTGCTGAGCATACTGTCTGATAATTCTTGCTGCATCCGGTCCCTCAGGAACATTTTCAATATAGGTAGTAGACACTTTATCACCTAATTGTGCTTCAATCATCTGACGACCAGCTTCATGTTCATAAGTCCAGCCAAGATCTCCAGGAAGACTTAAATAAACAAATGCAACCTTAAATTCATCATCTCCTGCTGCTTCTGCTTCTTTATCACCACCTGCAAATGTCATTGCAGGGATAAGAACCAGTAATGCCAACAATACCAGTAATCCTTTTTTCATAGTTTTCTCCTTATTATTTTAATGCGAGATCATTGTACACCATATTTGGCATCTGTCAAATGTTTTATTAGCATATTACATAAATATTCTTTGAGGAAAATTAGAGATGTCACAATTTACAAGTATTTTAATGATGTATTACTAAAAAAGCTGACTCACTTCAGGATTAATTTTAATAAAATGAGGCTCAGTATCAAGCATTCCTTTAAGAGAATCCGGGATTTTTACAGTTCTGTTTATTTCCGGTTCCACAACAGTCTCAAACTTTGCAGGATGAGCAGTAGAAACAACTATAGAAGGTTCATCTGCATAATTGTTCTGACGAACCCATTCCCCGGCTGCAGTATGAGGACACATTACATATCTGTTTTTTGAATATGATTTTCTAATAGTCTCCCGAATAAGATTATCACTAACACTTACAGCTTCCATATTTTCCATTATTTGTTTGTGATCAGGAAAGAGATGTCTTAGGCGCTCCATATTACTTGGATCTCCAACATCCATAGCATTTGCAATAGTTGCAACACTGGCTCTTGGAGTGTATATACCTGTTTCGATAAACTCCGGAATAGTGGTATTTGCATTAACAGCCAGAACAATCTTTTTAACAGGAGCACCCAGTTTCACAGCCCAGTATGCACCTGCAGAGTTTCCGACATTTCCACTGGGTACAATAA
>DAOWEB010000290.1 GCA_030638735.1 Spirochaetaceae bacterium
ACAGCATTTTCAAACTGTGGAAAAGGAATTACCATCCAGTCGCCACTGTCATAAAATTCCTGATTATCCGCTCTTATTCGGCCGGCCTGATACAGACCGCTCAGGCACATTCCCATATCATTATTGTCCGAATTGAACAGTTTACGGCCGTTCTTGTAGATAGGTGACCCAAGGTTTTTACCATTAGGGCCCCAGGCTGCCATGAATTTCAGGAATGTAAGCCATGCTTCATCACCTATAATTGCAGTTTTCCCGTCATCGCTTACAAGTTTTCCACCAAGCTGTTCCACCATTGGAACCATGGATACCAAATAGTATGGATAGCGAAAGTCATAACCACGTCGGGTAATAATATCACCTTCTCTAATAACTATTTTTTCTGAAATCTCCACAATATCTTCCCATGTTTTTGGGTAATCTTTTTCAGGATCAAGACCTGCATCCCTGAAAACTCTTTTATTTATGTATGGACACCAGTTGGTCAATTCCAAGGGCAGGCCATATACACTACCACCTTCAGATACAGAATCAAGTACTCCGTCCACATATGCTGCATAAAGTGCTTTTGTGGAAGCATATCCTGCAGACTTCGGATCTACCGGTGCAACCCTTCCGTTTACAATGTAAGCATAACCATTCTCTATTTCTGTGTTAAAAATATGAGGGCCTTCACTTGCAGCAAATGCAGTTAAGAGAAGTTCCGGCATTTTTTTGCTGGAGTTTGTAACTCTCTCAATGATTATATCAGGATGGGACGCTTCAAACTCCTTGACATATCTTTCTTCCAGAACCGTACGGTTCGGATCTTCGTGGGTCCAGAATGTTAGTGTAATTGGACCTTCTTCTTCCGGCTGTCCACCTGCGAAAAGCGGCAGGGTTAGAAATAACAAAGTCAGCATAATCGGAATGATTCTTTTCATCTCTTTCTCTCCTTTAATTGATTTGTATAAATATATTAAATCAGGTTTTGGTATATTGCAATGTAAGATTATTCCTAAAAATGTAAGGATACTGATATTAAGCTTTATTTATTTTTGTGGATCATCCAAATTAATTAAAATCTATTGAAGGATAATAATATCAGGGAAAGGAAAGGCCATGTTTGATAAGAGTCAATATTTTAATTCAAATAAATAATTTTTTATAGAGAAGGTTTTATGAGATATTCAGATTTTTTGCAAATTATTAGAGTGCAGCTAAATGGACTATTACAGAGAAAAGTTTTTTTTATTACAAATTTTTCTGATGGAGGATTGCTTCAGGATAAATTAAAGGTGGAGTACAACAGCAGTTGTTTTAAAGATGAGGAACTGGAAATACTCACTAATCTGATAAAGTCATCTTTTTTTAATGATTACAAATGCCCTGTTATTATTGATGCAGTAAAAGCAATGACTCTCTGCAAAAAAATGGATGGATCTTCTGACGAAAAAGAAAGAAAGGCTCTTTCATATTCACGTATTTCCTTTATGGGGACAGATGGGATGCGCGGCAAGGTTGTCACAGAATGTAATGGTGATTATCTTAGTGCCTTTATCTACAGGAATGTTTTGATGCCGGAAATAATTAAGCTGGCATCGTATTCTTTTGGCAGAATGCTGTCCCATTCCGGAGAAATTACATATGGAGATACTATTTGCGTATGCAATGACGGCAGGGATATTACTACAGGCTGGAAGTTAAGAGATTCCATGATAGATGGGTTTCATGCCTCCGGGCAGAGGGTCCTGGATCTGGGCATAGCCCCCACTCCTATTGTCCCCTTTAAAATGCTCAAGAGCGGAATGACAGCCGGTGCAGTCCTGACGGCAAGTCACAATCCTTCCAATCAGAATGGAATAAAGTTTTTTTTCCAAGGAAAGAAAATTTTGCCCGAGGGTATTTATGGAGATTATTCTCTGGCAGCATGGATGTACTACTATTTCCTTCGTGGAGTCCCGAAAGGGGAACCCGGAACCTTATATCAATCTCTGGAAAATGTTGAATTTACAAAGCTTATTCTGTCTGCTCTTCCTGGGAATGCAGGGAATCTATTAAAGAACACATTCATTATACTTGACAATGCCAATGGTGCATTTGCAGAATTGAGTGTACAGATTTTAAACAAATTAAATCTTGATTATCTTTGTGTAAATGAAAAACCTGTCGGGAACAATATTAATAAATCCTGCGGGGTTGCTGAAATAGAGGGGCATGAAGAATTTTCTGCATCCGACTGTAATTCTTCCATAAGGGTTATCAGTGAGTTATTCTCCCAGGGCAGATGCCGGGATGGGGATACTTTTGCCCTTGTTCTGGACGGAGACGGTGACAGGGGTTTTGTCCTTTACTACAACAGAAAAAAGGACCGGATTCAGGTTATCGACGGTGACAAATCGGGATGCCTCCTTGCAGAATATTTTCTAAAGTCCGGCAGGGTACCCGGCTCCGATGCTGCATTTCTTGTAACTGTGGAATCGGATATTATGACTTCTTATTATGCAGCCAATAATCTTGGACTAAAAACAAAAGTTGTCAGTGTGGGTGATAAATGGATTTGTAACTACAATGAAGGGGAACTGTTTCTGGGACTTGAATCTTCCGGCCATCTGATTTTCCCTGTCCCATTTAATAATGATAAGGGTGAAGAAGTTTTTCTGCACGCGGGAAATGGTCTTCTGTCATCCCTGCTGACCCTGACTGCTGTAAAGGCGCTTGGTTTATCCGAAGACAGAATTGCAATACCCTATGTTCCGGGGTATTCAGGAACGTTTTACACATATTTTGTAGATAAGTCTCTTTTTTACAGGGATAGTAGAATCTGGAACCAGGATAGGGAAATAATTACCAAATCGTACGAGAAATTAAAAAAAACAAATTCCCAGTTTAAAAACAGCTCTTTAGTTTTCGGGATCAAAGAAGATGTTCACATGTTGTATGCTTCGATTATAAAAGATAAATTGCTGTTTGCGGCCATTTTCTGCAGGAACTCGGGAACAGAGGACAAGATTAGTGTTTATATTAAATGCCAGAAAAAGTTTGAACATCTATTGTATCCTGTAGGTGTAAATCTTAATCGGAATCATATAGAAAGAATGAAAAACAGAAACAGCATTGAATTCGAATATGAAACTGCGATTCTTGCTGAAATTCCCCCGAATGATAAAGTGCTGATTCCCGGTATGAAACAGATTCTTGAAAACAGATTTTCCAGAAAAATATCAGATTCCGAATTCTCAGGTGTTCTCTACGGACTGAAGAAGGAGGGAAGAATCATTTTTGATAGTAATTCAATCGGGAGAGACAGGATCGGGTTAATGCTGAAATAGTTTGTTAAAAATGAAAATTGATACGAATGTTTTCAAAAATGTGCAGGATCCACCCATCCCTGATAATATTCATCTTATTTTGAGGAGATAAAATTGTACCAATTCCCATTGTTTCCAGAAACTTCTTTATTTTTAAAACCTGATTATATATTCGCCTATAGTATGGGCAAAGTGTAGCTTTCTGCTTTTCCTTAATACAGGTTTCACAATCTATTAACTTTATTATACCATTCTCGTTCTTATCTAAAAGAAGCTCTTTACTAATAACTGAGCAGCTGGTTTTATATTGATTATTTTGTATAAACAAACGAAGTACCTGGATATCTTTTTGACCGAGTAGTTGGGAATAATCGATATCATCAATAAATAAAGAGTCTGAGGTAATACGAACCTGAGTGAATAACTTGCTTTTCATAAAAAAAACGGCATCTAATCCTATAAAAAGATAACCTAAGCTATATAAATTAAATAGTATCCAATTTTTTGTTCCTGGAGCCTTTAAAATAATTCCATAATAACCATACAATATTACCCAAACCAAACCAGCAATACTAATATATAAAGTAAAAGCAAAAAGAAACTTCATTCTATCTTTATTGATGGTCATTTGACGAAAGAAATCCTGTTTATAAAGAAGAATAAGGTAGAGTCCACAAATTGCATGGAAAGCTGAGCGTAAATAATCTGTATAAAAAAATATACCCACACTTAAAATACAGAGCATAATTATGAGCGATAATAGTATATACCTGCGAAAATAATCTTTAGTTCTGTTACAATTAAGAAGGTATATATACAAACCAAAAAAGAAAATCATAAGACAAATACCTATAAAAATCGGCTTTGCATTATTAGCAAGGGATACTTTATCTGATGTTGAGAAAATCGCCAAAGATGAAAGCATTATTGTTGCCGAAAAATAAAAGGCAACACCAAATCGTGTCCAGGAATTCCGTAAAATTGACATTGGACGAGTATAGCATATGTATCAATATGCGGCGACTATTTTTTATCTACAAATTCGATTTAAAATTTAGTCACCGACGGAACTTCCCAAGTTGGCAAGGTATTTATTACTTTCAATATTCCAAATAGCTGTAGAATCCAGTCCGGATAAACTGCCGGTGTAAATAGAAATCAATCCTTCGTGGGTAGTCCCATTCGTATATGAAGGACTCCCGACAATTATATCACTGTAGCCGTCATTATTAATATCACCGGCAGAAGACACGGAATATGCTAAAATCGCCCCAGCCTGATTGCTCTCTATTGTCGAATTTGGGCTTGTACTCAATCCGGAATTAGATCCATGATAAATAAAAGCCATACCTTCATTTATTTCCGGATTATCAAAAGCATAGGCTCCAATAATTACATCACTGAAACCATCACCATTTATATCTCCAGCTGAAGCTACAGAATACCCGTAATTCGCTTCAAGTTGATTACTCTCAGTATTCCAGTCAGCAATCGCACTTAATCCACTGGCCGAACCACAATATAAAAAAGCCCTCCCTTCATCAGTTTCACCATTATCAAACAAATTAGCCCCAATTAAGACATCTGCATAATTATCACCATTTACATCTCCGGCAACGGAAACAGAAAAACCAAAATTAGCATCAGCCTGATTGCTTTCAATTGTCCAATCGGTACTTATACTTAATCCGGTTGCCGAACCATAGTATACAAACACGGCACCTTCATTTGTTTCTCCATTACTATAACTTCTGGCCCCAATAATAACATCAGCATAACCATCATTATTAATATCTCCAGCAGAAGAAACAGCGCAACCGAACAAAGTGGAGTCACTATTACTTTCTGCAGTCCAATCTGCAGTATTGCTTAATCCGCTCGCTGATCCCTGAAAGACGAAAACCATTCCTTCATCGGTATTCCCATTATCATACATTGGGGCACCAACTATAATATCATCATATCCATCACCATTGACATCTCCGGCTGAAGACACCTTTGAGCCGAATTGAGCACCAACTTGATTACTCTCCCCTGTCCAATCGGCAGTTGAGCTTAAACCATTTACTGAACCATGAAATAAAAAAGCCCCGCCTTCATAATTTTCTCCATTTTCATAATTTATAGCACCTACAAGGACATCAGCATATCGTCACCATTTACATCTCCAACAAAAGCGACTGAAGTTCCAAAATAGGCATAGGTTTGATTACCTTCTGCTGACCAGGCCGCGCTTGTGCCTGGTCCTGAAGCCGAGCCATTGTAGACAAAGGCTGCCCCCTCATTTGGGTTTCCATTGGAATAATAGGCTGCGCCGGCAATTATATCAGAATAGCCATCACCGTTGACATCACAGTTTTTTCCTTTTTTTAGCTGAATGCTAATGGTATTGGATACATTTCCACTCTCATCAATTGCTCTGACACTAATGGAATGCATTGAATTATTTTTCCAGTTAACTGCTCCGGCAGGAAGTGCAAAACTCCAATTTGTGGTCCCGGAGGCTGCATTATAATCTCCACTATCTAATGAAACTTCGACTCTTGTGATTGCCAGATTGTCAGAGGCTGTTCCAATTATAAAACCAGACTTTACAGTACTATTGTTGGTACAATTTAATATTCTAATAGTTGGATTTTCAGTATCTCCAATGCCGGAATTACTGGTTAAGTCAGAAGGACATGCGGTAAATAACATACTTAATGCCAGTAAAACTATAAACAGATTAATATAATGTCTTTTTTTTGCTATCATTTTAATACTCTCCATATCATCGTTTGATGACTAAAAAATAGCACATGACACTTTTAACTACAAAGAAAAAGAGTCCATATGTAGTCTTTATAAGGGCAGAAGATGAAAACATAGCCCCACTGCTATTGTTCCATTTCAATGTTCAAGAGAAGAATGACAGCCGGTGCAGTTTTGACGGCAAGTCACAATCCTTTCAATAAAAATGGAATAAATTTTTTTTGCTTGGGAAAAAAACTGTCGGGAGCAATATTAAAAATCCTGCGGTGTTGCTGATATTCCTCTGGTTAATGCAAAAAACAATACTTAACATTTGGTAGTGATCTGTATTATGCTTGGAACAGACATACATTGTTTTACGAAAATTACAATGAGTTGGGAAAAAACCCACCCTCTTTGTAGTATCCCCCGAAGGAGATATCTGTTCCTGGGAAGACCCTGATCCCGAACGGCCCTTTGAGGACACTGTAAGAGATATTACCTTCTATTCTAATGGTTCTCATAATAGTCCCGTAGGGACATGCGTAACAAGACCGGCAATTTATTGCCGGGAAAAAAGATTATAAGGTTTAGTCCTGTAGGGACGATTGAATCGCTTTCGATATTGATATCGTTACTGATAATGAAATTAACAGATGAACATGATCTTCGATTCCACCAATAGCAAGTGCTTTCATGTTATTTTCTCTTGCAATTCCACCCATATATGACCATAAACGTTTCTGTAATGGGGCTGTTATTAATTTTTCTCTGTTCTTTGTGCTAAAAACATAATGAATCAATATATATGTGTATGAATTTGCCATAATAATTATTCCTTATTCCTGTTCTCAAATCTATCGCCCCTATGGGACTAAAATTATGTTTTCCAATATTTTTTCCCATCAATTTATTGATGGGCTTGTTTCATAAAATCCCTACGGGATAAAGCAGCAACCTCCTATATACTTATATATGAGGGAAAACGATATTTTACTTCGAAGGATCATTAGCTATGCATCTCCTGGGATGTATCTATATGAACCAGGTTTTAATATTATTTATAAAAACCGGGATTGGAAATCGCACCCGGCCTTGGTATCGAGCTGGATAAAATGAAAAAGATGCACTATATTTAATGTGTTACTGTATGGGTTTATGGTAAAAGTCACAGGTAAAAGCCATTAGCCATTAGCAAAAAAATCATTGACTTGTAAATGACCATACCGTAATATTAGCGAAAGTTTAAGATAAAAAGTTTATAGGACGCAATTAAAGTGAATATAAAAAAGAATACTCTTAATATCACTGTATATCCGGTAGTAAATCTAAAAGACACACATGCCCAACACAACACGCATGCCAGTAAAACATTTTTATAACCGCAGTGTTGTATTGGAAGTTTTGG
>DAOWEB010000052.1 GCA_030638735.1 Spirochaetaceae bacterium
AAAGAGAATTTCATATACCCTGGGCATTATATTCATAACGCTGGTTAATGCCGGGAACTCACTGATATAAGGAAAGGCCTTATGACAGGATATGATCACCATCAGCAGAGTTTCTACACAAGTGTCGATACTCCTCCATAGGGCAGGGATCATTTCTACCTGTTTTCATGGTACAAACAACTCCTTAACTTTCTTCTGACCAAGGAGGTTCCTAAAAACACGATAATCTCCTCTTTCTTTTTGTATTCTCCCCGCAGCAATTGCAGGAGAAATCCGGCATTTTTCAGCAAAATTATGAATATCATCTTCAGAAATATATTCCGAATAAAAACTTTTCCAATACTGTTTAGCAATCAATTTTTCTTCTGCAAAAAAATCAGCTTCCTTCTCAATTTTGGACAAATCATTATAACTCTTTAGATTATCAAAAAAATAGTTCATTTCACCATTAAGGTGTAATATTAAATAGGCAAGTTCATGAAATAGTGTAAACCAGAAGTAATCAACACGATCATAACGAAAAGTCAGGCAAATTACAGGAGTACTGCTGTTGTTTTTAAAAACTGAACCGTCTATATGAGTGCTGCACTTATCCACATTATTGAAGAAATCCTCAAATAATGATATTTTTGGGTAATACTACCTTGTTAAATAACTAAAGGATCATCTATATGAAATACACAAACCTGCTGTCTCCAATTAAAATCGGAAATCTTGAATTAAAAAATAGAATAGTCCTTCCGCCCATGGTTATCTGGAAATCTGATAAATCGGGCATGGTTACAAAATCTCATCTGGATCATTACAAGGAATCTTCCGGCTGCGGCCTTTCCATTGTGGAAGCTGTAGTTGTATCGTCTGAGGGGCGGCTCAGTGACAAACAGCTGGGGATTTTTAATGATCAGCAGATCAGGGGTCTTTCGGAAATTGCCGAAGTAATTCATCAGAATGGGGGCGCTGCTGGAATCCAGCTGCATCATGCCGGTGGGAAAGCTACCACCCGTGCCACATTCGGAGAAACACCATTGGTAGTTTCAAAAGAAGCAGTTTCACAGTCTAAAATCTGCCGGGAATTATCTACGGATGATATTAGCAGAATACTCAACGATTTTACTGAAGGAGCCCGAAGGGCTGTAGAAGCCGGATTTGATTATATTGAGTTTCATGGGGCTCACGGATACCTTGGAACACAGTTCCTATCCCCACTGTTAAATAAAAGGAATGACAAATACGGCGGAACTCTTGAAAACAGACAGAGATTTCTGCTTGAAAGTTTTGAAAATATATCTGATGAAGTTAAAGGTAAGGCTGTTGTATCCTGCCGTCTCGGGGTTGCTGATAAAAAATCCGGAGGAATTTCCATCGGAGACGGAATAGATACTGCATGCCGGCTGGAACAAGCGGGGATGCAGATTTTGGATATCTCCTGCGGAAATGGATACCCTGATTCAGCAAAACCAACAGGGAGCAGTTTTAAGGGATTATATCATCTTGCAGAACAGATAAAGAAACATGTTTCAATACCTGTAATCGGAGTAGGGGGGCTGGTAACTCCGGAGCAGGCAGAACTAGCTCTGGAAAATAATATGTCGGACCTTACTGCCGTTGGAAAGGCATTCCTGGCAGATCCCGGATGGGCACAAAAGGTTCTTGAAGGCAGAGCTGATGAGATAAACTATTGCAGGCAATGTAATGTATGCCATCAGTTCTCAAACCCGGACAGATGTCCTGTCTGGATGGAATTTCGATAAGTACTGTTTGCTCCAAACCTGCACACCCCACTGTGCATCCCTCCCCAAAGAATCATCCTGCAGCTCACTCTCAATTAAAACAAACCCCAGCCTTTCAATTAAAAACCTGTACTTCTCTGCGGATCTGATATAAAAAAGTCTTCCCCCAGCATCCCTGTTTGTTTCTGGGTCTATTCCAGGATATTCTACAGGGAAGCTGACAACAAAAATACCATTGTCTTTAATCAAATCACTTATACGCCGAAAACTTTCATACAAGTTACTGTCGGGAATATGCTGCAGAACTGCTGAGCAGAGAACCCCGTTGAAAGTATTATCAATTTCAGGAAGATCCGGCAAACCGGATAAACTGATTTTATCAGCAAGTTCCGGATATTTACCAACAGCAGCACTGATCATTTTACCGGAACTGTCAGCACCGGTAACAGTAAAACCGGATTTTATGAGATTGGCTATATCTCTTCCACTACCGCAGCCGATATCCAGAATCTTACTTGTCGTGGAAAGATATTTAATAAACAGTTTACTGAAAAGATCGTCTGCTTTAGAGTATTTACCCGCAAGATCAAATGATTTGGAAGAGTAATAGCTGTTGGTTCTGTCGTCTATGTAGATATTGGGGTCTGTTTTATTTTCCGGATATTTGGTACTCATTGCGGGGTTAGTGTATCATAATAATTATGAAAAATGGCATGGAAAAATTATATTGATAATTCTTATTGAAGGAGAAGGGGTGGTGGAAAAACCGTCTGCCCAGCCCGGTGATAACCGGAAAAAGCTGGGTGGAAAAGCGGGTTTGGAGCCAGGGGGTTGGTTGCGAGACTCGTAGCAATCACTTTCCCCATCTAAAAAAATTAATCACCATCTTTACCATATTTAATAAGCATTCCCTCATTGTCAAAGTGAACATAGTTGTTTTTTTCTATTACCGTAGGGCTGCCCTCGAAATACAATTCTGTACTTTCTGCCAGGTAACCGCTTTTTAGCGCCCCATCTTCATAAAGCCAGATATTTTTCCGTCCACCTCCTCTAATTAGTACTTGTTTATCCTGTACCATGAGAAGCGTATTATCAAATGGTGTACCGGTTAAAAGTGAACCATTTTCATAAAATGTAACAAGACTCAGTTCTTTGAATATAAGATCCCTGCCCTGTACAGTAAAAATTGTATCTTCTGCCAATATGCCGGTTCTTATATCGCCGTTCTCAAAGAAATTGATCAACTGGGAGGATGTTTGAGTAGAAGCGAACAAAACTTGTTTATTCTGTATCCGAAAAAAAGTTTCATTTTCTAAATACATACATTCTTTAACTATGCCGTTTTCGTGGAATGAAATAAATTTTTCTGCAGGTATCATAATCTGTTTATCCTGGATTTTAAAGGTTTCTTCCTTAACCAGTATTCCGGACAGCAGTTGACCTGTATCAGAGAATTCCGCCATACCTCTAATTAATATTGACTGATCCTGTACTTTAAAGGAGGTTTTTTCTGCCAGAATTCCACGACGAAAATTACCGTTTTCATGAAATCCCATGGGTACATACATATCATACTGGGCTGTAAACAGAATCTCTTTACCCTGAATAGTGAAAGTGACTGGTTTGGAAATGGCTAAGGTATATTTAATTCTCCCGCTTTCGTAAAACCATACTTTAGTGTCAGAAGGTATTTCCAGCTTTTGATCCTGAATGATAAAAACGGCCGGTTTAGCAATAGTTCCGGTATAAAGATGATCGGATACAATACTATCCTGAATATAAAACATAGCCTGAGTATTTTTCTTAAGTACCAGATTAAGCTCACGATCCTGATCATATACCTTAACATGAGTGTTTTCGGTCAGGTGTACCCCGTTTACGTCAACATCTTCATACATTCCTCCAGCTTCTATGTCGATTCCTGGTAATAAAATATAGAGAAACAAAATAAATATTGATATTTTTTTCATATTCTACCCCATTGTAATCAATTTATTGTATCATAAAAATTGTAATGGAAGATAATTATAACCTTCAACGTTTTATAAAAGCTCAGGCAGGAATATACGAAACAGTTGTTTTCGAATTAAAAAACGGACATAAAACAAGCCATTGGATGTGGTTCATTTTTCCGCAGATAAAGGGATTAGGTTTTAGCGCTATGTCTGTACAATATTCTATTAAATCAGTCCGAGAGGCTGAAGAATATCTTAACCATCCAGTATTAGGAAGCAGATTAAGAGAATGCACAGAAATTGTACTTAATCTCAATGGTTATTCCGCAAAGCAGATATTCGGAAGTATTGATCAACAGAAATTTAAATCTTCAATGACATTGTTCAATGCTTTACAACAAAGTGAGTATATATTTGAATTAGCATTGAGAAAATATTTTAAAAGTCTACCGGATAACAGGACACTGGACTTATTAAATTACTAACTCTCTAAGAATATTTGTTAGATAAGATTTTCCTTTTTTGCTTCCAGCAACAAGCATCATGGCTGTATAGAGTCTACCTTGAGGATCATCCAGTTCAGTCCCATTCAAATCGAGAAAAACCAGTGCAGAAGCAAGAGCTGTTCGCTTGTTTCCATCAATAAATGGATGGTTTTGACAGATGTGATACCCATAAGCTGCCGCCATAACAATAATATCATCATGGAGGTATTTCCCTTCAAAAGAAGATTCAGGCATTGCTAATGCAGAGCTTAACAGTGACAGATCCCTTACTCCTGTCAGCCCCCCATAGTTACGAATTTGGTCAGAATGAATTAGTAATATATCAGAAAGAGTAAGAAAACGAATGGATTCCATTACATTCCCAGTTTTCTTAAGGTTTTAGAGTGTTTTTTGTTAACCTTTTTTAATGATTTAAGAAGATCATTCTCTGCATTCTCTTCAACCATTGGTGAAATAATAATACTCTTACCATCTGTAGTAATTTCTAAAGGTGTTTCCATTTTAACGTTTAATAGTTCAAGAATTGGTTTATCCAGAATAACAGCTGCACTATTCCCATGTCTTATAAGTTGTTTAACCATAAATCCTCCTGAATTTAAGGTAAACACAATGTGTATACCTGTCAAGTTGATAAAAAATAAAGGACAAAAAATAATCTGTAGTGTTATACTCTTATTCATGACAGATACAGAACGCCTTCTATCTTTAAATCAGGCCGATTCCGGCTTCTATATCCTTGCAATACATGCATTCATTGAAAAGACTCTTAAAATAAAATATCCCGGGATAGATGATACTGCTTTCTGGCGAATGATGGATAATTATGAATCTATTCTTATAGATAAGGGTTTTTCAGTAAGAAGAGAGCTTGAGTTTATATACAGTCTTAAACGGGAACATAGTCTTACAAACAGAGTCCGTCATCAGTTTGAGGTAGTAAGCAAGGCAGAAGCAAAGGGATCAACCTGGAATTTTCTAAGGTTTCTTAAACAGGAAGGAATGGAAGGGAGCATAAATACAGATAAAATCAGAAAACTACTTCAGGACTGGGAAGGCAGGACTGCACCTATAGATGAAGACGCCTTTATTTCCCTTAAGTATCAGCTTATTAAACTAAAAGAGGAACACGAGTCTTTTTTAGAAAAATACGAGCAGTACAAGGAAGCTGCAGAAATGGTTCAATTGTATGAGGATCAAATTAGAGATTTAAATACAAGTACCCAAAGATTAAACAAACAAATTCTTAAAAAAGATGAAAGGGTGGATACTCTAAGGCAGGAACGTTTTGATCTGCAGAATAAGTTGAAAGATATTGAGAAGCAGAGGCAGGAACAGCTGGCAGTTAAAGGGAAGTTTGATAGTTTTGATAAGTATCTTGATGCCCTGGGACGTCTTTCTTCAATATCAAGAAGCAGAACAGATTTTGAAAGAGATATATTAAAAGCAACTCCTGAGCAGCAGCATATTATTGATGATATTGATTTAACAAAAGATATCCTTGTAAAAGGAAGCGCAGGTACCGGTAAAAGTCTTGTTTTATTGAAAGCTCTGGAAAAGGCTCTTCGTCTTCAAAAAGAGGAACTGGATATTTCAGAAAAAAAGAAAATTTTATTCCTTACTTATACAAATACACTTACAAAGTACAATACATATCTCTCTGAGGTTATGAAAATTGAAAACCCTGAGAAAATCGTAACCACAGCTCTTGGATTTCTTGAGATTAAACTACAGGAGATAGAAAAGGAAGCTGAACTTGATTTTTCACTCTGGTTTACCTGGAGAAAAGATTTCTGTCCTTCATTTATGAATGAATACGAGTTTCAAAACGAGGTGGAAAACTTTTTATGGGCTCTGGATATATCAAAAGAGGAATACCTTGATGAGATTATTTCCAGAAAAGGTATGGGTAAGCCGTTAAGGAGAGAGCATAGAGAAGAAGTTTGGAAAGCAAAACTAAAAATTGAAACTATGCTGGGACCGGGATATACTCGCTCAGCTGCAGCAGTCCGTTTAAAAAGATATCTGGAAAATGCAGAAGCAAATGATCCGCTTATAGATACAGACTATCTTTTTATTGATGAATCACAGGATATGCTTCCTGTAGAACTGGCAGTCCTTAAAAAGCTAACTGCTCATGCAGTAATTCTGGCAGGCGATACAGACCAGTCTATTTACCAGGCCAGGTCTCCCTATTCCAGAGGGGGCTTTCAGTTGAGAGGCAATACAAAAGTTCTGCATACAAATTTCAGGAATACAATACCAATTCATAATTTTGCAGAAACTTTTCGAAAGAAAGCTTTAAAACAGGCTGTGGATCAGACAGAAGAATCAGCAGCTTTCAGGGAAGGACCTTCTCCGGAAATATATACTCCTAAAAAAAATCAGCACCTTTCACAGCTTCTTATTCAGAAAGTAGAAGTATTTATAGAAGAGATTGGCTACTCTCCGGAAAATATTGCAGTTTTGATACCATCTGTAAAGATAAAAAGCCGTATTGAAGATGGTTTAAAAAGTGCAGGGTATAATTCTGTCTGGATCAAAGATGATGAATTTGATTTTAGAGAGGAGGGAGTTATAAGATTATGCCCTATCCATTCAAGTAAAGGCCTGGATTTTCCTGTTGTAATGCTTTACCTCCCGTTTTTATACCCTCCTAAAAATGGAGAGGATGAAAAAAAACAGAGAAATCTTCTTTATGTTGCCTGTACCAGGGCAATGGATAATCTTAATATTTTTGTGGATCCTGGTAAAATTTCTGTATTAAAGGATCTTGTGGAAAGTTTTGAATAAAAATGAACCCTTAAAAATTATACTGGTACAACCCTCAGTAGAGGATTTCTATTTTACACCACACAGAAGCTCCTCGCTGGGTTTATATACCCTTGCTGCAAGCTGGGAGTCTAAAGGGCATAGCTGCCAGGTAATAAACTGTACAATGGAAAAGTCCCTTAAAAAACAGATAAAACTTCCATCAAGTTTAAACTATCTTAAACCATATCTGTTAAAACAAAATAAAGATATGAAAGGCACATCCTGGTTTAGTCAATATTACAGATTTGGTCCCTCTACAGAAATCTGTGTCGAAAAAATATTAGATAATAATCCTGATGTTATTGCTGTTTCATGTTTTGCATGGAGTTATTCAGACAACAGCAGGCAGCTTTTACAGAAATTGCAGGAAATACGAAAGAATTCCTCTTTATCATTCCTGCTGATAGCCGGAGGTCCCGGCGTAACTGTTATGCCCGAATATTTTACCTCCTATGCTGATTTGATTTTTACAGGAGAGGGAGAGGATGCTGTTTTTACAATAGAAAA
>DAOWEB010000324.1 GCA_030638735.1 Spirochaetaceae bacterium
AGTGTAAAAGATTTTTATTTTGCCCATCCGGGTGATGGTGGATTTGGTAAAACTATTGTAATATTGAAGGAATAATGAAAAATATTAAAATATCTGTCCTGTTATTAATATCTCTTCTATTTGTATCCTGTCTTGAAGTTGAAACAACAATTACTATTTCCGATAACCAAAGTGGTATCTGGAGCCTTGAATACAGAATAATGCAGGAAGCTACTTATCTTACTCCAGGGGATGAATTAAAAGGATACAACTATTTCCCTTTGACTGAAATTGAATTAAAAAATCGAATAAATGGGATAGCAGGTCTGAACATAATTTCTATATCTTCAAAAAATACAATAATTTATACAGAATTTATTGTTGAAATAGAATTTGACAGCATAAATGATATTCAGTTCTTTTTTAATACTTATACTGATAACTCTTTATTTAATATTAATTTAACAGAAGACGGTCTTTTTGAAATGATTATAAATAATCCATTCCCGGAAGCTGATAGCACAGATACTATAAATTTAATTTCCGGTTTATACTTTGATAAAAATATAAATATTACTATTATCCTTCCTGGTATAGTAAAGGAATCAAATCAGGGGCTCTTGTCCGAAAAC
The DNA here is from genome assembly GCA_030638735.1 of Spirochaetaceae bacterium. Lineage (GTDB taxonomy): Bacteria > Spirochaetota > Spirochaetia > B11-G9 > B11-G9 > JAJRQE01. The sequence goes on from DAOWEB010000324.1 coordinate 612, forward strand.
CCTTCTGAAGCAAATTTCAGCTTAACAATATTGGATTTAATTAATATATCAGAACCCATTGAATGGATAGTACAATATGAATAATCCTAAAATTAAGGAATGGGAACATACTCTAAGAAAAATATTTGATATTATTGATGACCATTTGGAAGATAAGTATGGTTTTTTATACCCCCTCCATCCTGCCAGACCCCAGAGGGGTCATACTGCTAACAAATCCAGTGATGGTTTGTTCAATATCGGAGCTGCATTTTCAGCCGGATTCGGATCAAATTACGGCAGAGGCTGGGTTGTAGATGTAACTATGGTTACCCTGTTTAAGGTCCCTGGAAATGTTAAAATTCAAATATATAACAAGGTAATCGAAGAATTGAAACGTCTACTTATAGATTTTTATCCTGAAAGAAAAATTAAGGTTGAAAAAGATGGAAATGTTTTTAAAATTTTTGGTGAGCTTGGTTTAGAAATATATGAAAAATAATCAAACAATTTATTTAGATTTAAAATTATAAAATTATTATATTTTACTTGCGAAATAGGATTTTTACCATTAAAGTTAAAGTATGGTTATTAAGAAATTTTTTAAGATTCTTTCTATTGAATTTTCAGATCTTGAAGAGAGTATTGATTCTCTTATAGATGCTATTGCTGAAAGGTATAAAGAGCATGATATTACTGAACGTGTAATGCTTGAAAACAGTTCCCTTTTAAAAAGAGAGTTAACTGATATGCTTATTATTCATAGGAAAATTATGAAACTTTCAGAAAAAGACTATCTTTCACTGGATGCTGCAAGTCAGGATGTAATTGATGTAATTTATAGTGTTCAGGGAATACCAAAAGCGGTTCATTCTTATATGAAAGGACGAGTAGAAAAGGTTCTTAGATATATGGATGAAGTTTGTTAGAAGTAAATTACCAATCATGTAATAAATATAATGTAATGTTGATTAAAAACTGTTAATTATATAGTATTAGCAAGATATTCGATTATTAGCTTTGTGAGGAAAGTATGGATGTACAGTTAAAGGAATTGATTGAAAAAATTAAATCTGAGGGTGTGAAAACTGCAGAAGATCAGGCAGCAGAGATTATAAGAAAAGCTGAGCAGAAAGCAGAGACAATTATTGCAAATGCTGAATCCCAGGCAAAGACTGCAAGAGATAAAGCCAGTGCAGATGCTGCCAGATTTGAGGCAACTGGAAATGAAGCATTAAAGCAATCAGGAAGGGATCTGATTATCTCTACAAACAAAAAACTTGAAGAAGTTTTTGGTCGTCTTTTAAAAAATGAAGTTGATGAAGTTTTAAAAGGGAGTTTTTTAGAATCTGTAATTTTGACAGTTGTTAAAAACTGGAAAAGTGACCTGGAAGACATGTCTGTACTTCTTCCTTCAGAAGATTTAAAAAAGCTTGAATCCGGTTTAAAAACTAAAATTTCAAAAGAAATCAAAGGCAGCCTGGAAATTAAACCTTTGTCTGGAATTGATTCCGGATTTCGTGTCTCCAGTAAAGATGGATCTGCTTATTTTGATTTTACCGGTGAAGGTATTTCAGGTCTTTTGGCAGAATTACTTAATCCCAGAATTGCATCTCTCCTTCAGGAAGCTACAGCCGGGGAGGCTTAATTTTGGATCAGTATTATTATGCAGTTTCGTCCCTGCCATTTCTGGATTTTGATAATCATCCATTAATTAAGGTAGACGAGTTTATGTCCATTTGCAAAAGCACTCTGATCGAAAAAGATTTTGAGATTATAAGCTCTGTTTCACTTACGGAGTTGGATAAAATGGATACAGGTACAGCTGTTGTTAAAAAATGGTTATCCTGGGAAGGGACTCTTCGTAATGAAATAGTCAAATTAAGAGCAGCCTCACTTAATGTTGAATCTGGATCATATTTATATGAAATTGAAACCAATTCCGAAGCACCTGCTGCAGCCAGAAATGCATATAAAATGAATTCCCCGTTAATGGCAGAAGAAGCTCTTGATAAGGCAAGATGGTATTTGCTGGATGAATTGGAACACGGTCATCATTTTGATCTTGAAAAATTGATTGTGTATTCTCTGCGTTTGCAGATTCTTGAGCGTAAAAGTATGTTTACAACAGAAAAAGGAAATGAAAATTTTCAAAAAATCTATGAAAATATTAAAGAGGCAGTACGTGAAGCATAGTATTCATGTAATGTCCATATAAAGCGGAGAACTCAGATGGCGAAAAATTTAGGAAAGATTGTCGGAATTAATGGAAATATGGTTTCTGTTGAACTTGATGGTCAGGTATCTCTTAATGAGGTTGGATATATCCTTGTAGGGGAACAACGATTGAAAGCAGAGGTTATTAGAATAACCGGCAAGCGCCTGGAACTTCAGGTTTTTGAGGCTACTTCAGGAGTTGCAATTGGTAACTCTGTAGAGTTTTCAGGTGAACTTTTAACTGTAGAACTTGGACCTGGACTTCTTACCCAGATATATGATGGTTTACAAAATCCTCTTCCGGAACTTGCGGAACAGTGTGGTTTTTTTCTTCAGCGGGGAATTTATCTAAACGCTCTGCCTAGAAATATTGAATGGGATTTTACACCGACTGTAAAAGTCGGCGATTCTGTAACAAATGCTGATACTCTGGGGACAGTACCAGAGGGACAGTTTAAACATAGAATTATGGTTCCTTTTGGCTTAAAAGGGAATTTTACAGTAAAAGAAATAAAAACTGCAGGTAAATATACTGTAGCTGACGAGATTGCTGTAGTAACAGATGAAAAAGGCAAAATTCATTCTCTCAGCATGATGTTTACATGGCCTGTTAAAAGAGCAGTAACTTCTTATTCCGAACGTTTAAAACCTGGTGATCCTATGGTTACAAAAACAAGGATTGTAGATACGTTTCTACCAGTAGCACTTGGTGGAACTTACTGTATTCCTGGTCCTTTTGGTGCAGGTAAAACAGTCCTTCAGCAGGTTACAAGTAAAAATGCCGAAGTTGATATTGTAATTATTGCAGCATGTGGTGAACGAGCTGGCGAGGTAGTTGAAACCTTAAAGGAATTTCCTGAATTGATTGATCCTCAGACAGGTAAATCTCTTATGGAAAGAACAATCATTATATGTAATACAAGTTCTATGCCTGTAGCTGCCCGGGAAGCTTCAGTTTATACCGCAGTAACCCTTGCAGAATATTACAGGCAAATGGGTCTTAACATACTTCTTCTTGCAGATTCAACTTCCCGATGGGCTCAGGCTATGCGTGAAATGTCCGGTCGTCTTGAAGAAATACCTGGAGAAGAAGCATTCCCTGCATATCTTGAATCTACAATTGCAAGTTTTTATGAACGGGCTGGTCTGGTTAGATTAAAATCAGGCGAAACAGGTTCTGTAACTATTGGAGGAACAGTTAGTCCTGCAGGTGGTAACTTTGAAGAACCGGTTACTCAGGCAACTTTGAAAGTAGTTGGAGCATTTCATGGTTTATCCAGAGAAAGATCCGATGCACGTAAGTACCCTGCAATTCATCCTCTTGAAAGCTGGTCGAAATACCCAAGTGTTGTCCCTGTTGATAAGGTTGGATATGCAAGATCTGTTCTTTTTCGGGGAGATGAAGTTGGTCAGATGATGAAAGTTGTCGGAGAAGAGGGTACCAGTATTGAAGATTATTTAATTTATCTTAAAGCTGACTTTCTTGATTTTGTATATCTTCAGCAAAACTCATTTGATCCTGTTGATGCCTCTGTAAGTGTTGAAAGACAAAATTATATATTTGATATTCTTTTATCAATACTTGGTGGGGAATTTGATCTTGGTAAAAAATCAGAAGCAAGACAGTACTTTAATAAATTGCGACAGATTTTTTTAGATTACAATGGAGCTGAATGGCAAAGTGACGATTTCAGGAAACTCGAAATAGAGTTACTTAATATTATAAAAGATAAAAAGAGCGGCGATCTGGAAGATGCAAAAATCTTTCAGAAGGTTTAGAAAGGCGGTATAACGAAATGCGTAAAGTATACAGTAAAATTGAATCTATAGCGGGAAACGTAATATCTGTATCTGCTGAAGGTGTAAAGTATAATGACTTGGCAGTAGTTACTTCCTCTCACGGAGAGTCCCTTGCAAATGTTATCAGGATGAATGGGGAGAGTGTTTCACTTCAGGTTTTTTCCGGTGGGCGTGGTGTTTCTACTGGTGACGAGGTAAGGTTTTTAGGACATCCCATGCAGGTATCTTTTTCAGAGAACCTTCTTGGAAGAATATTTACAGGAAGTGGAGCTCCAAGAGATAACGGACCTGAACTTACAGAAAATATGATAGATATTGGCGGACCGTCAGTTAATCCTGCTAAACGAATTATTCCCAGAAATATGATTCGTACAGGAATACCTATGATTGATATTTTCAACTCACTTGTTGAGTCTCAGAAATTACCGATTTTTTCGGTTTCCGGTGAACCTTACAATGAGTTGTTATCCAGAATTGCTATGCAGGCCGAAGTTGATATGATTATTCTTGGTGGCATGGGACTGAAATACGATGATTATCTGGCTTTTAAAGAGACTCTTGAAGAGGGTGGAGCTATGAGCAGAACAATATTTTTTGTTCATACTGCAGCAGATCCTATAGTAGAATGTCTTTTAGTTCCTGATATGAGTCTGGCTGTTGCAGAGAAATTTGCACTGGAAGGAAAAAAAGTACTCGTTCTTCTAACTGATATGACAAACTTTGCAGATGCTATGAAAGAAATTGCAATTACCATGGAACAGGTACCTTCCAACCGGGGATATCCCGGAGATTTATACAGTCAGCTGGCTTCCAGATATGAAAAGGCAGTTGACTTTGAAGGAGCAGGTTCTATTACTATTCTTGCAGTAACTACAATGCCGGGAGATGATGTAACCCATCCCGTTCCTGACAATACAGGATATATTACAGAAGGTCAGTATTACTTACGAAATGGCAGAATTGAACCTTTTGGTTCCCTTTCCAGACTTAAACAGATGGTAAACGGTGATACCAGAGAAGATCATAGACCGGTTATGGATGGAATGATTAAACTATACGCTGCATACAAGGAATCCCAGGAAAAAAAATCCATGGGCTTTAGAATGTCTGACTGGGATGAAAAACTTCTAAAATATGGTGATATGTTTGAAGCTGAAATGATGGATCTGCCAGTAAATATTCCTCTTGAAGAAGCACTTGATAATGGCTGGAGGATTCTATCAGACTCTTTTACCAGGGAAGAAACCGGATTAAGAACTGATCTGTTGAATAAATTCTGGCCTTCAGAAAAGGAAAGTAGATAGTATATGGCAAACGTAAAGCTTACCAAAAATGAGCTTAAATCCCAAAAAGATGCCCTGAAGCGTTTTCAGAGGTATCTGCCTACACTGATTCTTAAGAAACAGCAGCTTCAAATGGTTATTCGACAGGTTGAAGTAAAAATAAAAGGGGTCGAAAAATTAAGAGATGACCTTTATAGCTCTCTTCAGGTTTGGATTGCCGTTTATGGTGAGAAACTGGATTTAACAGCTCTTATAAAAATAAAAACTATAATAAAAGATATTGGAAATATTGCTGGTGTTGATATTCCTGTTTTTAGCGAGTTAACATTTGAGACTATTGAATATAATCTTTTTTCCATGCCTCTATGGGTAGATAAAGGACTTGTATCATTAAAGGATATGGCTGCATTTGATGCGGAAATTGAGGTTTTAAGAGAACAGATAGAACTTCTTGGTAATGAGTTAAGAGTAACAACTCAAAGAGTAAATTTATTTGAGAAAGTGAAAATTCCTGATACAAAAGAGAATATCAGGAAAATCCAGATTTATCTTGGCGATCAGCAGACAGCAGCAGTTGTCCGTGGAAAGATGGCAAAAAACAAGATTGTGAAGGTGTCGTAGTAATGATAGTACCAATGAAGAAAGTTTTTTTACTGCTTCTTAATTCTGATAAAAATGACGCCCTTAAAAAGCTTAAGGAATTGGGTGTTATGCATTTGGAAGATATGACCGGTACCGGTGATAAATTGGCGTTATTACAAACTGAACGGGATATGATTTTCAGGAGTCTTTCATGTTTACCGGATATAAAGAAAAAGAGTTTAAAAGATGTTTCTTATTCAAAAGAAGAAACTCTTGAAATAACAAAAAGAATTATCAATTTAAGTGAAGAACTAAAATCAATTTCTGACAGTATGATAAATACACAAAAAGAGATTGATAGAATTAAAGTCTGGGGTGATTATAACCCTGATGATATTAAATTATTAAAAGACAGTGGAGTAGATATTAAGCTCTTTGAAATTAAAAAATCCGACTTAAAAGAACTTCCGGATAATATTAAGATATTTACTATTGCAAGTCAAAAATCAACAGGTTACCATGCAATTATTTGTGAAAATGATAGTGACTTAGAGGGTTTTGAAGAATTCCAAATACCTGATTTTGGGTTAGATGCTCTTAATAAATTATTAGAGACTAAACAAATATCTAAAGAAAAAATACAGCATGAACTTGTAACTCTAACAGATGCAAATAAATCATTGCAAAGTTTACTTGCAGATTATAATGATGAAATTGAATTTGAAAATATTTACTCAGGACTGGCAGTAGATGGTTCAATAGCATATTTACAGGGATTTATGCCTGCAAATAAATCTGATCTTATAAAAAAGGAAGCTGCTTCAAATGCCTGGGCTGTAATGTTGCAGGAACCAGCTGAAGATGATCATGTCCCAACACTTATTCATAATTCAAAAACTATAAGAATAATACAACCGGTTTTTGATTTTCTTGGTACTATACCAGGATACAGAGAAAAGGATATAAGTTTCTTCTTTTTAATCTTCTTCAGTATCTTTTTTGCAATGATAATTGGAGATGGTGGTTATGGAGCAATTTTTCTTGCTCTTTCAATATATGCAGGTAGAAAAATTAAAAAGAAAACCGGTATTATTCCGGATGCTGTATTTTTGTTAGGAGAAATGAGTATTCTGACAATAATATGGGGTGCAATAACAGGTACATGGTTTGGTTCAATTGGAATTTCTAAAATACCTTTTTTAAATATGTTAATTATAGACAAAATTGCTTCATTTAGTATTGAGCCTAACGCTCAGTATATTAAGCATTTAACTTTTATAATTGGAACTATTCATCTTAGTATAGCTCATATTTGGAATTTTATTTCCATGTTAAAAAAGAAACCATTTATCAAAGCCTTTTCTCAATTGGGCTGGTTGTCAATGGTTCTTGGGTTGTACTTTTTAGTACTTAATTTCGTATTAAGTGCAGAAGAGTTTCCTATGCCGCAAGTTGCTGTATATATGATATTTGCAGGTTTGGGTGCTGTTGTAATTTTTAGTGAACAGGAAGGTAATTTTTTTAAAGGTATATTAAAAGGTGTTGCAGGGTTAATGCCCACTTTTTTAAATAGTATATCTGCATTTTCAGATGTAATATCTTATATACGTCTTTTTGCTGTCGGGTTGGCTACAGTGGCTGTTGCAAGCAGCTTTAATTCCATGGCCGCAGGACTGGGTACTGGTGTTGTTGGTATAATTGGCAGTATTTTAATTTTAGGTTTTGGTCATGCTTTGAATTTGGCTATGGCAGCATTATCTGTTGTAGTACATGGTGTAAGATTGAATGTTCTGGAGTTTTCAGGACATTTAGGTATGGAATGGACAGGGGAGAATTATATCCCCTTCAAAAATAGAAAAGATATTTAATTACATTAACAAGGAGATATGTGATGAGTTTTGGATTATTTGGAATTGGAGCAGCAATTGCTCTCGCAGCTTTTGGATCTGCTTTAGGTGCAGGTGCAGCTGGTATGGCAGCTATAGGTGCCTGGAAAAAATGTTATGCACAGAATAGACCTGCTCCATTTACACTTATAACGTTTGTTGGAGCTCCCCTGACTCAGACTATTTATGGGTATATTCTTATGAATACCCTCCTGGCATCAACTTCACCAGATTGGCTTGTACTTGGTGCTGGTATATTCGGTGGTGCTGCTATGGGTGCTTCTGCATATATGCAGGGAAAAGCCGGTGCTGCTGCTTCAGACGCTCTGGGAGAAACTGGTAAAGGATTTGGTAACTATATTATGGTACTTGGTCTTGTAGAAACTGTAGCATTATTTGTTATGGTATTTTTAATGGGTGCAATGGCTTAAGGCCGTTTATTCTTTGTGAAGACGTAACATTTTGTTTACGTCTTCATTATCTAATCTAAATGGAAACAAATTCTGTAAAAATTGGTGAAAAAATTATTGGTGGTGGATTTCCCATAGCTATTCAGACTATGTGGAAGTCTCCGTTAACTGACGATATTGAATCGGTGTTAACTGAGTTGGAAGAACTTGCTGATATTGGAACTGATATAATACGTTTTGCTGTTCCTGATATTGAAGATGCGTATTTATTATCTGAAGTTTCCAAACAAAGTATAATTCCTGTTGTAGCTGATATTCATTTTGACTATAAGATTGCATTAAAGTGCATAGAGGGTGGAGTAAATAAAATCAGAATAAATCCTGGGAATATTGGAGCCTCCTGGAAAGTAGAGGAAGTAATCAGAGCTGCTTTGGATAATTCTATTCCTATTAGAGTAGGTGTGAATGGAGGTTCTTTGCCATCCTCTCTAAGAAACAGAGATGATCTTGCTGAAGCCATGGTAGAAGCTGCAGAAATGGAATTAAATGTTTTTGAAAAACTTAATTTTAAAGATGTGGTTTTTTCTTTAAAATCTTCCGATATTAATAGCACAGTTATGGCAAATCAAATATTTTCTAAAAAATATTCATATCCTCTGCATCTGGGTGTAACAGAAGCAGGACCACTTATCCCCGGAATAATCAAAAGTTCTATTGCTCTAAGCTCACTGATAAAAAGTAATATTGGTGATACTATAAGAGTTTCTTTATCTGATACTATGAAAAATGAAGTAATAGCAGCAAGGGAAATACTTAAATCTTCCGGAAAGGATTCTCTAGGTGTTAATATTGTTTCCTGTCCCAGGTGTGGAAGAGCCTCTTTTAATACTCATGAATTTTTACTCTCCGTGGAAAATAATCTACAAAAAATTAAAAAAAATATATCAGTAGCTGTTATGGGATGTATTGTAAATGGACCTGGTGAAGCAAGACATGCCGATCTTGGAATAACAGGTTCCGGAGATAATGTAGTTATATTCAGAAAGGGTAAAATTGTAAGAAAAGGTAAACCGGCAAATGCTGTTGAAATGTTTATTGAAGAGTTGGGGAAAATATGAAAAAATTACTACTTTCATTGATCCTTTTTTTACTTTTTTTTAATTTAACGGCTCAAAGTTTTGATGTTTTAGATAGTAAACCTCTCTGGCTGAGAATTGATGATGCTATACAAAAAGTTGAATCAGGAGAAAGTGGTGAGGCTGTTTATTTATTTAGAAAAATACTTGAAGATTTTCCTGGTAATCCTGAATCTGAAATGTGGCTGGGACTAATATTGGATAAAGAGAATGAATATGATCTTGCAGTCAAATACCTGGAACTTGCACTTGAACATAAAAAACAACTGGTTATTTTAGAAGATCAGTATCGTATTCTTTATAAACTCGCTGATATTCAATATAAATTGGGTGATATTGAGTCTTATACAGGAAACTTAAAAAGAATTATAGACTATTCCGATGAAGAGATTAGTAATTCAAACTTAAAAAAAGTTATGCTGGATGTTCTAAAAAATAGAGGTTACGACAAATTTATTGAACTTTACAGACCAAATGGAAGAATATCTTTAAAAGCATATGGTCTTTTAGGTAAATATTATTATGAAACCGGAAACTGGAATATTTGTATAGATTATCTAATGTATGGAACAGGATCAATAATTACCAGTTCTATTGAAGAAATAAAAAATATAGATCCATATTTTATTTTTCTAATAGAAGAAAGTACAGACAAATCACTGGAAAATATTTTCGATATTATTAATAAATATACTGTTTTACACGACTTCTTCGAATATAATTCATTTTACGAATATTTTTATTATCTTGGTAAATCATTAAAAGAATCTGGATATAATGCAAGTGGTTCCTATATTCTTGAAAAAATATATCTTCGTCCGGAATCCGGAAAATGGGGATTTCTCTCCAACCCTCGTTGAAAACACTTTTTCATAAGGAAATACTTGATGCTTACTGACAAAAACTACTATCTTGCACTTGATTTAGGTACTGGTTTAGGTACAAAGATAGCTTTATTTCAAGGTACACAATTACAAATAGCTGAAAAGACATTAAAAGTGGAATCCTACGGAAATAATTTTAATTCATATACTGAAATATTGGAAAAAACTATTAATTCATTTCTTAAAGCATGTGATGTTTCTCCTAAAAAAATTGAAGCTGCTGGAATTGCCAGTGCTGGTATTCTTAAAAAAGATGGGTCCTTTCAATTAATACAAAATTTTCCATCTTTTAACGGTTATAATTTAAAAACTACAATTGAAGATATGTTTTCCCTGCCTACAGCAATAGATAATGATGCAAATGCAGGAGGTCTTGCAGAATGGAGTATTTTACGTATGGAAATACTTTACTGGGTTTTTGGAGGAGGCTGGGGAGGAGCATGGATATCAAAAGAAGGGGATGTTAAATTCCCTTCGACTGATTGGAACGGAAAAGATGAATCTCTGCATCAGACTAATGAGCCTGGTTATATAATCCCATTAAATAAGCTTGATTTAAAAAGTTTATTTTACGAAGTAAATGGATCTTATGAAAGATTTGAAAAAATACTTTATGAAGAAAAAGGAGAAAAGGCATTAATAGGACCATGTGGTAAAATGGATACAATTAGAGCAGAAGTCATTCTTTCCGGGCCCGGAAGATCCCGTTTATTTAGAGCTATAGTCGGTGATGATAACTTTTATGAACGTTTTCTTGATAAAAAAGAAGCAGAAAAAATGACTGATCCCTCAGTTGCCGGTGAATATATTAGTAAGTTATCCGGTATGAGAGTAGAATCTGCAATTAATACAGACCGTTTGTATGGAAAGATTCTTGCTTATGCTGCAAGAGAACTAATTAAAAATGCAAAAAAAGATGGTATGCCGGATAATATTCCTATATGCCTTGGTGGTAAACCAAGTTATGCTCTACCGTACTTTGGACCTTCAACCCAAAGAATATTGGGTAAAATGGGTTTTATGAACTATATGAGGCCTTCTGTAATTGATGACAGGGGAATTAATGCAAATCTTATGGGTGCTGCAGTTTTAGCTTCTAAAGCCATAGGTTTAAATTGAAGGATTTTTTGGAAGTTAGTTTAACTTGCGGATTATCATAAAATATCGTACCTTTCTGATAATATGGACAAAATAATTATTAAAGGTGCCCGTGAGCATAATCTTAAAAATATAGATATAGAACTTCCCCG
>DAOWEB010000389.1 GCA_030638735.1 Spirochaetaceae bacterium
GACTACAGGTGATGACTTTGCTACGCTACTATCTTACCCAGCATACAACGACACATAGCCGGTAGACCAGCTAACAGAGACGTACAAAGAAAGCAAAGGTAAAGACTTTGATCCTGAAATTGTTGATGTATTTTTACAGGTAAAAGATGCAATGATTGATGTTTCCGTAAGACTCGATGACACAATAAGCTAACGTAAATCGATGGCAAGTTTTTTCAGCAGATCTTTATTCTCTTCTATCACCCTTTCTGCAACAGCTTTTAATTTTTTCATATTAGTAAAACTGACATTATCTATTTCCATACTTTCCCCTTCCAGTAATGGGTTTATCCGGTGATATTCTACTCCTGGAATATTACTTAGCTGCATAGTAACACAACCTTCCTGAGCCTTTGACATAATACTGTAAATTGGTGTTCCGTTGGATGGCAGTATCCATTCAACAAATCCCCAGTTTTTTATCTGTTCATAATTATAAAATGACCTTGATTGACCGGTTCCAAGGGAGAGAATAATGAACCTATCAGCCTTCGGAAATTTTATCCTGGCTTTTATATATGCAAACATAGCCGGATTATTAGCCGCCATTGCACCATCGATCATACAATACTTCTTACCTTTTGAAATTGATTCTATTAAAGCAGGTTCAAAAAAGGTTGGTGCTGCAGAGGAGCCCCGGGCAACATCCTTCATATAGAAATCATCATCATTACTTATAATGACAGGTTTATTACTGAGTATGTCAAAGCTGGCGATTAGAACATTTGTCAGACAGTCTTTCATTGTTCTTTCACTAAAAAGACCTTCCAGGACTTTTTCCAGACCAGATGAAGTGTATTTTTCATGGAAAGCCTGTTTTACCATACCAAGACGATCAAGGGTTCTTTCCGGGAAAATATCTGTCCTGCATGTTTCATAGATATTAACTATATCAGTCATAGAATATCCTGGTTTGTTTGAATAACCCCCATTAACCTTTTTTCTGATCGGAGCAGTTATTCCCAAAGCAGTAAGGGAACCACTTGATGTTCCTGCAATTATATCAAAAGCTGAGAATAAATCACCATTACCGGATTTTATTTTTATTAGATCAGATAGTTTTTCCAGAATTAATGCTGGAATATAACCTCTTATACCACCACCATCAATGGAAAGTATTTTTATAGTTTTTTTTCGAAAAAATGGAAAATTCATAGTAGTAATTCTCCTAATACCCTATTTAATCTGCAACATCATGTATCCATCTATTACTTCGATATCTAAAAAAACCAAGGACAGCTTTTAAAGCTTCTTCTGTTATAATAATAATGACCACAATATGAAGGGGGAATTTAAGAATAAGACCAAAAATAACAGCAAGAGGAACTCCAACAAACCAGGTACCAATAATATCAATCAAAAAAGAAAATTTTGTATCCCCGCCACCCCGGAACATTCCAATTACAAAATGAAGATTAAAGGACTTAACTACTGTGAATGCTGCCAAAATATACATCACTAAAGTAGCAGACCTTCTTACACTATCTGAAACATTGAAGAGTAAAGGAACATATGGTGCTATTAAAAAAAGAATACTTCCTCCAAAAATTCCAAGAAAAAATGCTAAAATAAGAAATCTTCGTGAATATTTATGGACTCCTTCAATATCTCTTTCACCAATTTTATTTCCTATCATAATTGCACAGGCATTGGCAGAACCAAGTAAAAATGAAAAAATCAGGCTGTCTGTAGTCTCTGTTATACCAATAGTAGCAATTGTATCTGTTCCCATTCGTGCATACACAATTTTATATACCAGCATTCCTGTTGCCCAGGCCAACTCATTTAAAATTACAGGTAAAGTTGTTTTAAAATATTTTTTAACAAAATCTATTTTTAAATTAAGAAAATCCTTAATACCAGCTGCCAGAACACTTTTAGATTTATAAACATATATGACTATTATAGACATCTCAATAAAACGTGAAATGGTAGTTGCAATTGCAGCACCCATAATTCCCATTTCAGGAAATCCCAATTTACCAAATATAAGAATATAGTTAAGTCCTGTATTCACAGTAATTGAAACTATAGTGGCCTTCAAAGGAAGGGATGCTTTTCCAATACTTCGAAGAGCAAGTGAATATGCAATAGAAAGAGCAGTAAAAACAAAACTGATTCCGGTAATTGTTAAATACACAGAACCTGCAGCAATAACAGAAGGATCTGTAGTAAAAATATTAATAATATACTCTGGAATTGTAATTGCCATAATGGAAAGTAAAGCTGCACAAGCCTCAGCTAAAAGAACAACAAGAAGTATAGTTTTTTTTATACTTTTAGTATCTTTTCTACCCCAAAACTGTGCAAAGAAAACTGCTCCCCCACTGGAGATTCCATAAAACAGTAAGGTTGATAGAAAAAAAACCTGCCCTCCAAGACCTACAGCAGCAATAGCCGTTTCACCTAGCTGACCTATCATCACAATATCTACAAGTGCCAGAGAAGACATTAATAAATTCTGAAGAGCAATTGGACCTGCTATAAATATAAATTTTCTATAAAATTGCCTGTCCATAAATAATTTTATCATCTTTTACCTTTGCTTCTACCGGGTTTGTAAGATTTTATTAAACATTTTTTACCATTGCCAATTAAATCTGCTCTTCCCTCCTGTAATAAAGCCTGTTTTACTAATTTGTAATTTTCAGGCCGGTTATAATGTATTAGTGCACGCTGCATAGCCTTTTCCTTATAAGATTTAGGAACATATATTTCACTTCCGGTGACAGGATGATACCCTGAATAAAACATACTTGTTGAAATAGTTCCTGGCGTTGGATAAAAATCCTGAACCTGATCGGGAATAAATCCGTAATCTCTAAGAAATTCTGCAAGTTCAACTGCATGTTTTAGTTTTGATCCAGGATGGCTCGATATCAGATAAGGTATTAGGTACTGCTTTAATCCCTTCTCATTATTAATTTTTTTATATTTTTTAGTAAACTCTATAAAACCGTCTATTGTCGGTCGACCCATAGCATCAAGAACATCTTTAGACACATGTTCAGGAGCAATTTTTAACTGACCGCTAATATGATGTTCTATAAGTTCTGTCATAAATGTTTGGTCTTTATCTTCAAGAAGGTAGTCGTAGCGTATTCCCGAACGGATAAAGACCTTTTTTATTCCTGGAATTTTTCGAACCTTTCTAAGAAGATTAACATAATCATTGTGATCCACTTCCAAAAGGGAACAAGGTTCAGGAAAAAGACACTGTTTGGTTTTACATACCCCTGCAGTCAGTTGTTTTGTACAGGAGGGTGTGCGAAAGTTGGCCGTTGGGCCTCCAACATCATGAATGTACCCTTTAAAATCCTTATCTTTAGTTATTTTTTCTGCTTCTTTTACAAGAGATTCATGGCTGCGGGCCTGAATAGTTCTCCCCTGAAGGAATGTAAGGGCACAGTAATTACAACCGCCAAAACAGCCCCTGCTGCTGGTCAGGCTGTATTTAACCTCACTTAGTGCCGGGATTCCTCCAATTTTTTTATAAGAGGGGTGTTCCTGGCGGGTATAGGGAAGATCATAGCTATGATCAAGTTCTTCTGTGGTCATTGGTTTTGCAGGAGGGGTTTGTACGATATCCCATATACCGTAGTTTTCAATAAGTTCAGAAGCAATAATTGAATCTGTATTTTCATACTGTAGACGAAAACTCTTCGCATAAAGTTTTTTATCTTCCAAAATTTCTTCAAAAGAAGGAAGATATATTGAATCAGGATTTTTTTCGACCGAGGCCTTTTTTTTATATACAGTTCCCCTCAAATCAAAAATTTCATTTATCTGTTCACCCAGATTCAGTCTATGTGCAAGAATACGAACGGTACTTTCACCCATCCCATAAATAAGCATATCAGCCTTGGCGTCCAGAAGTATAGATTTCCGAACTTTATCAGACCAGTAATCATAGTGACCCAAACGTCTTAGCGAAGCTTCAATACCGCCAAGAACAACGGGGACTCCCTTAAAGGCTTGTTTAATTCGGGAAGTATATACAATACTGGCTCTGTCCGGCCTTAAACCGGAAGTACCACCCGGAGAGTAAGCATCCTTTTTTCTGACTTTTCCGGCAGTTGTATATTTATTTACCATAGAATCCATATTGCCTGCTGTTACAAGAAAGGCCAGTTTGGGTTTTCCAAGTTTCATAAAATCATCAGGAGAATCCCATTTAGGCTGTGCAATTATGCCGACCTTATATCCATCAGCTTCCAGTATTCTGGAGATTACAGCCGCACCATAAGAGGGGTGGTCAACATAGGCATCCCCTGTAACAAGTATAAAGTCACAGCTTTCCCATCCTCTTTTTTGCATATCTTCTTTTGAAATTGGTAAAAACATACTCCAATGATACTGATAGGAACATTTCAATGCAATGTCTCTGCATTATAATATTTCTCTAATAATGGATTCTTCAAAAAAATTTTATTACCTTCCTGAAAATACTATGTTATTGTTGAAACTGCAGATAGAGGAGCATCCTATGGAAAAAACTAAAACTGTAGAATTGGAACCAAGAGAAATTAAACTGGATATGAATGCATCAGGGTTTCAAAGAATACTGGCAGGACCTCCTTCAACAGTAAGAATGAAATCCGGGATGGTATCTCTTGAACCTGGAGAATCCGTTGGAGCCCATAACACAGAAAATAAGGAAGAACTGATAATAGTATTGGAAGGTAGAGGAGAAATGATATTTGAAGATTATAAATCAGTTAAACTTTCCATAGGTAATAATGCCTATTGTCCACCATTCACTGAACATAATATTATAAACACAGACAATAAAACTCTAAGATACGTCTATGTTGTATCTTTACTTGGAGAGTAGTGTAATGAAAACAATCGGATTACTGGGCGGCATGAGCTGGGAATCTACAGCCAGCTATTATGAATTTGTAAATGAAGGTATAAAAAGTAAACTGGGAGGACTTCATTCTGCAAAAGTAGTTTTATATTCAGTAGATTTTGATGAAATAGAGAAGCTTCAGCATTCCGGAGACTGGGAAGGCACAGCGGCAATACTGGCCAATGCTGCTGAAAAAATTCAATCAGGAGGAGCTGATTTTTTACTTATCTGTACCAATACCATGCATAAAGTAGCTGATAAAATTCAGGCAGCTATTGATATACCTGTTGTTCATATTGCTGATGCTACAGCAGAAAGTCTTGTAGCAGGAGGAATAAAAAAAGTAGGCTTATTAGGAACAAAATTTACCATGAGTGAGAATTTTTATAAGGGCAGACTTAAATCAGAGTTTGGACTGGAAGTTTTAGTTCCTTCTGACAAAGATCAGGATACTGTACATAATATCATCTATTCAGAACTATGCATGGGAGACATAAAAGCTAACTCCAGAAAATCTGTTCTGGATATAATTGAGTCACTTGGCAAAGCCGGTGCAGAAGCTGTAATTCTGGGATGTACAGAAATTGCCCTATTGATACAACAGGAACATACAAATATACCACTTTACGATACAACAACCATACATGCAGCCAAGGCAGTGGAACTGGCGTTATCCGAAGTGTAGGGGCAAAAAATATTTTGCCCCTACACTTTAGCGGACAACAAGTACAGGACATGGTGCAGTATGTAAAACCTTATGTGTTGTGCTGCCAAGTATTAATCCGGCCAGGTCACTTTTACCACGCGACCCCATAATAATCAGGTTAATTCCTTCAATTTTTGCAGTTTCTGAGATAACTTTTCCTGCTGGTTCTTCCAAAAACAATTCTTTAAAGGGCACATTGTTTTCATCATAGATTTCTCTATAGGGTGCCATGACACCTTTTGCATCTTCAAGTATTTTATCAATTGCCTTCTGCAGGAAGGGTTCTCCAATAGATGTTGGAAATTGTTTATGACAGTGAAGCAGTAAAATCTCACACTCCATACACTTGGCATAATCTATAGAATACTGAACAGCATCGAAGGAATACCTGGAATCATCAACAGGAACCATTATTTGTTTAATACTCATAATAATCCTCCTTATTAAAAGGTACTAATAAATGAATACAAAAGGAAAATAAAAAAAGTATACAAATAAAAACTGACTGTGTTACAATGCAGATCACAATATTAATTCATAACAGGGAAACAAAATTGAAAGCTGATACTTATATAATGGAAAATGATGATGAATGCCTACGTATGGATATAAAAACAGATTTTTCCAGACTTGAAAGTCAGGCAAAATGGGCTGGTCTTAAAAGAGGAATGAGTGTAGCAGATATTGGCTGTGGTTCTGGTATTACTAGCTCATTTCTAAAACAAATTGTAGGGGAATCCGGTTCTGTAACAGGTATAGATGGTTCAATGGATAGGATTAACTATGCCAGAAAGACTTATGGACAGGAAGGGCTGGAATTTATTAATCTTGATTTAAATAATTCTCTTGATAAGTTACAGAAATTTGATTTTATCTGGGTAAGATTTTTCCTGGAATATCACAAACTTCAGAGTTTTGAGATTGTCAAAAAGCTGACACAGCTACTTAACCCGCATGGGATCATCTGCCTTATAGATCTGGATCATAATTGTCTTAATCACTATGGCCTTTCTAAAAGATTGGAAAATGCCATGATAAATATTTCTGATATTGTAGAAAATGAAAATAATTTTGATCCTTATGCTGGTCGAAAACTTTATTCATATTTATATGATCTTGGACTTAGGGATATTAATGTTGACATGAATGCTCATCACCTAATATATGGAGAATTATCAGAAATAGATGAATATAACTGGTTAAAAAAAATTGAAGTAATTGCAAAAAAATCAGGATACTCCTTCAATGAGTATTCCAACGGATATGATGAGTTTCTATCTGAGTTCAAATCTTTTTTCAAAAACCCAGGAAGGTTTACCTATACACCAATTATTTCCTGCAGAGCTAATATATAATACTATTAAACTGCTAAAGGGGGTGTTCCCAGTTTAATATCATGCTTATTCTCCAGAAATAGAATAAATGTATTAACTATTTCCTCATCAAGATGATCACCACTTGCTAATATTAATTGGGTAACAGCCGAATAAATGGACATAGGACTCCTATAATGCCTTTTAGCTGTAAGAGCCTCAAAGTAATCGGCTACTGCAATTATTCTCGCTCCTAAAGGTATTTCTGTTCCACTAAGACCATCCGGATATCCACTGCCATCCATATGTTCATGATGAGCACCGGCTATTTTGGGTATTTTTTGATAACTACCCTCAAAAGTAATCTTTTCTAATAATTCTCTGGTCTTTTTCGCATGACTCTGAATTTCAAGATACTCAGTCTCTGTAAGAGGTCCTTCTTTTTTAAGAATTGAATCCGGTATACCTATTTTACCATAATCATGGAAAAGTGCTGCAAGCCGTACAACTTCAGTATATTCTGTATCCAGACCCATTTTTTTACATATTTCTACAGAGTATTCTGCCACAGTTTCTGAATGACCAGCTGTCAAAGTATCCCTTGCATCAATACTTGAAGCAAGAACCTCAAATGTTGATTTAAACTGTTTTTCCTTGATTTCAAATAATTCTGCTGTTTTAAGACTGTTCCCAATTGACGATGCAATTCCCATATAAAGACTTAAATCACTCTGAGTTAGGTTACGTCTGGAATTTACATTATCTGCAACAATAATCCCCAAAGAGTCCCCTTCATAAACAATAGGACAGCATATAAATGCCTTGCTTCCCACCGATTTAGAAAATTTCAGACTTTTTGTAGAAAGATCTTTTTCAACCTGTCCTATATCATTCACAAGGTAAGGTATTTGCTCATTGAAAGATTTAATAAAAATACCTTTGGAATTAGTCTTGTTGATATGAAACTCTACATCATTTAGCAACTTGAGATATTCATCTATATAGCCAAAACCGGCTTTGAAGGTTAATACT
This sequence comes from Spirochaetaceae bacterium, assembly GCA_030638735.1. Classification (GTDB taxonomy): domain Bacteria; phylum Spirochaetota; class Spirochaetia; order B11-G9; family B11-G9; genus JAJRQE01. The sequence continues at coordinate 7,943 of DAOWEB010000389.1, forward strand.
TTTCTTTTCTCATCAGCAAGAAATATTGCACCCCGATCATAATCCAGACGTTTTTCAGATATTTGTACTACACTTGAAAGTACATCATCTATACTTGTATGTTTACTGATGACCTGGCCAATTTCAAAAGACAGTAAATTATTATTATAATTAATATCAATCTGTTCAATCCATTTTTCAGGTGATCTGGTTGAAGTTTCAAGAGCAGATTGTAATTGTTTTTTTTCTTTATTAAGAATAAACAGGTTAAAAAGGAGTATAAGAATTATAGATGCCATTGCACCCAATGAAACAGATAGAGCAAAATCAAAATGAAAGATTGCAATAAAGCTGGGAAGCAGGATCAGAGGTATAAGGATATTTCGTATATTTCTAATCAATTTTGTAGAAGATCTGGCCCAGGATATCCTATACTTACAGACATTCCCTCCTTTAAATATACATTCAGTCTGTTCAATTTTTGGGGTATTCTTTTTTACCAGTTCTGCAATGGCCTCAAACATGCCAATACGGTTTTCACACTGATACTCTTTTTCCCTTATATTATTTATAGGTGTTACAACTATTTCAATAGTATTTTCATTAATAGGATATATATCAAAATTTGTAGACTTTGTAAGGCTTCTGGATGCTTTTCCAACCATTTTGTATGCATTCATCAACCCCATTAGACCAAGGAAATAATACTTAACTTCTCCACTTGCTTCAGAAGAAGCCATAAACTGACCTGCTTTTCTGGCAATATCAGAATCTCCAGTTTCTTCTACAAGCTTATAGTAGAATTTATCCACTTGTTCCTGAGAAAACCAATGACCATGATCCTCTATTTCATACGCAGTCATATCAGCATGTTTCAATAATTTATAACTATCTACATCAGGGTAATAATTATTAATAAACTTAAGATAGGCTTCAATTATCCTGCTATTGTAGGGATGAGGAGTTGTTTTGTTAACTTCCAGAACTATTTCAGACACTATGATTTCACAAATCTCATTAGTTTCTTCATATATTTAAAGTAAGCATCTGAATATTCAAGGTTCATTATCCACATACTGTACTTCTTCTCATACTTCATAGAGTTCTTATCGGCATAACTGTCCGGAAAAAGTAGTACATGAACAGAGTTTTTATAATGGATCTTAGCAATCTCATTAATACTTATATCCAGTGTTTCCTTTGATATATTATCCGGCTGCATAATAATTACTTTGATATTATTGGTAAGTTCAGACATATTTAGCCCTGTATCTGTCATATCAGCAATAAATACAGCCAGAAGTTCTCCATCAGTTTTAAGAGAATAAAGTTTAATTCCTCTTTTAAAGTTTAATTTTTCATAGGCTTTAATTACACTACTGCTGCCGTTATTTCCAGGAAGAATATCCAATGCTTTAAGCATCAGACCACCAGAAATATCATCATAATAACTTTCCAGATTACAAAGGTCTTCATTATCACTTTCTTCCAGACTAAAAGAACCAAGGTCATCAAAAACTTTCTCAGGATTTCCCTTAAATTTAAAGAAAGCAAAACTATTTACAGAGCACCCTTTTGGGTTATTTACACTCTTTTCAGCTCCTCCAAATATTTTAGCCGGAAACCTGTTCTCTGGTCGGAAATAACAAATAAGGTAATTAAGATGAAGTGATTCAATTTTATTTGCATTATATGCATAATTGGACAGCTGATCCATGACATATAAACCAGTACCCATATTGGAAGTATTAGATGCTGCATGATGATGCATTAACCAGGTATTTTCATAAGTTCTAAGCATGGACATATGTCCCAGGATTTCACCTTTATCCTGATATGTTACATGCCTGGCAATATCAGGTGCATTTGTATAAATTTTATTATAAGAAGATTTAATTTCTTCTTTATGTTCTTTTAAATATGCATATTTTGAAGGATATATAAAGCCTGATTCAAAAAGAAAACGCCATAATGCATCAGGGTCAAGATCTTTACTAAGGTGAAGATTTTTATTCCTGGCAAGAAAAATAATTGAAAGTAATTGAACATGGTCATAGGGATCCATGTCAAGAATTACAAAACCTGTTAGCATTGTAGTTCTGTTTTTTTCTTCACTAATTATTTTTCTGTATAAAACCTGACATTTACAATTAACCTTCATACCAGTTGATAATACAATTTCAAGATTAGAAATTATCATCCCTGGAAGTAAAACACTGGTTCTTTCATCTTCTTCTACAGAAAACCCGGCACCTGACAGATCATAGATGGGTAGATCTACCCTGGTTCCAGTAAATGGATGAATAAAAACAATATCAGGTGAGGGTATTAATTTTTGACGAAAGCTGCGATACTCTTTTGTCTTAAATCTCTGAATCTGATTATTATTAGGTTTTAGTATACAGGACAAAGAATTTTTATCCTGATTTACCCTGATTAAATTACATTCTCCTGAATATTTTATCTGCTGATCAATCAATAAAGTTATAGAAACCGGAACCTCAGGATTAAGTCTGTTTAATGTATTTTGAGATTCAGTTTGTATTTCAACTTTTAATGAATCGGGAGTGAAATTTTTCAGTATCCCCCTATAAAGAGATCCATTCTGAATCATTTGAACATTGGTTTTAATAACTGAAGATCTTCTTGTTCTTCGTGGTGGTTTAAGAATATTAATCTCAGGAAGATCTATTGTAAAACCTTCCTGCTCATAGTTCACATGTTCAGGGTTTATAACAATTGTACGAATACCATCATCAATATAGATTTTAGTTAAATTATAATTCCTAATATCATTTTGATTCTTATTCTGAACAGGCCAAAGACAGGACAATTGGCTGTCGATACAAGCTTTAGGTTTTGTATCCAAAGAAATTGATCTATTATAATTTTTATGATGAAAAACAGATGTAAGGGTTCCATCCTGAAAGTTTATATAATTAAGTCTATTAATTAATTGTTTCAAATCAATAGAGTCAGGTTTTATATGTTCACTAAGCTGTACATTTGGTTGATCAGTTTTTACATCTACAATCTCTAGAAGATCGCCCATTTACACCCCTGTTTTATAATGAGTCTACTAATTCTATCGGTTTTTATTTTTTTTAACTGAGGAGATCTTTCAAAGACTGATCAGACCTTTTCAAAACTGTTTCTTTAGCTTTAATAAAATAGCTATCTTAATCTATAATAATAAACAGGAGCCACAATAAGTGCAGGATACTATCATTTTTTCTTTAGCTGTTTTTATAAGTTCAACAATTTCCGGTATGACCGGTATGGGTGGAGGTATATTGTTATTAGCATTTATGACACCTGTTTTCCCACCTGCCATACTTATTCCCCTTCATGGCTTAATCCAGCTGTTCAGTAATGCATTCAGGGTTGTGCTGTCTTATAAGAAAATGGATATAAAAATTATTTTATTTTTCACTTCCAGCGCTGCTTTTGGATCTTTATTGGGTTTTCCTTTAATATTTACTTTACCAAAAATACTATCTTCAATATTAATAGCTATTACAATTCTTTTTTTTACCTGGTATCCATTAAATAATAAGAAAATAGTATTTAAAGGAAAATTTTTTTTTGTAGGAGGGATTGCATCTTTTCTATCTCTATTTGTAGGTGCTGTCGGACCATTAACAGCTCCCTTTTTTATAAACTCCAAATTAAATAAAGAAAAATTTGTAGCAACAAAAGCAGCCTGTCAGATTCCTGTTCATTTTTTTAAGGTGATTGTTTATATTATATCCGGTTTTGTTCTCTCTGAATGGATAACTGAAATTTTGATAGCAATACCAATAGTTTTCATTGGTAGCTATGTGGGTAAATCCCTGACAGGGAAAATAAATGAAAAATATTACAAAGTTGTAATTAAAATTGTTATTACTTTACTTGCTATAAGAATGATTGTAGTTCTGATAGTATAATAAGAACTACTTCCCGGAGCATAAAATGATAATAATTGGTGTAGACAGTGCAGTTCAGCCAGTCAATAATGGCTTAACTTTAGGATCATACAATTCTAAATCTTTTAAGATTCTGGACAAATGGGATAGGACTGGCAATAAAAATGATCTTGAACAAAATATGATAGAAACTCTTATCTCATGGATAGAGAGAGAGAAACAAGTTCTTCTTTGTATTGATTCTCCACTGGGATGGCCTTCTCTTTTTGGAAAAGCCCTATCAGGTCACCTGGCCGGAAAATCTATAGAAATTGATACAAGTTTGTCTCTAAAAGATGAAATGGATAATTTTTTTAAAAGAAAAACAGATATTGATATAGCCAAAAGATACAAAAAAATACCTCTGGAAGTTAGTGCAGATAGAATTGCAAGAACTGCTTTTTCAACTCTTAAACGAATTGGTATTCTTAATACTAAAATTAAACCTTCACAACCAATTGATCTTCTTTGGAACAATAATTTCCAGGAAAAGACAGAATTTAAGGGAATGATTGAAGTTTATCCAGCTGTAACCTTATTATCCCAAAATTTAAATATTAGAGGATACAAAAAAACTGATTCTATACATATAAGAAAAAATTTACTTAACAACCTGAAAGGTAAATATAATATTCATGAATCCATCCAGGATTTTGACTTTACAACAGTGGATCATGACTTCGATTCCCTGGTATGTTGCCTGGCAGGTATTGATTTTATAGAAGGGAGATGTAAACCGGCAGATATTGAAAATGATATACTTAAAACAGAAGGATGGATATGGGCAAAAAAATAATAAGTATTAACAAAAATCATCTCTGCAAAGTATAGAAAATAGTCTAGAATAAACTAATGACAAATCCTTCTATCACTCCAAATACTATAAACAGACAAACAGCATCATACTACATGGCCTTTTTCAGCTTTGGTCTTGTTGCAGCAATGCTGGGACCTGCTCTGCCGTTTCTGGCAGAGCATGCAGGAGCATCTATAAGTGAAGCAAGTGTACTTTTTATTGCAGGGGCCCTGGGTTTTTTTCTGGGTTCAAATATTGCTGGTCTTCTCTATGACAGAGTTAAAGGTAATCCTGTTGTAGCTCTTGCCCTGGCAATGACTGGAACTGCTTTCTTTTTTATTCCCATGTCAAAATCAATATTCTATATATTTCTATTTCTTGTTTTTAATGGTATAGGTGCTGGAATGGTTGTTGTAGGAAGTAATACTCTCCTGGTTTGGGTTCGATCAAACAACCTTGCTCCCTGGATGAATGGAATGCACCTGCTAAATGGAATAGGAGCCTTTATTTCCCCTTTAATAATTACATTTTCTATAACCCAAACCAATGATGTTATTCTTGCCTATAGGGTAAATGGGATAATATTTTTCATAGCTGCTTTATTTGTTCTCTTTATACCCAGCCCCGAAATTAGGAAAAAACTTTCTACTGATCTTAAATTTTCAAAAAAAGTAATTATTTCTATTGTACTTACAGCAGCCTCTGCTTTACTTTATGTAGGAACAGAGGTTAGCTTTAGCGGATGGATTTTTTCTTTTACCAGAGAAGTTCTTAATTCCAGTAATAAAACAGCAGGAATTATGACCTCATTTTTTTGGGGATCCATTACACTTGGAAGGGGAATATCTATACCTTTGTCCAAAAAGCTTACTCCTGAAAAAATTCTTGTTATAGACATTCTGGGATCTATAACAGGAATAGCATTTATACTGTTATTTTCAGGTTCTGCTTCTACTATTGCAGCAGGAACTATTATATTTGGAACTTCCATGGGTTCTTTCTTTCCTAATCTACTGGCATTTACCGAAAAGCATATAGGAATAACCGGAAGGGTAAATGGAATTATTTTTACAAGCACTGCATTGGGGGGAATGTCTTTACCATTCTTAAGTGGACAGCTATTTCAAAAAATTGGACCTCAAATGGTAATGATTGGGCTAATTGTATATCTTGTTATTAATCTGGTTTTAACTCTTATAAATATAAAAAGGGTATCTAAATGATAGTCTCTAATTCATAACGAATCTTATGTGATGTCTATGAATTCGGCTTGTTTTTGTACTGGTCGCAAACAAGTTTGCTGCTCGTACATGCATCTTATAACCGGGTGGAAATTCGAATCCCGGCAACCCCCAATTGACATATTATCAAAATCCTGAACCAAGAGTCCCGTAGGGACATACGAATTTAGCCCGACAATTTATTGCCGGGGAAAAAACGATTTCCACCCAATACATTTTAGTTCCGTAGGAACGACCCGAAATTCCTTTGCATGAATCAATAATCCCTACGGGATGGGAAAATTATATTTAACATTTATTTCTATTAATCATTTTTATTATTCATTCTTATAAATAATTATTATTGCACAATTCCCATCAATAAATTGATGGGCTATTTCCATGTAATCCCTGGCGGGATAAAAACCGGGATTGGAAATCACACCCTTATAACCTCAAAAACTTGATTCTTCTATTTATAATGTATATACTTAGTATATCCCAAATAAATGGAGGTTACTATGATTCTAACAATCAACAAATGGGGAAATAGCCAGGGAATACGTTTACCAAAAGATATAATGAATAAACTCCATATAAAAGTTGGTATGACTTTAAATGCAGAAGTCCTTAATGGTAAAATTATTATAGAACCTGTAACACCAGAAAAAGTATATAATATTCATGACCTTGTTCGTGAAATTGAACCACAATATGGACAGAATGAAATAGATTGGGGAAAACCTGAAGGCAATGAAATATGGTAACAGAGAATTTCATTCCTGCTAAAGGTGATATAATTAAGCTTAGTTTTGATCCACAATCCGGACACGAACAGAAAGGCTGGCGACCTGGTCTTGTCTTAAGTAATTATACCTTTAATAATGCAACAGGTTTTGCTCTTGTTTGTCCTATTACAAATAC
>DAOWEB010000398.1 GCA_030638735.1 Spirochaetaceae bacterium
AGTACCGGAAATGTATAACCGTTTTCATTAATAAAATTGACTATTTTTTCCCTTGTTTCTCTTGGTGGAGTTGGGGTCGCGATTGCAAGTATTGTAAAATTACGATCTTTAAGGCTTTGATAGAGATTTTCCATAGAAGGCATTTCTGCTCTGCATGGTGGACACCATGTTGCCCAAAGGTTAAGTAAAATAACTTTACCTTTTTGTGAGCTGAGACTTATCTGCTTTCCATCCATATTCTCTGCTGAGAATTCAGGTGCATCCATTGATTGTTGAGGTACTCCAAAACCGGCTTTCCAAAGTTTTTCCTGTAAGGCTGTCATTTGTGACGCTTCCTGGGCTGGAACTATAGCGACTATTAGAGCCATCAGACTCAGTACAATTATTATCTTTTTCATATATGCAAGATAAATAGATATAGAGTAATAATCAAGTAAATATTACAAATTAAATAATATATTTCCAGATTCCATTATTTAGAATTGACTGGCACTAATCATAAGAACGGTAAAATTATATAGACCATGAGCAATTGCAATTGTATGTATTTTTCGATTTTTAATAAAAATTGCTGCCAGGAAAATGCCTATAGCAAATGTACCCAGAAAGCCGGCAAATCCCTGATATACATGACCAAGAGCAAAAACCAGGGAAGTCCCTGCAATTACATACTTTTCTCTTCCAGGGGAATGGAATTCACTTATAAGATAACTCCGGAAAAAAAGTTCTTCACTATAACCAGTAGCCATGCATGTGACTAAAATCAGTGGTATTATACTTTTATTATCAAACTGCCATAATGGGATTTCAGAGCCTGATCCATTTCCTAAACTTGAAATTAGAAAAGAAATTATACCTGTACCCAGGATAATTATCATAATTCCTGCAAAATATAACAGACTGAACAACAGATCTTTATGTTCAATTTTCCCAAGACCATATAAGTGGATTTTTTCAGCAGGTTTTTTTTCTATTAAGTAAAGAACAAGTAATATCTGAGGAATTACAGTAATTAAATAGATCATATTGAACCAGACAGAGTTGAAAACAGTTCCATCAACAATTTGAGACTGGCTTAGAAAACCAGGTAAAAAAAAGACCATAAACAGAATAATTGGCTCTTTTTTATCTTCAAAATCAATTTTTTTTATTATCTGGTGAAAAAACATGTTTTTTTTTGCTCCATTTTGCTGTATCATATATCATAATGTAGTATTGTAAACTGTAAGTTTATATAAAAATAAGAAAAAAAAGAAGAAGGGTTTCGATAATAATATTATGATTCCAATGATTTTACTGTTTGTACTGCTGCTTGTTGTTATTACCTTAATTATACTGCTTAGGAGAGCTGGAGGAGGGGCGTTTCCCTGGATACATTTTTATGCCAAAGGAAAAGAAGCCGGTTTTTCATTTAATGAGGTAAATCTACTTAGAAAAGTAGCTGTTGAAGGAAGACTAAATAATCCTACATCTCTTTTTTGGTCTATTAAGCAGTTGGATCGATCAATTCGCGGAGCAATAATCAGATTTAAATCAGAAGGAGTTCTTGATGAAATCAACAATATGTCGTTTTTATCCAAACTTTTTGATTTTAGAAAAACTGTTGAATTAAAATTACCTAAGTATACAATTGGTTTAAAAACTACCAGAAAAATCACTAAAATGCAGTATTTGAAAATTTCAATACACGGTTTGGGTGTTTATGTCTCTCAGGTTGTTGAAAATCAGCGTAGATATATTGCAATAACTTATCCTGAAGGACCCAAATTACCCCAGGGGTATGAGTTTAAGGGTGAGAAGCTTAATTTATATTTCTGGCGTAAAGATGATGCTGGTTATGTATTTGAATCCCGGGTCATTGAGGATCATATGGATCGGAAAGTTCCGATACTATATATTTCCCATTCTGATTCAATAATACGCAGTCAGAAAAGAAGTTCTGTTCGTGCAGATCTTAACGGCCCTGCAGAGCTTTACCCTTTAAAAATAATTGCTCAGGCTTCTGATGATCTGGAAGAGAGAAGGGGTATAAGATGCCGGCTTCAGGATATATCTGAAGATGGAGCGGCTTTATTAATTGGTGGTCGTGGTAAAGTTGGTATGAATGTTAAAATTCAATTTAAACTGTCAGATACTCAGCTTGTTATGTGTGGTGTTGTAAAAGGTGTAAGTTTTCAACAAAATAAAAATACATCTATTATTCATATTCAGTCTGTTCCTCTTTCCAATAGAGCTAAAAATAGAATTCTTGCCTATGTTTATGATTTATTTGGTGAAAGAAGTTCGAAGAATATAAAGAATTCTTCTGCTGTACTTGAGGGATGGTAGGAGTAGCAAAATGAAGATACCTGTTATTAGTCTGATACTGATATTTGTTATTTCGATATTTGTGAATGCAGAAGACTCTAATCCTGTTTTATCTGCTATGCAGAAAAATTTTGCCAGAGGATCTTTATCTACAAAAATTCAGGTACTGCAGAATTCAGCAGAGTACCCTGATGTCAATATGGGACCTCTTTATGGAGAGGCCTTTGAATTTATCCTGGATAACTCTAAAAATCTCGCTTCTGATATTGCTGCCAGAGAGTTAACTATTTTAGCAGTACGGCTTTCCGGAATAAACGGATACAGTGAGTCAGCACCTGCTTTGTGGCAACTGTTTAATACTTTTGGAGATGAACAGGTTCAGGTAGAAATATTAAGTGCTCTGGGTGAATTGACTCCCGATTTAAAGGTTATTGCAGAATTAAATAAATGGTTGAAACAACAGAATGATAGATTTAGATCAGGTACAGCTGTTCCTCTGCAGGTTGTTGCAGAAGCCGTTGTAACATTGGGAGATATGGGTGACAGCTCTTCGTTTCCAATTGTTTTCAGTACAGGTTCTGCAAAATATTCAGATGATATTACATATAAGGCTAATCAGGCTTTAAAAAATCTGGAAGGGAGTTATAGTCAGTCTCTTGTAGAGGTAATAAAAAGCAGTGTTCCCTCTGATAAAATTTCGGCTCTTAATCTTGCAATAGAAGATTCCGAAATGCCCATTGAAGAGAAGGGAGGGCTATATAAAATGGCTCTTGATATAGGGTTGATTATACGGGTTGAAGATTCCAATGATGAACAACGTATACGCGAGCTTAGATACAGTGCCATTAGACAGTTAGCCTTACTGAAATGGGCAGATGCCTCTGAGCTTATTATTGAACATTTTAATCTTGTAATTCTTGAATATGAAAGGGGAATTTCTCCTAAATCAAGTGTCCTTGAAGCTGTTTCCTGCCTTGGTGCAATAGGTACTCATGAAGCAGCAGCGCGTTTAACCCTATACTTAGAGTTTATGAACTCTTATATGGAAAATGGGCAGGGAACAGATTTACAAATTTCATTGGCAGTAATGAACAATATCGGAATTATTGGTGATAGTATTGCTTTTGATGATTTGTTGTACTCAGGGTATCTGGATTATCCTGCCTCAGTAAAGAGAGCAGCACGAGAGGCTCTTAATAATCTTAAAAACAGATAGATCAGATTTTCTGCCCATAGAAAAAATATTTGATTTTGCACTGGTTCTACCTCTGATTGTTACAATTTATATAGTTGTTCCCTTTGGTATTTATTCTGAATTAATTCTTATTCCCGGGATAATATGTGCATCATTAAGTATTGCTTTATCAATATTCGATAACCGGGTACTTGATATATTAAATAGATTATTTATTATTTTTTTTATTTCCTCTTTGTTTTGTCTATTTATAACTAATACACAAATTCCGGAAGATATTTCCCCCGGACAGGATAAAAAAGTTGTTACGGGAATTACTGCAAGAGTATTGGAAGATTCCAGGGAGATAGGCGGAGGTAAATTTATTTTTTCTATTAAGCTTCTATCTGCAGAGGATATAAATTCAACCATTACAAGTGCTTCAGGACAAATGACTGTCGCCTCTAATATTAATTTATACAAGGGGCAGATTATACGCATAGATAAAAGAAATATTTTCCGGAAATATAGTTCTATAATTTTTATAGATCGTAAAAATATAGAGCTGTTGAAATGGGATAATACCTATACATCTGAAATTTTGAGATTAAGAGTAAAAATACTTGACTCTCTTAAGCTGCGTATTGGACGTATGCATCCCGATTCCTCTTTATTATTTTCTGCTTTATTTACCGGAATAAAGGAAAATCCAAAAGGAAAGTTATTTACCTCTTTAAGAAAAGCAGGGGCTTCTCATATACTTGCTCTCTCAGGTATGCATCTTGGTATAATATCTTTTGGGGTAATGTTTTTAGTAACAATATTGATTGGGAGAAAATTAAGTTTTATTTTTACACTGTTTATTGTTTTTTTGTATGTTTTTCTGGTATCTTCCGGCCCTTCGTTAACCCGGGCTTTGATTTTATTTACTCTGCTTGGTTTATTTGCTCTTTATGGAGTAAAAGTTGATATTTTTCATATCCTGATAATTTGCTTCTTAATTCAGGTCGTAATTGATCCTGGAAGTGCATATGAACTTTCATTCCAGCTCTCCTATCTGGCTCTTGGAGGAATAATTCTTGGAAGTGATTATGTAAGTCGAATACTGCCAGGTTTCATTCCTCCTGGGGTAAGGGGGATTCTTGCCGCTTCCTTTTCAGCACAAATTTTTACAGCTCCTCTTGTGCTCTACTCTTTTGGTGTAATTTATCCTGTAGGAATAGTTTCCGGATTGATTCTGGTTCCAATTATAACCTTGTTTATCTGGATAGGCATTTTGACTTTACTGCCAATGCCATGGTTAGTACAGAGAATACTTTTTTGGATAATGGAAGAGCTCTATGTTGCTGTTGAAATATCTGCTGATTTTTTCTCCAAATTCCCGTTCTTTCCTTAAGTAACAAGTCTTGACGATTTATAATTTTCTGGAGTACTCTCCTTTCAGTTATGAAATTAATACAAAATTATGATTCTGTGTCAGATATCAGATCTGTACTGGACGCTAACGGGCTTAATATGTCAAAGCGTTTTGGGCAGAATTTTCTAATATCGCCCGGAGCCAGGTCAAAAATAATTGATATTTTAGATCCTGGTCCCCAGTCTAAGATATGGGAAATTGGTCCTGGCCTGGGAGCAATGACACATATGGTCCTTAATTTATCACATTCACTTACTGTGTTTGAGATTGATTATGGGTTTATTAAATATCTGAAAGAAGCATTTAACCTAAATTCAGGATTTAAAATAGTTTCAGGTGATTTTGTTAAAACATGGGGTGATATTGCTTTAACTGATGGAAAACCTGAAAAAATACTTGGGAATTTACCCTATAATTCTGCTTCAGCAATAATATCCAGTTTAATTGAGAATAACTGCATTCCTGAATCTATGGTTGTAACTGTTCAAAAAGAGATGGGACAGAGAATGACTTCACCTCCAGGTTCAAAGAATTATTCTTCATTTTCAATGCTTTGTCAGTATGTCTTTAATGTTCGTAATATGGGTGATCTGAAATCCGGTTCATTTTATCCTTCTCCGGATGTTACATCCACAATACTGGAATTAAAGCCTCATAATCTATACAAAGAAGTAAATACTCAGTTATATTTCAAGGTAATTAGAGATTTATTTCAATCAAGAAGAAAGACAATTAAAAATAATTTATCCAGAGGATGGCTTGGTGGTAATATCCCATGGGATATTGTAGAAAATGCATTGATGCTGACTGGTATTCGTCCTGATGACAGAGGGGAAAATATTCCTGTAAGTGATGTAGTTAAGTTTGTTCAGAATCTGGATAGTTTAAAAACTGTGGAAAATTGAGTTGCAATTAATAATTATTTTTATAATAATTCACATCAATATATTAAGGAGATCTAAATGAAATTAACATCTTTTTTATTAGCTCTTGTTGCAGTGTTCTTTATTGGATGTGCATCAAGTCCTGAAGTTTCAGAGATGGTCACTGTTAAAGAAGATACTGTCACTGAAGAAGTAAAAAAAGAACCTGTTAAGATAGTTACAATTGTTTACTATCCAGTAAAGGTTGAATCATATTTTGGGGACGGAGTGAAGGATGAGTATACTGTTTTAAGCTATGATGAAGGAGGCTCCTTACTGTTAAAAGAAGAATTGTTTAATGCAGATAATTCTCTTCAGCAGTCCATTGTCTCTAAATATTCTGATTCTGAATCCAGTGTAAAAACCACCTATGATGCTGCAGGAACTCTTCTTAGCTATGAGAAAATATTATTAGATGTGGATGCAAATATAATTAAAAAGAAAAAATTTGATAATAAGGATATTCTTCAGTCTATATCAGAATATGAATACAAAGATGGTATGAAGTCTATTTGGAAGGTTTATAATGAATCAGGAAGTCTTCTTAGTACTACATTATACATTTATTCTGATTCAGGTCTTGCCCGGATTGAAAGTATGAGTCCTGGTGGTGACTTGGAGGAATACTTTGAAATTATCTACAATAATGGATTGTTATCAGAAAATAATCATTATAATTCTGATGGAGAAATCCAGGATTCAAGATCCTTTGAGTATAAAAACGGATTTCTTGTAATGGAATTGGTAAACAGGAAAAATGGCTCTGTTTTAAGGAAAATTATGTATACAAATGATCAGTGGGGTAATCCTGTAGAAACAGTTTTTATGGATGCAGGAGATAATGTTCAGGAACGCCTTATTACTGCATACGAAAGCAGAGAAGAGATTAGCTATGAAAAATAAAAAAATTAAGATTGTATCAATAATTCTTATCCTTCTTTTTGTTGCTTCTGCTATCTCTGCAAATGAAGTTTCTGCAGTATGGACCAGATTGTTCAGAAGAGCAGTAAGTTTATCTCAGAAGTCCAATATTATGTCAAATATTATAGAGCAGCATAACCGTGATATGATTCCTGTATTAATAGAAGCTCTTGAAGAGCAGGTCGGCAGCCTTGAAAATTCCGGAAATGTTACCGCCAGACTGGAAACTGCAGAGTATACTAAAATGATTGTTAAAGAATTAGGGCGTTTAAAAGCAAATGAAGCTTCTCCTTATATCTGGCAGATAGTACAGTCAGCAGATGAACCATTTTTAAAGGGTGAAGCTATAATTGCTCTTGGAAAGACGGGTGCAAGACAGTATACAAATGAATTAAACCTTTTACTTCGAAATCTGAATTTCAATTTAGGTGATATTCAGGATCAGAGGGAAAATGAGATACTTGCTTTTTCTCTTGTTATAGCTCTTGAAAGATTAAAGCAACCGACGAGTTACTCTCCCTTGTTTTTTGCTTCCACCGGATGGTATTCTTCCAGAAGTGGTGTACGGGAAAAAGCTGGTGAATCAATGTTAAATATTATCGATGATCCAACAGAACAGCTTATGCAGGTTATGAAGGATAGTAAGGCTTATGATATAAAACTTGCAGCCCTTGATGCTGGATATAAATCCAAAGCCAGTGATGAAAATAAGGCAGCTCTTGCTGTTCTGGCGATAAAAGAAGGACTTCAGGCTTCTCCTATGAATCCGACAGAAAAAATACAGCTAAAAAGTCTACGTGTTCTTGCTCTGAATATTTTGGAATCAGTATCTGTAAAACCGGAAGAGGTTATTCCTTATATGAATAGAATGCTTGTTCTTTATAGAACAGACAGGCTTTTTGATATTGATGAAATGGTCAATTTATTTGAGACTTTCGGGACCTTCTCCAGTGATGCAAGTGTGAAAGCGCAAACAGAGTTTCTGGCATACCTTACAGACAGGAAAGAAAGTGGCAGGGTAATTGATCTAAGAATATCAAAGTCTTCCATTATTGCCATTGGGAATACAGGCAACCCTCTTGGGTTTGAGCAATTAACAAATGTTCAATATTCAGAATCATGGGAAAACTCAGTAAAACGGGAAGCAAAAAACGCATTAGGTAAATTGGATAAATAGATGTAAGGGCACGGCGCGTCGTGCCCCCACTTTTAAAAAGATTATGCCTGAATCAGAGTCATTGCAGATGTAACAACTATATCTTCTATACTGCAGCCTCTTGAAAGATCACTTACAGGTTTTGCAAAACCCTGCAGTATTGGCCCCCATGCATCTGCACCGGCAAGTCTCTGGGTTAATTTATATCCTATATTTCCTGATTGAAGATCCGGGAATATAAGAACATTCGCTTTTCCTGCAACCTTTGAACCAGGAGCTTTCTTTTCCCCTATACTTCCTATAATTGCTGCATCCAGTTGAAGTTCTCCATCTATATTAATGTCAGGTCTTTTTCCCTGTACAATCGCCAGTGCTTCTTTTACCTTATCAATATTAGGGTGTCTGGAAGAACCTTTAGTAGAGAAAGAAAGCATTGCGGTTATAGGGTCTGCTCCTAAGAATGTTTTACAGGTATCTGAAGATGCTATAGCAATTTCTGCAAGTTCCTGGGCAGTTGGATCAGGAATAGTTGCACAGTCAGAAAAGACAAAATTTCCGTTTACACCCCATTTTCCATCTTTCATAGTCATTATAAATGATGATGAAGCAGATTTAATTCCGGGTTTGGTCTTAATAATAGTAAAGGAAGCAATAAGAACATTCCCTGTAGAATTTTCAGCTCCTGCAACCATACCGTCTACAATTCCTTTTCTCAGCATCATGGCTCCCCATGAAAGAGGTGTTTTAACTATTTTTTCAGCGAGTTTCATTGAGATTTTTTTGTGTTTTCGAAGTTCAAAGTATTCTTCAGCAAAATCTTTCTGATATTCAGAAGTTGAAGGATCAATCAGAGTACACCCGGATATATCTACATTGTTTTCTTTGGCTGTTTTTTTTATATCCTCAGTTACCCCTACAAGAAAAACTTCCGATGCAATTTTCTTATCCAGAATAATTCTGGCTGCTGCAAGCATTCTTGGTTCTGTTCCTTCCGGAAGTACTAATTTCTTTTTCATACTAATTGCTTTGTTTATCATAATTTCAGGAAATGTCATTTTGTTCTCCTTTGGTTGCATAGGCGAGCAGGGACGAAGTCCCGACCAGGCTTTGGGTGCTCTTTATAAATTATAATAATATAAAAGTTGTAAATTTTCTATATATATTATTAAAATTTTCTGTTACTGTCTTGTCATGAAAGTTGGAGTTTATGGTTTAGGAAGATTTGGTTTTTTTTGGTCTGAGTTACTTGGGCAAAAATTTGACGTTTATGGATATAATCGAACTTTGTCGGTTTCAGTACCGGATAATGTTTCTCTTGTAACAGAGGATGAAATCCTTCAATGTAATGTTTTATTTCTCTGTGTATCAATATCCGCTCTTGAATCTGTATTACAAAATATTTCCAGTCGTATCAAGCCTGGTTGTCTTATTTTTGATACTTGTTCTGTTAAGGTTCATCCTGTTAATTTAATGAAATCGATTCTTCCGGAATCTGTTGATATTATTGCATCTCATCCTATGTTTGGACCGGACTCCGGTAAAAATAGTGTTAAGGATTTACCAATTGTATTTATTCCTGTAAGAGATCGTAGTGGATATACTGATATCTGGAGAAAAATTTTTCTTGAATTTGAAATGAAAGTAATTGAAATTACTGCTGATATGCATGATAAAAATGCTGCCTTTACCCAGGGTGTTACACATTTTATCGGCCGGGTTTTAAATGAGCTGAATCTTAAAGAAAGTGAAATATCCACAAAGGGATATAAAAGCCTGCTTTCTATAGTCGAACAAACATGTAATGATCCTCTCCAGCTTTTTAGAGATCTTCAGCATTATAATCCCTACACTCATAATATGAGGCAGGAACTTAATGATTCTTTGAAAAAGACCATGGATATGCTTGCCAAAGCGGACCCCGTCAGGGATGGAGATTGAAATCATAGCTTGACAGCTTTTACATGCAACAGTACCATATTGGAGAGGGCAGACTTGTATGTTTGCCTTTGTGGACAGGAGTAAAAAATAATGTCTGATGTACAGATAAGAGAAGTTGATGAGTCTGATATAGATACGGTACTTGCAGGGGATATTGAGTTTGAAGGAACTTTGAACTTTGAAAAATCTCTGATGATTAAAGGTCGTTTTCTTGGTGATATAAAAGCTTCAGGAGAACTTTTTATAGATACAGATGCTTATGTTGAGGCCCGGGTTGAAGCTGAGGTTGTTTCCCTTAAAGGAAAAGTTAAGGGTGATGTTTTTGCTTACAGCAGAGTTGAATTATTTGCCTCTGCTATGGTTGATGGGGATATAACTGCTCCGGATGTTATTATGGAGAGTGGTTGCAGGTTTAACGGGATCTGCCGGATGGAGTCCCCTTTAAAGAAAGATAATACGGGCGATGCAACTCCTCGGGGACCCGCTATTAGTCGCCAAGGAGCAGAGTAGTGAAAAGTAATTTATTATGGATATTTTTAGTTCTTATAATATCGGTATCAGCTTTTGGACAGGATATGCCTGATGCACTCAAACTGTATCAGAATGGAGATTATAAGGAAGCAATAACAATATGTGAGACTGAATTGCAGATTCGACCTGGTAATATGGATTCGTACTCTGTATTAGGCTGGAGTCTTATTAGACTGGGAAAGTATTCAGAAGCACTTGAGAAGGCAAGAGAGGCTTTGAAGGTATCACGTTATGATGCCAGAATAGTGGAGATTGTTGGAGAAGCTAACTTTTATCTGGGAAAAAATCTTGAAGCTTTGAAATGGTTTGAAGAATATGCAGCACTTTCTCCTGGTGGAGGACGGATAGATTCTGTATATTATTTTATGGGTGAGTTGTTTATCAGAATGGGAGAATATAATCATGCGGATATTGCATTCACAACCGCAGTTTATCATAGCCCGAATATTGCCCGATGGTGGGCAAGGCTTGGGTATGCCAGGGAAATGGCAAAGGATTATGACTATTCAATAGAAGCCTATAATAAAGCATTGGAGCTGGCACCTTCTTTTCCTGATGCCAAAAGAGGCAAGGAAAGAGTGGAGGCTCAGCGTAGAAATGGTTAATCTCTTATGAAAGCAGCATTTTATACTTTGGGTTGTAAGCTTAACCAAAGTGAAAGTGAAGCCCTGGTTTCGTCTTTTGACAGCCGGGGTTTTTTAGTCTCTAAGGTAAGTGATCATGCTGATTTGTATATTGTAAACAGTTGTACTGTTACAACAAAGGCAGAACAAAAAGCCCGTAGAATGATTCGGAAATTTGCCAGGGAAAATCCGGAAGCTGTTGTTCTGGTTACAGGTTGTTACGCTCAGGTGGAACCATCAGAAATTGAAGATCTGGATGATAATGTTTTTGTAGTCTCCATGGATAGAAAACATACCTTACTTGATCTCCCTGATGCGATAAAAGAGGGGGAGAGTCATGGTCTTTCTCTGGTGGAATTAATTTCAGATTTTCTGGATAATTCCGGAAGCAGAGATATAAAAGCAGCGGATCGTTTTAAATTTGACACTGATACATTTACAGATCATGCCAGGGCCTATTTGAAAATACAGGATGGATGTAATAATAATTGTGCTTATTGCAGAGTAACTATAGCCAGAGGCGACTCTGTAAGTTTAAGTCTGGATGAAGTTGTTGCAAGGGCATTAAAACTTGAGGCAGCCGGATACAGGGAGATAATTCTTACAGGTGTAAATATTACAGACTACAAAGATCCGGGTAATCCGGACAATACACTCCCTTCTCTTGTAAGAGCTTTAACTACCTCTTTGAAAACTGTTCGAATTAGACTTTCTTCTCTGGAACCGGATATGATTGATGATAATCTGGCACAGGCAGTGTCTCATAAATCCGTAGTTCCTCATTTTCATATTCCAATTCAAAGCGGATCAGATTCTATTCTTGAAAAAATAAAGAGGCATTATACTTCAGAAAGAGTTGTGGAAGCTGTGGGTCTCCTTAGGGCTGTAAAAAAGGATCCTTTTATTGCTGCAGACCTTATTGTAGGGCTTCCAGGTGAAGAAGAAGATGATTTTGAAAAATCCTACAGTTTAATAGAGAAGCTTGGACTTTCTCAATTACACCTTTTTCCATATTCCCCCCGTCCGGG
This sequence comes from Spirochaetaceae bacterium, assembly GCA_030638735.1. Taxonomy (GTDB): domain Bacteria; phylum Spirochaetota; class Spirochaetia; order B11-G9; family B11-G9; genus JAJRQE01. Next base: position 12,019 of record DAOWEB010000398.1, read on the forward strand.
TACAGCGTTATTTACTGCAAAAAAACGTATTCCCGAAAGAATTACAGGAGAAAGGACAAGTCGCATGCGGCAACTGACATCTGGTTTGTATAAACAATATCTGGAAAGATGGAATGGATGTGAAGTTGAAGTGATTCTGGAGAAATATATTGAATCTGGCAGCGGTATTGAATCCAGTACTAATAAAGATTTCTGGTCGGGTTTGTCGGAAAATTATCTTCATGTAAGCCTTAAGGGTCTGGATAATGATATTTCCTATAGAGGTCGATTGGTAAAATGCAGGATAAATAGTGTTGATAATGGTGTAGAATGTGATTTTATTGATTTTCAATAAAATCACACAATTATTTGCTTTTTTATTTTCTTGGGTTATACTCTATTACACAGTAACAGAAATGTAATAGAAAATTGTTAAAATATATATCAGGTTATTTAGGCTGGTCGGGACTTCGTCCCTGCTCGCCTATGCGTCCATAGGAGGATAGTATGAAAAAATATTTAATTTTGAGTGTAGTTGCTCTTGTAATGATCTCCCTGTCCGGGTGTCAGTTTAATATTTTTACAGAGTTTGACAAAATTGAAATTCCAAGTGCTGCTGATTTGAGTAGTAAAGCCAGTTCGGATCCGGACGGTTTTTTAGATGATGTAAATGATTATGTTGATAGTGAATCAATATCTGAGGATGATGCTGCAGGTATTATTGCAGCTTTAGAGGATATATATGATGGTACAATTCCTTCAGATATTGAAACCCAGCAGGAAGCAGCAATTTTAGCAGGAGCAATTAGTATTGATACTGATCCTGATTCTAAAGAAGCAATTAATGATATTGTCTCTATTGCATTAGCAGGAGATGCTGATCTTGTTGGTGTCAAAGCACTTTTCCCAACAAATGAAACTGAATTTTATGAAATGTTGGAAAATATGGCAGCAGCCAGTGCTGCATATACAGCATTTGAAAGTACTCTCGATGGTAATGGTGATCCTATAATTGAATTAACTGATGTTGAAAGAGGTGATATTGCTCAGTATGCTATTGTCTCAATTCTTATTACTGAAATTGCAACTACTGTGGATCCTGCTGATTTATATTCTTTTGTAATTGACCCTGCAGCTGACACATTACCAGGTTATGTTGATCCATTTGATGCGGGTGGTTCGGTAGACATACTGCAGACTTATCTTGATTTTGCCGGCATAGTGATTTAGGAGGTAACTGATGAAAAAAATAATACTTTTAATTTTAATAGCTTGTATATTTACCGGTTTTTCCTTTGGACAGGATATTCTGGATGATCCCATTTTTGCTCCGGTACTACCGGATGTTATAGGCATGGGTAATGCTGTTACTGCTACAGCCCATGGTTATGAGGCTTTATTTACAAACCCTGCCGGATTTTCCAAGGCAGATGGTTCCTTTACGCTTCTTTCTGCCAGTGTAAACCCATATTTTGCACCTACTGCAGAGAATATAGACAACTTCGAATTAGCATTGACTGATCAGGAAGCAGCAATAGTACTTTTAAGTGATCTTGTTGTAACAAATGGTATTGGAGCAAATGTAAATACTGGTATTGCAGTTGTAGGAAAGGGTCTTGGTCTTGGAATTATTGTGGATGTAGATTCCTATGCACGAGGTAATACACCTCTTGGAACCGATGTCGATGCTGTTGGGACTTTGGCAGCTGTTGCAGGTCTTTCTTTTAATCCGCATCTTGGCCCGTTATCAATTCATATTGGTGGAGACCTAAGGTACATGCACCGTATGAAGATGGAGAATGTAAGCGTTGTTGACTTAATGAATCTTGGTGATGATGATCCTGCAACTACTGCAGATGTTAATCTTCTTACAGGTGATGCCCTTGCAATTGACCTTGGTGCAATTATAGATATGGGACCTTTATCTCTGGGAATGTCTATCCGGGACGTAGGTGGAACAAAATTTATCTATTCTTATGAAAATATGGACACAAATGAAACTGGTGATGTTGATGCGGATTACAGAATACCTATGCAGATAAATACCGGAATAGGATATCATCCTGATTTTGGTGCCCTTGCATTTTTTATTGACCCCACCTTTACTATGGAATATCAGCATGTATTTTATCAGGATCCTGAGAATACGCCTTCTTTCTGGACAGGTGTTCATGCAGGAACAGAAATTAGAGTACTCAGGTTTATAAAACTTCGTGGTGGAATCAATCAGGGTTATTTTACTGCCGGAATTGGTGCAAAGCTCCTGTTTCTGGATATAAATATGGCATACTTTACAAGAGAAATGAGCGAATATGCCGGAGTTGATCCCAATAGTGGAATGTCTCTGGAAGTTGCAATTAGATTCTAATATCTTTTTTTTGTAATGGCACAGTGCGCTGTGTCACGATGGATAAGGCTGCTTTCTCCGGAGAGCAGCTTTTTTTTGTATGGAAGGCAGGTTTTAATCAAGTAGGGGCAGGTCGCGACCTGCCCCTACTTGATTTTTAGTTCATAAGTGATAGATTATAGTTATAGCCATGTTTGGCCGACCTAAAAGGGGACAGGGGGAATAAATATGAAAAAAATATCAATATTAATTATGGTGCTTGCCATTCTGTTTGTTTACACCTCCTGTCAGCAGATTTTTACCTATAGTGCCCTTGAATGGGCCCAGAGGGATCCTTCTGATCTTCCTCCTGCACAGCAAATTTCGTATGCAGAGAGTATTTTATCCAGTGGTGATACAGAAGCAATGGCAGATGCATATGCTGTTATTGATGATCTTTTAGAAGATGATCCTGATAATGTGGACCTGCAGCTCCTTGCCGCAGATCTGGCTATTGGCGGTTCGGGTATAACAGATGCTATTGCAGACCTGGATCTGGAGAATCTGGATACCAGTGTGGAAGATATTCTTGCAGGTATTGATCTCGATCTTGTAGCAGCTTCTGCGGAGCATGTTGAAGCTGCAGCTGCTCTTGATCCAAATGCTGTTTCTCCTGAACAATATCTAAACACTGGGTTGATCCTGTTAGCTCAGGCAGCTGATGAAGCAGTTGATGGGTTTGGGGATTTGAGTACAATAAATACTGGCGATCTCGGATGGGACACACTTGTTAAAGCTAATAATTTTATCAATTTAGGTGGTGGGAATCTTGCTGATTTTGGTGTGGATAATCCAAATTTATAGTTAACAGTTTATTTAGGAGTTTTCATGAAAAATAAGAAATATATATCTCTATTATTAATTTTTCATTTTTCATTTTTCATTTTTTCCATATCTCTTTTCGCAGAAGATCAATACGAGACTCCTATCAAAATAATTTCTCCTGCAAGCTCCGCTCTTGGTGGTACTCATG
>DAOWEB010000341.1 GCA_030638735.1 Spirochaetaceae bacterium
TAAAAATATTTGAAATTTGAACAAGTCTCAGATTTACTCTATAATTGTAAAATCGGAGGCTTCCATGACAAACAATGACATTCTGAAAAGGGTAAGATATGCTTTGGATTTAAGTGACTTTTCAGTACTGGAGATGACAAAGAATGGAGGTAAGGAAATAAGCTCTTTGGATTTAACTGCATATTACAGGAAAGAGGACGATGAAGGGTATAAAAACTGTAGTAATCTTGTTCTTAATTCTTTTCTTGATGGCTTAATTATTAAAAAGAGAGGTCCCGGGCCGGAAAAGAGTCAGGATGTCTCCGGGGAAAAAGAAAAATCTGTAAAAAAAATAATTACTCCCCGAAATAATGATGTAATGAAGAAGCTGAAAATTGCCCTCAAATTAAAAGATGACAGAATAGTTGAAATATTTAAGGACGTTGATTTTAAAATATCAAAATCTGAAATCAACGCACTTTTTAGAAGATCCAACCACAAAAATTTCAGAGAATGTGGAGATCAGATACTTAGAAATTTTCTTCAGGGACTAACAAAATCCTATCGCTGAAGTTTAAGAGAAGTTTATACCATAAGGATTTTTAATATGTTCCTTGAGCATGTGAACTTCTGCTTCTGACTGATCCATTACTGTTTTAATAACATCTCCAATAGAGATTAGTCCCACAAGTTTTTCCCCGTCATAAATTGGAAGATGACGGATTTTTTTATCTGTCATAACATGCATTACGTAAGAAACTGTGTCTTTATCAGTTCCTATTATCAGCTTTTCTCTGGGTGTCATCATTTCTGAAACAAGAGCATCTTCTGATTGTATATTTTTAGGACATGCCTTAGTTAATATATCTCTTTCTGTAAGAATCCCAGCTAAAGTTCCATCCTCATTTTTTACCAGTAGAGCTCCTACTTTTTTTGTATTTAATTCCTTTATAGCATCACATAGTTTTGCTGTACTCCCTATGCTGAATATTTCACCGCTCTTTTGTTTAAGAATGTCTGCAATTGTCATAATCCCTCCATTTTAGCTGTATCAATGTTAGTTATTCTATCATAATATCATTATTAATGTTAATTATATTTAAATATTTTTATATAGAAAAATATTATATGAAGGTATTTACAGGAGATTTGGATGACTTCCGGAAATATTGATAAATTTAGAATGCTATTAACTGAAACCATGAATGAACTTAATGAAAGTATAAAATATCTTAAAGAAGCAAGCAGGCCAATCGAACCCAGTTGCGCTTTAGGTCGCTTAACAAGAATGGAAGCAATTGGGGAGAAAGGTGTTAATGAAGCAATACTCGCAAGGTCAAAAGCAAGACTTATTAGATTGGAAAATGCCATGGAAAGAATCGCAGCCGGCACTTATGGTATCTGTGTCAAATGTAAACAGGAAATACCCGGTGGAAGACTGGAAGCCGTTCCTGAAGCACTTATTTGTGTAAATTGTGCCGGGAAATAATTAATTCGAAATAAATAAAATACCTGCTCCTGCGACTGCAATCAAAGTCCCCCAAACTGCACCTGCGGGGATATGTTTTTTTAAGTAATACCTGTCTATTGGCAGAAGCATTATAGGCGTAAGCTGCATTAGTGTTGTAACAATTCCCACAGGTGCCCATGAAAAAGCATAAAGGGCAAGGAGCATACCAAAAACCGGACCTACCAGAGCTGCTGCAAAAAGTAGATAGAGTGATCTTCTGTCTTCCATTTTTTTAAAATCATTAATAAATTCGCCTCGAATAAGAGTGAAAAGAGCAAGCCCCCCAAGACCCGATCCAATTCTGACAACATTTGCAGATATAGGATGGATTCCCTCTGAAAGACCTGCTTTCGCGAGAACCATACCAATTGCCTGAGTTAGAGCTCCTGCCATAGCAAAAATTATCCAGATTGGACGTGAATTAATATCACTCTTTCTGCTTTCAATCATTATTACTACAATTACGCCTACTATAGTAATTAATACACCAATTATTTGTATTAGTGAGAGCATCTCTTTTAATATAATCCAGGAGATAACAGCACTAAATATTGGAGAGAGTGTCATTATGACCATGGTTTTTCTTGCACCAAGATGTTGAAATGATTTAAAAATAAAAAGATCTGCAATGAAAAATCCAAATATTCCGGAGCTTCCAATTAATAAATAGGATAGAGTTGAATAATTTACCGGCAGCAATGTTCCGGTAAATAATAAATTGATCATTACCGCAGCAGGAAATGCTATCCATAGTCTAATATGTGTAACTGTAGATGAACCGACTCTATTTCCAACAAAAGTGTATATAATAGAATTTTGTGTCCAGCAGGCTGCTGTAATAACTGCAAATAAATAACCAAGAAGTATGTACATAATTGAAATGTGGCAGGTATAAGTAAAAGGGTCAATATGCATAAGTAATATCATATTGAAAATAACTGTGGTATATTAAAAATGGGAGTATATTTATTTATGAGTTTTAAAAAAGTAAATATTTTTCTCATATTTATAATTTTTCCTGTATATGTATCAGGTTTTAACATTGAGTCTGTAAATAATCTTGCAGGGAATATTCCTCCTTTGAGTTGTCAGAATCTTTCGGAGTACAGCCCGGAAATCATTGAATACTTTAAATATTATGATATGAATGTAGTTGATGCAGAACATTATTTCGGATATTTCTTTTCTTCTAATTTAAAGATTGCTGCTCATATTTACCAGCCTGAGAATCCGGTTGGTACAATTGTATTCTTCCATGGATATCTGGATCACAGTGGTCTTTATATGGGAATAATCAGGTACTTTTTAGAGAAAAAGTTTAATATAGCAATCTATGATCTTCCGGGACATGGTTTATCTGAAGGTAAAAGATCCGATATAGAAGATTTCAGTGACTATGTATTGGTGGTAAATAATTTTTTAAATATTATTTCCAATAATCTGATAATGCCATTTTATGCAATTGGACACAGTACCGGTTCAGCAGCTTTGATTGAATATTTTTATAACTATGAAAATATATTTGATATAAGCTTTTTAGCATCTCCCCTTATTCATACTTATATGTGGGATATTTCCCTTTTAGGTATGAATATTATGGAATTGTTTTCAGAGAATATATTCAGACGTTATGGAGGAGCCAGCACAAACAAGGAATACCTTGATTTTGTAAAAAACAGTGATCCTTTTCAGAGTAAATCTGTACCATTTCACTGGGCAAGGGTTCATCGTTTATGGGAAAAAGATATTAGTAACTATAAAATAAATTCTTCAAAGATTGTTGTTCTCCAGGGTCTGGATGATACAGTAGTTGATTACAAATATAATATAGAATTTTTAAAAGAAAGGTTTCCAAATATCAGTATCAATTTTTTTAAAGATGCCCGGCATAGCCTATTTAATGAAAAAACAGAAATACAGCAGGCTGTATTTAAAACAATATTTGAAAATATATATAACAGTGAAACGCTCCGGTAGTGCCGGAGCGTCAATAGTAATTAAAAATTAGTTTAGAATCTCTTTTACTCTTCCAATATCTCCGGATTCAAGTCTTACCTTGATTCCGTGTGGATGGTTTGCTGAGTTTGTTAAAATGTCCTTAACAGTCCCTTCTGTAAGATTTCCGGATCTTTGATCTTTTTTTAGAACTATTGAAACTTTCAATCCCGGATTAATATCCGATCGTCTTGTTCCATCCATAATTTAAATCCTTTTTATCATTTTTCCTATAGGCTTCCATAGCTTCTGATAATTCAGTTACAGCTAGCATTAATTTCTCTGGCATGTTTTTCCATCCGGTTATAAACCCTTTTCTCTTTCTCCATTTTGCAA
>DAOWEB010000303.1 GCA_030638735.1 Spirochaetaceae bacterium
AAGGGCGCGCAGCGGTCCGGGTTTCCCGGACGGAACCCCTGAAAAGCGCGACCTTCTGTACGGACACCCCTCGAGGGTGTTCGTATGGAAGGGGACAGCCCAAAAGAAAATTCCAGATAAACTATTTTAAGATTTTAAAACTTTCATCAGAAACTTATCATCCACAGGCGAAAGAAAAGTCTCTCCCTGGTTCTTTTGAAGAACAAACTGTACTAAACTACCCTTCTTTTTTTTATCTTTTTTAAGTGCATTTATAATATCATCAGTATCAAGATCTATAGGAGTTTCCAGATTATAAGAATATTTTTCTACAATAGAAAGAACTGTATCCATCCATAGAGGATCTGTTACTCCCATTAAAACACCAGTCTTAAGAGCCTTAATAATTCCCCAAATTACAGCTTCTCCATGAGAATACCCTTTAAAGCCGGATACAGATTCCAGAGCATGACCAAATGTATGCCCAAGGTTAAGATGAGCTCTAATACCGGATTCTACAGCATCCTGTTCCACATACCAGGCTTTAACATTAATTGAACGTTCAACAAGTTCGCTAAGTACATCTTTATTTCTAGCTAAAACAGCTTTATACTGATCGTTTAATATTTTAAGGATTTCCTTATCTCTAAGTAAACCATGCTTTATTATTTCAGCAAGACCACTCATATATTCCCTGTCCGGAAGTGTATCCAGAAGATCTATACAGATGCGTACTTCTTTAGCAGGAAAAAAAGTACCAATCATGTTTTTGAACATAAGAAAATCTATACCTGTTTTACCACCTAAAGCAGCATCAGCCATTGCAAGTAGTGTTGTAGGAATAAGAACAACTTCTGCTCCTCTCATATAAATTGATCCTGCAAAGGCAGTCATATCACAAACTACCCCTCCACCAATACCAACAAACAGAGAATCCCTGGCTGCACCAATTTTAACAGCCCTTGATATAATAGTTCCAACACTGTCCCATTTTTTTGTAATTTCACCAGGTTCAAGAACGATTTCTTCTACAGGAATATTTTTTTGAAATAGTTTTCTTGTATTCGTATCAAAAGCAGCTAATACAGTCTTATAATCAAAAGAAAGCAAGTCTGATTTAGAGAGGTATTTAACTGTAGTTTTTTTATTTCCTATAGTAAAGATCTGCTCTTTTAAAAACATTCCTAATTCAGCATATCCTTAATTAGTGCTTTTATAAAAGGATCCAATATAGAATAATACCTTTTATTACCTTTAACTTCCGAAACAACAATATCTTTTTCTTTTAAAACTGCAAGATGTTGAGAAATTACTGGCTGGGACTGATTAAGACAGGTCCAAAGTTCTGTCACACAGGCGTCTTCATTTTCGATAAGACAGAGTATTTTAAGCCTTAATGGATGACCACAAACCTTTAGTTTCTCTGCATAAGATTCAATAATAATACCGGAACAACATGTTTTTTCTTTCATATTATATACATTACACATTATATAGTCCTTTTGCAAGCATACTGCTTATTATAAATTTCAAAAACTCCATTGAAAAGAATAAGTACTTTGCTTATTATCCCAATATGGATTCAATATATTTTGACTGGGCTGCTACTGCACCAATACATTCTGAATTACCGGATTTAATATCCAGATCTTTATTGGAATTTCAGGGAAATCCTTCTTCAACACACTCTAAAGGGAAATTTTCAAGGAAACAAATTGATTCGAGCAGAAAACTATGTGCAAAACTTCTGGAAATAAAACCTGAACAACTAATATTTACTTCCGGAGGAACTGACTCCAATAGTATAATACTATCTTCCTTATTCTTAAAAAAACCTGGATCACATATAATACTTTCTGCTGTAGAACATCCATCAATATACGAATACACAACAAATCTTAAAATTTTTGGATATGAAATTGATTTTGTTAAACCATCTTCAGATGGATTAATTATTCCTGAAGAGATAAATAAATTACTAAAACCAAATACAGGCTTTATATCAATAATGACGGTAAATAATGAAACAGGAGCAATACAGCCAATAAAAGAGATAGTTTCTACAATTAGAGAATTTGAACGTAAAAACGGCCGATTTATTCATATTCATACTGACGCAGTTCAGGCATTGGGTAAAATACCTTTTAAACCAGCCTTATTAAATATAGATTCTGCTTCTTTCAGTGCACATAAAATAGGTGGTCCTAAAGGTATAGGACTGTTGTATCTAAAAAAGCCCATAAATGTTCTGTCTTCAGGAGGAGGTCAGGAATTTGGAATCAGACCAGGTACAGAAAATGTATCCGGAATAATAGCCTTATCAAAAGCCATGGAATTAAGTCTGAATAATTTAGAACAAAATTATAAAAATACTGAATTATTAAAAACATTACTAATTAGTAAACTGGTAAATATAGAGGGAGTTAAACTTCTTTTTAATTTGGAGAACACCAAAAAGCTATCATATTCTCCCTACATTATAAGTGCTACTGTATCTCCGATACCAGGAGAAGTGCTTGTAAGAATTCTTAGTGATGAGGGTATTCAAATTTCAACAGGATCAGCTTGTTCCTCAAGGAATCGAAAAAAGCAAATAAGAGTGTTAAATGCATCAGGAGTCAGCGAAAAAGATGCATCCGGTTCCATTAGAATATCTCTTGGTTGGTCAAATACTGAAAACGAGATAATAAACTTCTGCAATATTTTAGAAAAGAACATATCAATTTTAAGAAAATATCATAAATAATTTCCAGGAGAAAGGAATGAAAAATTTTTATCTGATTAAAATAGGAGAAATTTCTCTCAAAAAGGGAAATCGTAAAAGTTTTGAAAAACAATTAAGATTTAATATTAAGAAAAAGCTTAAATCACCCTCAAAAATAACCATTCAAAGGGGAAGATTTTTTCTTGAAACAGAAGAAGAAGATATAAAAAATATTCAATATGCATTATCTACAACTCCCGGCCTTGTAAGTTTTTCCAGAGCTGTAAAAGTAGAGAAAACAATTGACAATATAAAATTGGCAGCTTTGGAATTTGCAAAAGGACTCGTAGAAAAATACCCTTTAGGAACATTTAAAATTGAGTCCAGACGGGCAGATAAGGGATTCGAGTATACTTCCTATGAGATTTCTGCACTGGTGGGAGAATATCTTCTTGATAATTTTCTTTCTTTAAAAGTTGATGTTCATAATCCTGACTGGATAATTAACATTGAAGTAAGAAATCTGGCTTATGTATATGGTGCTCAGGAAAGAGGGACAGGAGGTCTTCCGGTGGGTAGTGCAGCTAAAGGAATGCTTCTTCTTTCCGGAGGAATTGACTCACCAGTAGCTGGATATTTAATGGCCAAAAGAGGACTTAGAATGGATGCCATATACTTTCATGCCTATCCATATACTTCAGATGATGCTCTTGAAAAAGTAAAAACACTTGCAGAAAAAATTGCACCATATCTTTCGGGCTTAAGTCTTTTTGTAGTTCCATTTACAGATTTTCAACTTTTACTTAAGCAAAAAGCCAGAGAAGAAGAGGTCACCCTCCTGATGCGTGCCGGTATGGTTAAAATTGCTGAAATGATTTCAAAAAAGAGAGGGAGTATATGTCTTGTAACAGGTGAATCTCTAAGTCAGGTTGCAAGTCAGACTGTAGAGAGTATAAAATATACAGGGAGTGAAACAGAACTACCTGTTTTTCGTCCTCTTATTGGAATGGATAAGGAAGATATAATAAAAACTGCAATATCTATTGATACTTATGAAACATCAATCCTTCCATTCGAAGACTGCTGTACTATTTTTTCTCCAACACATCCTTTATTAAAACCGGATAGTGAAAAATTAAAAAGTTCGTTTATTATGCTGGAAGGGGAAGCACTCCTAAAAGAAGCTGCAGAAAAGGCGGAAAGGATATATTTTAAACCGTAGGGGCGGGGTAACCCCGCCCTTACGGTTATGTTTTTACAGTTTCTTTTTTTGTTTCTGTTTTTTTTGCAGGTGAAGACTCTGATTTAGCAGTTTTATCGGAAGATTTACCATTTGTACCTGACATATTACTGTTTTTACTTTTATTATCAGTAACATAAAAACCACTACCCTTAAATATTATTCCAAGTCCTCCACCTATAAGTCGCTTAAGGGGACCATTACATTCCTCACATACAGATAAATGTTCATCTGACATTGACTGAAAATGCTCAAAGGTTCTCTCACATTTTTCACATTTATAATCGTACGTTGGCATATTTGCTCTCCGATGAGTTTTTAAAAATTATTATTTTACATAATATATAAATAATTACATATAAAAATCAAGAACCAAAAACATTAAAATATGATTATAATCGCACAGGAATGTTTTCGCCTTTTAATATTTCCTTTATTCCCCCAACTGTATACCCATCAATATGTACCATTGAAGCGATGAGGGCTGCATCTGCCTTACCTTTATTAAATACATCAGCAAGATGCATTGGAGTCCCTGCACCTCCGGAAGCAATAACAGGAATACCTACACCTTCAGAAATCATTCGGGTTAAGGTCAACTCATATCCCTCTTTTGTTCCATCAGCATCTATGGAATTTAGAACTATTTCACCTGCACCTAGAGTTTCCACCCTTTTTGCCCATTCAAATGCATCTAAATCAACCCTGGTTCTACCTCCATTTATAACAATACCATAACCAGAGGGTTTACTTGTATCTGCTTCAACGTCCATTCCAACAACAATACACTGTTTTCCAAAATGAGAAGCTCCTTCAGAAATAATTGAAGGGTTAAGCACTGCAGAACTATTTACACTAACTTTTTCTGCTCCTGCAAGAATAACTTCTTTCATATCTGAAAGTGTTCTTATACCACCTCCGACAGAAAATGGAATAAAAATTTTTTCAGCTACCTTTCTTACAAGGTCTATCATGATCCCTCTTTTTTCAGAGGATGCTGTTATATCATAAAATACGAGTTCATCCACACCCTGATTGTAATATTCCTCAGCCATTAAAACAGGGTCACCTATATCCACATTACCTTTGAACTTAATTCCTTTGGTAGTTTTACCATCTCTCACATCAAGACAGACAATTATTCTTTTTTGAAGCATTAATTTGCCCCTTTCCCTTTAATAAAGTTATCAAGCATTTTCAACCCATAAGGACCTGATTTTTCAGGATGGAACTGTACTGCCACAAGATTATCAACAGAAAAAGCAGAGCTGAATGATATTCCATAATTAGTTGAGGCAATACTGGCATCATGGTGTTCAGGTTCAGGATAATATGAATGTACAAAATAAAAGGAACTATTATCCGGAATATCATTAAAAATATAATGTTTACTCAATTGTCCTACCTGATTCCAACCCATATGAGGGACTTTTAACCCCATTTCATGAGAAAACTCCCTGGAAACACCTGGAATTAATCCAAGACACTTTGTATTTCGTTCTTCCGAGGAGTCGAGAACTATTTGACATCCAAGGCAAATACCAAGAATAGGATTTCCTTTTTTGAAATATTCTTTAATTAAGTGATCCAAAGATCCTGATTGTAATATACCCATAGACGAAGAGGCCTCTCCTACTCCAGGAAAAATAAGTTTATCACTTTTTATGAGCTTATGGGGATCACTTGAAACAAAATAATCAGCACCTAAAAAATTAAGAGCTGTTTCTACACTTTTTAAATTACCTGCATCATAATCTATTATACCAATTTTCAAACTAATTCCCCTGTGTACTTACTCCATTTCCAGAAATAAGATCTAACATCTCTTTGTAATTAAGAAATATATTATCTATAATTATTCTATTATTTACAGCATCAATTCGACCGTCATGAACTATTTTCATAATCGAAGTTCTTCCTGTTGTTCTAAGGTTCATAAGTAATCCCAGTTTTAAAGCTGTAGAAAATATTTTTGCTTCAAAATTATTCAAAAAATCAAGTTCTCCGGAAATTGAATATTGATCTCCCTTTTTCCTGACAACAAAAAACATATTCTGAATTAACATCTTTCCGGAAGGTATATTTAGAGATTTATAAATGCCTGCTCCTGGTAGATGTGAATAGATTGTTAATGCTGACTGTTCAAATTCTGCTTTGATAATATCCGGTATATAATTTCTCTCTCCTGACTCAAAATATTCCAAATCTGAACTAATATCAGTATTTGAAATAATTGCTACTGAACTTAAGGGAACTGATGCATATAATCCATCAATCTCATTTTTCCAGTAAGTATAAATTCCCTTATTTTTTTCCCAGTTTTCTTCTCGACCTATAGCTAAATTAGTAAAAAACCTTGGGAAGTTTCCCTCAGCAAGAATATCAAACTCAGAATCATTTCCAAAACTATCAATGGAAATTGATAAACGGTCAGTACGGTCAATTAATCCGGATAAATCATCACCTGAGTATAAAGATAAAAAATGATTTATTAATAATTTTTCCTTTTCAAGGTTAAAATAAAACAGGACCCTGCCATCAGAAACAAGAATTCCAGGATAATTTTTTTCTGCAAAATCGGGGCTGGTACTACATCCTGTAAATGTAAAACTAACATAAAATATGATTATTATTATAATTTTTGACTTGTTAGTTTTTATATATTTCATGAAAAATATATTATTAACTCCTCTCTAAATCTATAAAACAAGTAATTTCACCCCAGACCAGTTCACTGGATTCTGAAGTTTTTTCCCAGGTAATGCTATCTGACAGAGTTTCTGTAAGAAGATGTTCCTTAAAAGAATTAACAGCACTTTTCAACCAATCATTTCCATCTAATTTCAAATTTATCCGATCAGTTACATCAAGATCCCTTTCTTTTCTCAGGTTCTGTATACTTCTGACAATATCACGAACTGTTCCCTCTCTAAGAAGTTCTTCAGTTATTTCACTGTCCAGACCAATCGTAAGAGAGCCTTCATTAAGAACTTTTAAATTTTCTTTTTCAAATCTCTGTATTACAATTCCATCTTCTTTAAGTGTGAACTCACCTTCACCATAATCTATCTGTAAAGTGGAACCATTCAAAAGACTCTGAATTTCCAACATAGAAAGCTCTTCAATTTTGGCAGCGGCAGCTTTCATATTCTTACCAAGCAATTTCCCTAGAACTTTAAAATTTGCCTTAGCCTTGTACTCAACAAGATCCTCTTCATTATCCTTGAAAATAACATTTTTTACATTTAATTCTTCAATTATAATATCTTCCATTTCTCTAAGAACTGCTTTTTCTTTTGAATCTCTTGTAACTATATATATTGATTTTAAAGGCTGCCTGATTTTCAGGGAATGAATGCTCCGGAGAGATCTTCCCATCGATACAGCCTGTCTTGTTATTTCCATCTTTTTTTCAAGATTAAGATCTCGTATACTATTATCAGCAACAGGAAAATCTGAAAGATGGATAGATTCGGGCATATTTTTTGTTCGTAAATTCTGATAGATTTCTTCAGTAATAAAAGGAATAAAAGGTGCTGCCACATGAATAATATTCATTAATACTGAATAGAGTGTTTCGTAGGCTTGAATTTTATCAATATCATTTTCTGACCGCCAAAATCTTCTACGGGACCGTCTGATATACCAATTATTAAGCAAATCAATAAATCGAATAATATCACCTATACCTTTTGATAAATCATATTTATCCAAATCAAGGGTAACTGAGGATACCAGAGATTCTGCCTCGGAGAGTATCCATCTATCAAGAGGATTATCAGGATTTGAAGGAACCCCCTTAGGTGCAAAATTATCAATATTGGCATATGTAATAAAAAAGCTATAAGCATTCCAAAAAGGAATTATAAAACCTTTTAATACATCTTTTATACCTTCATCTGAATATTTTAAATCTTCACCCCTTACAACAGCTGAATTCATTAGAAACATTCTTAGAGCATCTGCACCAAATGTATTAATAATTTCCTTAGGGTCTGAAAAATTCCTTTCAGATTTTGACATTTTTTTTCCATCTTCAGCCAGAACCAATCCATTAACAATTACATTTTTAAAAGCAGGTTTATCAAACAAGGCTGCAGCAAGAATTGTTAATGTATAAAACCACCCACGAGTCTGATCAAGACCTTCAGATATAAAATCTGCAGGGAAATTATTTTCAAACCACTCTTTATTTTCAAAAGGATAGTGAATTTGTGCATATGGCATAGCACCTGATTCAAACCAGCAGTCCAGAACATCAGGTATTCTTCGCATAGTCCCTTTTCCATCAGGACTTGGCCAAGTTATTTCATCTACAAAATGTTTATGAAGATCATCTACCATTATTCCGGATTTTTCTTTTAACTCCGCTTTGGATCCAATTACTTCCATATAATCTGAACCGTCACACTTCCATATTGGTATAGGATTACCCCAGTAGCGATTTCTACTTATAGCCCAGTCTCGTGCTCCCTCAAGCCATTTACCAAAACGCCCGGTTTTGATATGACCAGGCATCCACTCTATCTGGTTATTAGCAGCAATCATTTTCTCTTTTACTTTAGAAATATCAACAAACCAGCATGATATTGCTCTGTAAATTAAAGGTTCTTTTGTTCTATAGCAAAAAGGATAACTGTGATTATAGTTTTCTCTTTTTACAAGATTACCCTCTTCTTTAAGTCTTTTAATAATTGCTTTATCTGCATCCTTTACAAATATTCCCTCGTAATCTGATATCTCCTCTGTAAAACGACATTCAGCATCTATAGGGCAAACAACTGGCACACCTGTATTTTTCATTACATTATAGTCATCTTCACCAAATCCTGGTGCAGTATGGACTATTCCAGTACCATCCTGAGTTGTGACATAATCCGCAACAAGAGTTTTAAAAGCATTTTGTTTATCTAATTCTTTAAAATATGGAAAAAGAGGAACATAGCTTATACCTTCAAGATCCCTCCCATTAAGCTCTTCGAGAATTTCATAATCCTCAGGATCTTTGTAGTAAGCAGAAAGCCTTTCCTTTGCAAGTATATAAACATCGTTACCATCTTTTATTTTGGAATAAACTATATCAGGACCCAATGCCAATCCTAAATTAGAAGGAAGAGTCCAGGGAGTTGTTGTCCAGGCCAGAAAATAGGCATCTTCATCTTTTAATTTAAATCTTACGGTAATAGCAGGATCAATTACGTCTTTGTAACCACCCAGATTAACTTCAAAATTTGAAAGTGGTGTAGATAACTTTGGGCTGTAGGGCATAATGTAAAAGCCTTCATACATTAACCCTTTTTCCATAAGCTGCTTTATAATCCACCAAATAGATTCCATATAATCAGAATCCATTGTTTTATATCCATTATCAAAGTCAACCCAACGCCCCATTCTGGTAACAATTTCTTCCCATTCGGAAGTATAACGTTGCACTATAGATCTGCATGAATCATTAAATTTAGCAACACCAAATTCCTCAATTTGATATTTACCGGAGATTCCAAGCTCTTTTTCCATTTCATATTCAACAGGCAGCCCATGACAGTCCCATCCAAAAGTTCTTTCTACTTTTTTACCCTTCATTGACTGATATCTTGGGATAATATCTTTTATAGTTCCAGGTACAAAATGTCCAAAATGAGGTAAGCCGGTAGCAAAGGGAGGACCATCATAAAAAACAAATTCCTCATTTCCTTCTCTCTGACTTATGGACTTCTTAAAAATATTATTATCATTCCAAAATTTGAGTATTTTCTCTTCCATCTTTGGAAAACTAACTTTTGAATCTACAGATTTATACAATGTTGCCTCCGAAATAATCAGTACTGAAGAGCTATACTATGATATTTTGCTCTGTCCTTCAAGCTTAACTTAGCTTATTGAATCTCTTATTTATTTTATTTTTTTCTAATTACATTTTTAAATCACCTGATCTTTTATATATAACTGGACAAGGATGTCCGGACTTTTGACACAATCAAGGAGGATTGTATGATAATCAATCACAACATGAGTGCAATGTTTACACAGCGACAGAATGGTATGAACAACTGGCGTGTTACTGGAAACATGGAAAAATTATCTTCTGGTATGAGAATCAACAGAGCTGGTGATGATGCATCGGGTCTTGCTGTTTCAGAGAAGATGCGTGCACAAATTAGAGGCTTGCAAAGAGCCGAAAAAAATGCACAGGATGGAGTTTCTTTTATTCAGGCTACAGAAGGATATCTACAGGAAACTCAGGATATTCTTCATAGAATGAGAGAACTATCTATCCAGAGTTCAAATGGTATCTATTCTGATGAAGACAGAATGCAGATACAGGTAGAAATCAGTCAGTTGGTTGATGAGATTAACAGAATCTCTTCACATGCCCAGTTTAACGGTATGAACATGATGACTGGACGTTTTGGTAAAGAAACCGGTGAAAACTCAGTTACCGGCAGTATGTGGCTGCATATTGGTGCAAATATGGATCAAAGAGAAAGAGTCTATATTGGCACAATGACAGCACAGGGATTAGGATTGCAGGGCCTTGGTGCAAAAGCTCATGCAGCAACTTTTTTCTCAATAGCATCACCTGACAGTGCTAATATGTCCATAGCTTTAATTGACGGTGCATTGACAAAAGTAAGCAAACAAAGAGCAGATTTGGGTGCTTATCAGACAAGACTTGAATATGCTTCCCAGGGACTTAATATTGGAGCAGAAACTTCTAAGACTGTTGAATCGATAATAAGAGATACGGATATGGCAGAAGAAATGGTTGAATTTACTAAAAACCAGATTCTTGTTCAGACTTCTAATGCAATGCTTGCACAGGCAAATGCAAAAAGTCAGTCAGTTCTGCAGTTATTTCAGTAATAAAAAAGAAAAGATTTTAAAAGGCGGCCTTTTTGGCCGTCTTTTTTTTTATGCCAGTGTAGAGACGTAGCCTGGTCGTGCGCTTCGCTTACTGCTCGGCTATGCAACCTTAGCATGCTACGTCTGTACTATGGCAAAAAAATATTGTATTAATACTATATGAAGCATTTTCATGTTAACCCTACCCTTCGTCATTTCTCAAATATATTTTTATTAAATGGATTTAGTTGTTTTCTTGTAGGAGGGGCTCTTCGCAATCATTTTGCCGGAATTAAACCCACGGATTATGATTTTGCTACAGATGCCAGCCCCGAAGATGTACAAAGAATTTTCCATCAGGTAATTCCTACTGGAATCAAGCATGGTACAGTAACTGTCCTATTTAAAGGACACCATTTTGAAGTTACTAGTTTTAGGATTGATGGTGATTATTCCAATTCAAGGCATCCGGATAATATTTCCTTTAGTCCTTCCATTTTTGAAGATCTTAAAAGAAGAGACTTTTCAATTAATTCCATTGCAATGAACTTACAAACAGGAGAGGTCCTTGATCCTCATAATGGGATTCATGATTTAAAACGTAAAATTATTCGTGCTATAGGAAATCCTGTTGAAAGATTCACAGAAGATGGACTTAGACTTATGAGAGCCTGTAGATTTACAGCACAGTTAAATTTTAAAATTGAAGATAAAACTTTTGAAGCTTTAAAGAGTTGTAAAAATAATCTTAAAAAAGTTTCTTCAGAAAGAATTAGAGATGAAATAATTAAAATACTTGGTTCAGAGAAACCATCAATTGCATTAAATATTATGGAAAAATCAGGCATTCTTGAGCTTATAGTACCTGAATTATCCAAATGCAGAGGTATTATTCAAATGGGTTATCATGACTTTGATGTACTGGATCACCTATTTTATTCATGTGATGGAGGACCGAAGGATGATGTTATTCTAAGATTATCCTGTTTGCTGCATGATACAGGGAAAGCCCTTACTCTATCTTTTAACAAAGAGGGATTTCCTACATTTTATCATCACGAAAAAACCTCTACAGAATTAGTAATTAATATTATGAAGAATTTAAGGTTTTCCGGAAATGAAATAAAAAGAGCAGCTCATCTTATTTTAAACCACATGTTTAACTATACAAAAGAATGGACTGATGCTGCTGTCAGAAGGTTTATATCCAGAGTGGGTATTAACAACATAGATGATCTTTTTATACTTAGAACTGCTGATCAATTTGGAATGACAAATTCAAAAAGGTATTCAGGAAACTTGAAAATATTTTCAGAAAGAATAAATAGTATTCTCAAAGAGAAAAATGCTTTTTCCATTCAGGATCTGGAAATCTCCGGGACAGATTTACAAATTAATTGCGGTTTAAAAAAAGGACCTTTAATAGGAACTATACTAAAAGAACTTCTTGAAACTGTTTTAGATGATCCAGCTTTAAATAACAATGAATCTTTGATTAAAATAGCAAATAATCTTGGTAAGAAATATTCAATTAATTAAGATTTTAGAAAATGATTATATGCCAGAGACGCAGCATTCTGTTCTGCTTCCTTCTTATTTTTACCTACTCCAGGTCCATACAGTTCATTATTAACTTTCACTTCTATCCAGAAGGTCCGATCGTGATCAGGGCCTACTTTTTTCATTAGTGAATACTTAGGATAATTTTTAAATTGTTTTTGTACATATTCCTGCAACAAAGTTTTGTAATCTTTTTTATGACGATTTTCCAGAACTTTAGTAATTTCAGGAATAAGGTACATTAATATAAAATTCCGTGAAGCTTTAAAACCAGAATCTAAAAAATATGCTCCAAATATGGCTTCCATACAATCTGCAAGAATTGCTTTTTTATTCCTTCCGCCGGAATACTCTTCACCTTTTCCAATAAGAATAAAATTATCAACTTTAATTAGTTTTGCGATAATAGCAAGGCTGTCTTCACTGACAACAAATGATTTTATTCTTGCCAGATCACCTTCATTCTTACCAGGCATGTTTTTATATAAATATTCACTGACAACAAGACCGAGAACACTGTCTCCAAGAAATTCTAACTTTTCATTATTCTCTATACTTTCTTTACTTTCATTTGCAAAAGATCTGTGAGAAAAAGCAAGGTTCAGGAAATCTAATTTCCTGAACCTTATACCTGCATTTTTTTCAAAAAGCTGCAGTTCCTTCTTCCTTACCTGATTAACAGGCGGAGGTCTGAAGTCGTCTGCTTTAAAACTCCGATTCACTTATGATTATGCTTCCTGAGATTTCAGAAAGTTTAAAGCGTCTCCAACTGTTTCAAATTCATTAGCTTTTTCATCTGGAATTGTAACACCCATTTCTTCCTCAATAGCATATACAAGTTCATATGTATCAAGACTATCAGCACCAAGATCCTGTCTAAAAGATGCTTCAGGTGTAATTTTTGATTCTTCCACTTCCAGCTTCTCAGCAATAAGCTTCTTTAATTTGTCAAAAAGTTCGTCCATAATTTACTCCTCAAAAAATTTTTAAGCCATATTCTCAAGTTCAATAACTTGATTTCCCCTGTAATAACCACATTTAGGGCATACACGGTGAGGTAATACCTTATTACCACATGTTCCGCATTCAATAAGTCCAGGTATTATGAGCTTCATATTCGCAGATCGTCTTGTACGTGACCGTTGTTTAGACGTCTTATATTTTGGTACTGCCATTGTAACATCCTCTCCAAGTTAGCAAAAAGTCAGTGTGAACTTACTCTAAATAGAGCTTAATGTCAACTGCCTTTTAACCGCTGTTTTAAGGCTAATGCTACTTCCGGAGGTACCATAGTTGAGATATCGCCATCAAGTAGAGCAATCTCCTTAATAGCCGATGACCTCAAGACAAAATACTTTGGATCGGTGGGCATGAACATTATATCAACATCAGGACTTAATTCCTTATTTGTCATAGCCAGTTCAAACTCATAACCAAAGTCAACCAATGCACGAACACCCCTGACCATCACTTTTACATGATTCTCTTCTGCGAACTTAACTATTAATTTATCCCATAACTTCACAGTCACATTTGAATAATCTTTTAATAGTAAACTCATCATTTCATATCGTTCCTGAGATGAAAACAGAGTATTTTTCTGATTATTCACCGCAATCACAACATAGAGTTCCTCGAAAATCGAGGCTGCTCTTTTTATTAGATTCATATGACCATTAGTTGGAGGATCAAATGAACCTGGAAACATAGCTTTTATCACCTCAATAATCTACTCAGTATAAGTGCTTAGAGTCAAGATATATTTCGGTCGCCAACCGAAATAATCCTCTTTTTTTAATAGAATCCTTATAAAAGATGCTTAAGTACCTTAATTAACATAAATTTTCAATGTTTATTAATTTTCGTTTTGACAAATAGTTCATGACTATATAAACTATGACTAATGAGAAATATATATATCTTTTTAACTATTAGTATTATTTTAACAGCATTATTTTCATGTGCAACACAGGAACCTTTAGAAACAGAAGTAATTCCACCAGAGAAAATAGTGCAGGAATCAACTATTACCCCTGAAGTTGTTGAGAAAGTTGAAGAAAAACCTTCAAATACCTTAAATGAATCTGAAATACAAAAAGCGGAAACAGATATATCGGAACTTATACAGGAATTGAATGAATTAATTGCTTCTAAAAATTTCAATGAATGGAAAAACTATCTTTCAGCTGATTATATTGAATACTACAGTGACCCGGACGTTTTAAAAGAAAAATCTCAATCACCGCTTCTAACCAAATATAAAATTGTTTTACGCTCCCTTGAGGATTATTTCAATTATGTTGTTGTAGGAAGCAGACAAAACGTTCAACTGGATGAAATTAAAGCACTCGACAGAGATCGAATAAAAGCATATATGTTTATTAATAATAAGGCTGTAATAATTTATGAACTTATTAGAATTGATAATAACTGGAAAATAGGAAAATTTTTAGAATAACAACACCCCATAAGGGAAACGGAGAATCAAAATGAAAAATAAATTTTTCATCATAATTATACTGGTCAGTTTCTTAATACCTATTACAAATGCATTCTCACAGGATCAGGCAAAAGAAACAACCGTTGAAGAACTTTTTCTTCAGAGTATTGAATTAACAGTAATTGGTGAAATGGCAACAGATACCTCCAGAGAATCAAAACTTGATGCATTGGCAGCTATAGAAGATATGATAGATAATGGTCGTGCTTCACAGAATAGTCAGGATTTAGTATCAATCCTTGAATATTTATCCATGGAGGGAAACGGAAATCAAATGAGGGAAGCTGGTTTGTTAATTAACAATTTCCCGGAAGTACGAAGAAGATCATGTGAATCTCTTGGTATTTTAGGTGGTGAAAGTGCAAAAGCTTCTCTTATTAATGTTTTACTTACAGAAGAAGAACCAATGGTTCTTGCAGAAGCAGCATATGGACTGGGTACAATTGGAATTAACAAAGATAACCAGGTAACACAGGCTCTTGCGTATTCAATACTGGGCCAGAATATTATGACACCGGATAACAACTATGCATTTGCAGTACTTCTTGCATTTGAAAAAATTGCAGAAGCAAACAACGGGATAGAGGATCCGGGTGCCATTAGAGCACTTGTCAGAATACAACATGGTAATTACATAAAAACTGTTCAAAGAAAAGCTAAAAGCGTAATTGAGAAATTAAGAACATATTAAAACAGCATTTTAGGCTGAAGGCTCTTAGCTAACAGCCTATTAAGCCTCTCTCACTTACCTGTTTTTTAGATTACGACTTAGTTTTTTTCTCCATTCACCATTACTTTCTTTTTCTTCAAACTGTATAGTTTTACGAATAGAAAGATCCTTGCCTGTTTTTCCATTTATTATAGCGAAATTACCATTGCCTATATATATAATTTTTTCTTTTGGCCCCAATTCTTCACTGTCAGTTACCTGTTTAAGTACACAATCAAAATGTGCAGGTTTATTATCTTCACCAACTGACATTGCTGTTAATAAAAATTTTACAGATTTATGACAAATAGGACATTCAGGAAATGACCGTTTTATTCGCGAACGTCTATAATTATTTCTCCTACGATTTCTTGAGGTGTTTGTTTTCTCGCCTGACTCCTGATTTTCGCTCAATTACCTACTCCTCATTCAGATGAAATATTTCTTTTGTCAGAGTATTAGCAATACTCTTTATTGCAACATTTATATATTTTTTATCATTAATTTTTTCTTTAAGTTCTGCAATTTTTTTTGGATCTGTATGTTTAGCTATACGTATCATTATTATGTATATCTCCGTAAATATATTTTGTAAACAATCTGTATTTGCACACCTAAATTCATTTACCAGCTCTCGATTTAATTTCTTCTTTACTTATAGCTCTTACAATAAATAATTTTTTTTCTATAAGAAGGTCAATAATTTTCTCTGATTTGCCAGTTAGAATACGTCCTGCAGGGGTCATTAAAATCTGCACTGAAGGTCTTAAAGGTGCTTCATTGTGTACTAAATTCACTCTTGCTATAGAACTGTCATTTAAAATAACAAGGGACCCTATAGGATAAATACCCATACTTTTGATAAATATTTTTAAAATATTAGAATCAAATCTGGTAGAATTATCATTTAAAATTTCTCTCATTGCCTTATACCCTATCATCGATTCTCTATATGGACGATCCTTCAACATTGCTCCATATGCATCTGCAACAGATATAATTCTTGATGATAAAGGTATATTTTTTCCGGATAATCCATTAGGATACCCTTTCCCGTCCCATCTTTCATGATGATAAAGTGCTATTCTGGCAATTTCTTCCTGATATTTTAAAGATTTTGTAATCAGCTTATATGTATACATTGGATGAGAATGTATTATTGTTAATTCATCACTACTAAGATCTGCCTCTTTTTTCAATAAAGCCTGGGGTATTTTTGTCATCCCGATATCGTGAAGAAGAGCAGCAACAGCCAAAGATATTAATCTGCTATTTATAATTTTTAATTGTCTTCCAAGAATGATAGAAACTATCATACAATTTAGAGAGCTTTGTACCAGATCATGTTCCGGATCAATAGAAGTCATTGTTATAGCTTTTAATTCTTCTGGTTTATCTCTGAGAAGAGAAAAAATATCTGTAATTATGGCGTCAATTTCAAATTTATCAGCTTTTGAATATTCTCTAATATCATTAAAAACGACACTTAATTTGGAAATAGCTTTTTTGTATACTCTTAAAACTGAAGAATCTTCCGCATAATTTCCCAGGAGATCATCAGAATTCTTCAACTCTGTCTTACTTAAAAGATCACCTTCAGTCTCTACATATTCAACTTCCCATCGTAAAAGCCTTTTAATATCTTTTTCCATAATTTCTATTTTTTCAGGAACCAAAAGGTTTTCACCATCAAGGTAGACTGGAGCAGAGAAACTCATTCCTGCTTTAAGATCACTAACTTTTATTTTTTTCATATTAAGTCCTGGGTTTCTTTAATAAATACGAGTATTTCAGCAACTACATTAAAAACGTCTTCCGGAATATACTCTCCAGGTTCCATAATATATAGAGTTTCTGAAAGCAGATGATCTTTAACTATTGGTATATTATGATCTTCTGCAATTTTTATAAGTGTATCTGCAATAAAACCGTTACCTTTTGCTGTAATAAACGGTGCAGGTAGATCTTTGTTATACTGAACAGCAACTGCTTTAATCACATTTATTCCCCTAAACTATAAAATCTACACTTTTAATTTTTTCAGAAACATTTTCTGAAAAACCATTTGTTAAAGCCCACTCTTTATTAATATCGTCAAATATTATCCCCATATTATATAGTTTTTCTTTTAATTTGTTAAATGGGGCAGTTTCTTTCCATGGTATATCATTTGGACCTGAAACCTTAATTATACTACCCTCAGAAGTTTTTACAAGACTAAAATCCCAATCGTTACCATCACTTAATGTAAGTACTAAATTTGTAACTACAAGACTTTCATTTATTTTTAATTTTAAAACTCCCTGACCCGGTCTTGTAAAAGAGAAGTTAAGGGGAATAATAAGCCAGTTATCGTGCTTTGCAACAGAATGATTAAAATATTTTATAAGTTCATTTCCGGTATCAGTATTTTTAATTTGATTTTTTATATCTTTTTTTATTTCTTGTAAGTTCTCTTTATTTTTTTTTCTATTTTTTCCTGAATGGCCTTGCCCTTTTCTATCACTGAAACTTAAAATCTCGTTAATATTATCATCATTTAGAGTAATACCCTTATCTATTAGCAACAGTAGTATTTTAACAAGTTTTTGATCCACTTTTTTATCTTTTCTTAATACCGGTTCCAATATTTTGAAATAGGAAGGATCCAAAGGCATATTACCCTTTATTAATTCATCTGTAATAAGATTCCTGTGTATATTAAATATACCCGTATCAGAGGTAATTTTTGCTGTAACAGTATTTTGTTTTTCCAATACTTTTAATTGCAGTCTATTGTTATCCCAAAATATCTGTGCTTTAATCACAGAGCCTTCTTTAAGACTCTTTGTACTTTTAACACTGATAAACTTACCCAGCAGTAAAATTTTATACATATTTAAATTAATTTTTTTATTCACGGTAAAAGAAACATAAGTACCGGACTTCAAATTGCTCTGAAGTCCGGTATTAATAGCTTTTATATTAGTTGTTTCCAGAAGAAACATTGTTTTTAGTTACTTGCTTTTTTCTTCTGATCCTTTCTACGAATAAGCTCAGGAACCTTAGCAGCCTTACCAACTCTATCTCTAATATAATAAAGCTTTGCTCGTCTAACCCGACCTCGACGTACTACATCAGTTTTTTCAACACGTGGTGAATGCAGTGGAAAGATTCTCTCCACTCCTACTCCATAGGACATCTTTCTAACTGTGAAAGTTTTACGGATTCCACTGTTATTTATTGCAATAACAAGACCTTCAAAAACCTGTATTCTTTCAGTCTGCCCTTCAATAATTTTAAAATGTACCTTGACAGTATCACCAATCCTGAAGTTTTCAGGGTTTTCTTTCAACTGTTCTGCTTCAATTTCATTTATTAGTTCCATTCCTATCTTCCCCTTTTCTCAAATAATTACTCTAAATATCTATATCAGGTCTATTTTCCCTTGTTTTCTGTATCCTCTTTTCTTTCCGCCACTGGTTAATTTTTGCATGATTACCTGATAAAAGTACATCAGGAACAAGCAAACCACGAAAATCCGATGGTCGGGTATAATGGGGATACTCAAGGAGTCCATCTGTAAAACTCTCTTCAACAAGAGAATCACTGCTAATAACACCATCTAACAGTCTATATATCGAATCAATAATTACAAGGGTTGAAATCTCACCTGATGAAATTACATAATCGCCAATTGAAATCTCTTCATCAACATAGGTATCTATTATACGTTGATCTATTCCCTCATATCTCCCACAAATAAAAACCAGTTCATCATAAGAAGCAAGTCGTTCTGCCTGTTTCTGATCAAACTTAAATCCCGATGGACTCGGATAAATAACTCTTTTCAAAGAACCGCCCACAGAATCCAGTGCAGCTGAAAGAGGACCTGGTTTTAAAACCATACCCGCACCACCACCGTAAGGTGCATCATCACATGTTTTATGTTTATCCTCTGCAAAATCTCTTATATTTATCAATGAATACTCAACAAGCCCCTTTTCAACTGCTTTTGCCATAATAGAACTTGTAAAAAAACTATCAATAATCTCCGGGAAAAGTGACAGTATTTTTATTTTCACTCAAGTAACCAAAGAGCAGTAAGCTCTACAGTATTTGAATCAATATCAACTTCACCTATATATTCATTTTTAAATGGTATTATAAAAATACCATTATCAGTTTTAACTTCAAGCAGATCATTAATACTGTTTTCACTTATACCAATAATTTGTCCTAAAACATTTCCAGAGTTAACAAGATTACAACCGTTCAGATCCTTTAAGTAGTACTCTCCAGGACCAAGAACTGCTGCAAACTCCTCTGGAACCCATATTTCCCATCCGGAATACGTCTTACCAACCTCAGGGCTGTCTATACCCTTTAATTTAGCAAAAACAGTACTGCCTGAGGCTTTAATACTTTCCACAGCCAGTACTTTCACTTTACCATCTTTTTTTAAAACAAATTCCTTCAGTTCAAGAAAATGATCAGTTTGACCTGAAAAACTTAAAATCTTAACAAATCCATTTACACCATGGGAAGTCCTGATTTTACCTATAGCAATATCATCCATATATGAACAAGCCTTTAATCAAGAATTTCCAAAACAACACGCTTACCGGATTTTGTAGCAGAAGCACTAAGAATAGTTCTCATGGCTTTTGCTATACGTCCGTGCTTACCAATTACTTTACCAATATCTTCCTGGGAAACTTTTAATTCCAGTATTGTTGACTTCTCCCCTTCAACAATGTTTACATCAACACTATCAGGATCATCAACTAAAGATTTAGCAATATAAATAACAAGATCTTTTTCCACTGTACACCTCTTTAGTTTACAGATCGTTCAATAAATATTTCTCGTTTATTCAACAATCTTTTAACAGTAGCTGTGGGCTGAGCACCTTTCCCAATCCATTCCTTAATCCTGTCTTCTTTAAGCACAACCTGCTTATCTTCTGATTCTATTGGGTGATAAAGCCCAACTTCTTCCAGTGTTCTACCATCTCGCGGTGCTCTGGAATCCACAACAACAATTCGGTAATAGGGTCTTTTTTTTGATCCAAACCGTTTGAGTCTAATTTTAACGCTCATACGAACCTCCTAATGTACTTCAACTTCAACTTCAACTTCAACTTTATACTCCAAGGCTTTTCATTAAATTAGCCTGGTATTTCTTACTTCTTGCAACTTTTTTCATCATAAGCCGCGTCTTTTCAAACTTTTTAAGCAGTTTATTTACATCAAAAACTGCAGTACCTGAACCTTTTGCAATACGCTTCCGCCTTGAAGGGCCGATAATTCTATGATTATATCTTTCTTTCATAGTCATGGAAAGTATTATAGCTTCTTCTTTTATCATTTCACCCTGATCTATATCTTCTGCATTTAAATTACCCTTTGCACCGGGAATCATATCCAGAATAGTATCTATACTACCCATCTTACGCACTCTTTGAAACTGCTCAAGGTAATCCTGAAGGGTAAATGTTGCAGAAATCATTTTTTCCTGAAGCTTTTCAGCTTCTTTCACATCTATGGTTTCCTGGGCTTTTTCAACCAGAGAAACAACATCACCCATACCAAGAATTCGTGATGCAATTCTTTCGGGATAAAATGGCTCAAGATCCTCCATCTTTTCACCAACACCTATAAACTTAAGTGCCTGACCGGTTACACTTTTTAAAGAGATAGCAGCTCCACCTCTGGCATCAGAATCAAACTTACTAAGAATAACTCCTGAAATACCAACCTTCTCATGAAACTCTTTTGCTATTGTAACAGCACTCTGACCTGTCA
>DAOWEB010000214.1 GCA_030638735.1 Spirochaetaceae bacterium
CCACCCAGCTCACTGAACCACTTACGGGAGTGGAATTTGCAGATATCGGGGCTATTGCCAAATAACCAGTTTCCCCCGATGGAGGAGCAACCATGGTAATTGTTTGAGTGCCTGGACCTCCCATAACAGGGTCTCCTGCATAAAGACCATTGGCACCAAAGGTTATTAGATAATAGCTAATGCCGGCAGGGACATCTACAGTTAAATCAAGGTATCCTGTTGAAGGGCCGGTTATCTGATACCAAAGCTCTCCACCTGTAGAAGTAGGTTGGCCATCCCCATCTACAGTCATTGGTACAACATTAGTGAAAGGATAAGTCACACCTACTAAAGCTATTTCAGGGTTAACAGGAAGACAAGTAACAGTAACAGAAGTTGCATTTCCTGATGTTACATCAACTCCTGCTGCAGTACCGGATACAACGGGTACTGTTGTTGAATTGTTATTGTTAAAGATGTTTACGGTAAGGGAATATCCTGTTCCAGGAGCTAATTCAGCAGAACAGCTTATTGTTCCTGAACCATCCGGTATTCCAGAGAAAGTATTGTTATAAATCTCCACATCTGATGAGTTTTTGATTATTATTTCCACCACATCGGTAAATGCAAATGCCCGGGCATTACTGCTGGCAACTGCTATAATCCATGGAGCATAACGGGGAACAGTTATAGTAATTCCTGTTTCAATCTTTGGTTCCGTAGGTTGAATTTTTGTAGAATCGATAGGATCCAAAGCCATAGGGCAACCAGTAAAGATAATTAACAGTGTTGTTAATAATAGTAATATATATTTTATTCGTTTAGTCATTTAATTTCCCCTATACTTATTGGATTATAATGTCGATTGAGCCGGCTTCTAATATGTTACCATCCTGGTAATCCACATCTACACCATGAGTAATTAAATAATCAACAACATCCCTGTTGGGACTGCCTGGCCAGAGTTCAAGGTTGCAATTTCTAATATTAATATCTCCTGAACCCTCATAATTAAAGGCTCCGTTATCATGCATAGTTCTTAAAAGAGCAAGATCGGTAATATTATTGTTATTTAAATCCAAACTTTTGAGGTTGGTAAGATTAGATATTAAAGAAAGTGATGCATTAGTTAAATTACTATTTGGTAGATTCAACCGGGTCCATTCCAGGTTTCGGGGTTCAAAAACCTGAGAATATAGTGAGGTAAATTGGCTATCTGACAGATTAAAATCTTCCATATGCAGGTATATCATACTCCCAAAGTTGTCCAAAATATTCAATAAAGTATTTAGATCGGTGCTTAAATCCAGAGGGTATATTCCTCCTCCCATGTCATAACCATTGCCCAGTTTAACGGCCCAGAGATCAGGAAAGTTTGACAAAACTGAAAGATCGTTTATATCCAGAG
Organism: Spirochaetaceae bacterium; assembly: GCA_030638735.1. Classification (GTDB taxonomy): domain Bacteria; phylum Spirochaetota; class Spirochaetia; order B11-G9; family B11-G9; genus JAJRQE01. The sequence goes on from DAOWEB010000214.1 coordinate 1,388, forward strand.
GGTTGCGGTGTAAGGAAAGGTAGTATAACTCAGATCGCTCGGCAATAGGGGTGAGATCATCGATATCATTCTCCGCTAACTGAACGTCAACAAGATTGATGAGATTGGTTAAGGGGACTAGACTAGTAATCTGGTTATCTCTGAGATCCAGCCATTCCAAAGAAGTTAAATTGGAAAGGAAGGATATATCCGAAAGATTGTTATTATTTAAACAGAGTCTTTCCAGATTTGCCAATCCTGCAAGAGGTAAATAATTAGACACATCTGACGATTCAATATATAATCCTCTCAAATCTTCACAGTATTCAATTCCTGTAAGGTTTGAAATCAGACTTTCCTCATCTCTTGTTCCCAGCTCTTCCAGAGTGGCCAGATCCATATCTGTTATTTCACTAAAAGATTTTCCTACAGCAGTTGCTAAAGCATTTCGAAGCTCCGGATCAGGAAAATCAAGCGGATCAACAACTATAGGGACAATTTTTTCCAATGTAATATCATCTATATACACATCCGCTGTGTCTATACCCAAATTGAACCTTAAAGAAGCATACGGGTCATCAATATCATCCATACGCATTGAAAAAGAAAATTGCTGAGGAGAAGTTGTTAGATTTATTGTATTTCCATAGTAATTGGAATATGAACTCCCGTCTCCGTTATTATCAAAACCTTCTTCATGCAATTGTACACCAATCTGTCTGTCTTCGGCAGCCCAGGCTGTAAAATCCAGCTGGTAATACTCATCCTGTTCAAGAAGAAATCTGGGTCTGTAATGTACATGAATATGCCAGTCCTTATAACCTCCGTCAGTGATGTAGGTTGTAAAAACACCATCTACTACTTCAAATGATGCTTCTGCATTTACCTCTGTATGAGGATAGAACCTCCATAAAACGAGACCGTCACTGAAATCTCCATTGGCTATCATGTTTGTTTCACCAGGAGAGACAATCGCATAGCTTCTAACTGCCCAGGAGGGATTATAGTTGTCATGAAAAGCCCTTATAGTCACTGTTGTATGACTGCTTATTGTTAGAGGTCCTTCATATAAGGTTCCGGTAGTCTCATCATCAAACCAGGTAGCATCAAAAGTGTAGTAGATTCGTACCTCGGGAGTCGGATGGGTAATTGTCACTGTCTGGGGTGATGTGTAATTACCGGAATCCGGGCTGACAATGGGCGCTTCAAGGGCTTCCGCCACATTGACTATTCTACTTACCTCCATCGCAGCATTCCCTGAGCTGTCAGAAACATTATAATAGAGGGTATAGGTTCCAACAGTCGCAGTATTCACGGTTCCTGTAACAACTACTGCACTGGAAAGGTTCCCTTCTTCATTGTCTGTGGCAGTAGCTCCTGGATCTGTAAAGGTGGTATTAACTTCCATAGTGAAAGGATTGTCCCCAAGAAGGGTAATTACAGGGGCATTGATATCAACTGCTGCCAGACGGCTTATGGTAAAAGTATGGGTATTTGTTGTTTCACCATCTTCTGCGGTAACAATAATAGTAAATATATTATCTCCCTCTGATACGGGTATTACAATCGAAATATTGATGGGATCAAAACTGGTTCCATTTATAACAAGGCTTGCGTCAGGATCACTTAGTACAGGAGCAACTGTAATTGATTCAATTGTGTATCCTACAGTTATTGAGTAGCTGGATTCAATAGTTGTAAAAATATATTCAGTATTACCTGCGGTTACTGTAACAGCAGAGAGGTTTGCGTTGTTCGATGCCTCTGGAGGCGCCGGATCATCTTCAGGAGGATCCTCTCCTATTCCCGGACAGCTTATTAGCATAATTACTGAGAGTATCACTATAAGAATAACTGTAATTTTTTTCATAGACTTTTCTCCAATTTCTATTTTTAAAATTCTAAAACCTAATACACCCGCAGCACACCAAAAGTGCACAGGATATTCATTTTCACAAAAAGAATACCACAGGAATTTGACAATATAACAAAAAAAGAGTCCCCGGGGACTCTTTTTTCAACATATTGAGTTGGTAATCAATTATAATTGGGTAATTAAAAATGTTGATTTAAAAAACTTTCTATTCTTTTTCAAAAACCCTAATGTCATCAAAGAAACGTAATTTCCACCCTTCCGTAAGTATATTCATCTTATTATCAGGAGAGATGATAGTTCCTATCTCCAGAGACTCGAACAGTTTCTTAATATCCAGAATTCTGTTATAGATAGTTTTATACTTTGGACAAAGTGTTACTTTACTCTCACTGTTAAGGCATTCTTCACAATCCCATTTATTTGATGAGGTGTTATTTTTACCTACATCACTAAGACATAAAATTAAAAGAGAACAAGTAACATTTTTATTATGGTTAAGTATAAATGTATGAATAATATTTAGATTCACTTTACCAAGATATTCAGTAAAATCGTAGTTATCTATCCGGATTGTATCGGGAGCTATAAAAACTCTTCTGTACATCCTGGATCTAAGCTTTAACATATGTATAAAAAGCATAAGTATTAGTACTGAAATATATACATTGTAAATAATAGATTCTATCCACCGTGGTTCCTGGCGTGTTGCAATTGCATAGCCCATCATCATAAGCCATATAAACCAGAGGACAAAGAAAATAGCAGACATAGTATACATCCGGCGAACATGAACTGATTCCTGAGATCCTGTAAAGTTAATTTTATACTGAAAAAAGAAAATCAGTGGGTACATAATAAACAGCTGGAACACCATAGTATAATAATCCCGATGTATAAAAACTGAACAAAGCAACAGAAGTCCCAGTTGAAAAATAAAAGATAAGGAAAAAATCAGAAAGAAATATTTTTTTTGCCCCCACACAAGAGGTAAAATAAAAATCGCTGAGGAAATAACAAAAGATATAATTGTAAAGATGTAAAAAAAGGAATTGCGTTCAAACGGACTTCCCGGAGGTGCATGGGAAGGATTCAGATGAATTGCAAGTGTAATAAGTACAATCGAAAACCCGAATAAGACTCCAGGCATCGCACGTTTTAGAAATTCCAAACTTTTAAACTTCATATCTCACTTTCTAAAAAATATTAATCTGTACGGGACGCAGATCTGCGTCCCCAACGATTACCGCACAACAATATTAACAAGTTTATCCGGAACAACAATTACTTTTACAATTGTTTTTCCTTCTGTATAAGACTTAATTTTTTCATTCTCAAAGGCAGCTTTTTCTACTTTCTCCTTAGATGTTCCTGCAGGAAGTTCCAGTTTAGCCCGAACCTTTCCATTGATCTGCATTACAATTTCCAGAACTGATTCCTTAATTAATTCTTCATCCCATTCAGGCCATGCAGCATATGCAAGAGAATCCTTGTGACCTAATTTCTGCCATAATTCTTCTCCAAGATGCGGTGCATAAGGAGATAAGAGAAGTACAAAGGGTTCCCATATATCTTTATAAAGAACTGAACTTTTATATACCTCATTTATAAAAATCATCATCTGGGCAATTGATGTATTAAATTCCAGATTAGCCGTACCATGAGATACCTTTTTAATAGTCTGATGAAGAATTTTTATAAGTTCATCTGTCGGTTTTTCTGTAGATAATTCTCTTTCACTAACTCTCCAGACTCTGTCCAGAAACCTGTGAACACCTGCTGTTCCTTTTGTTGACCATGGTTTGGAAACAGTTAAAGGTCCCATAAACATTTCATACAAACGCATTGTATCTGCACCCAACTCATCAATTATTATATCGGGATTAATTACATTACCCAGAGATTTGGACATTTTAATGCCTCCCTCTCCAAGTATCATTCCCTGATTAATTAACTGCTGAAAAGGTTCATCCTGACTTACAACCCCAATATCAAATAAAACTTTATGCCAGAATCTTGCATACAAAAGATGGAGAACAGCATGTTCTGCTCCACCTACATAGAGATCCACCGGCATCCAGTAATCTAATTTTTCTTTGGATGCAAGTTCTTCAGTATTATCGGGATCAAGATATCTCAGATAGTACCAGCAGGAACCAGCCCATTGGGGCATGGTGTTAGTTTCTCTTTTTGCTTTTCCACCGCATTTAGGACATGTTGTATTCACCCATTCATCTATTGCTGCCAGAGGAGATTCTCCAGTTCCAGTAGGTGTATAACTATCCACTTCCGGAAGTGTCAGAGGAAGATCCGCCTCATTCAAAGGAACAATTCCGCAACTGTCACAATGGACTAATGGAATAGGCTCTCCCCAGTATCTCTGTCGGGAAAAAACCCAGTCCCTGAGTTTATAATTAACAGCAGTATCACCTAAATCTCGTTCTTTAAGCCAGTTAATAGCAGCTTCTATACCCTCTTTTTTTCCAAGTCCATTTAGAAAACCTGAATTAACATGTTCTCCTTCACCAGTATGAGCCTCTTTCTGAACATCTCCACCCTTTAATACTTCAATAATTGGCAGATTAAATTGTTTGGCAAACTCCCAGTCACGGGTATCATGAGCTGGTACAGCCATAATTGCACCTGATCCATAGGATATAAGAACATAGTCTGCAATCCATACAGGAATTTTTTCATTGTTAAGGGGATTTATGGCATAGGCTCCGGTAAAAACACCGGATTTATCTTTTGCAAGATCTGTTCTTTCAAGATCAGACTTTTTACTTGCCTGTTCAATATAATTATTTACCGCTTCAAGATGATCGGGAATAGTAATTTTATGTACCAGATCATGTTCCGGAGATAATACCATATAAGTAGCACCAAAAAGGGTATCCGGTCTGGTAGTATAAACCTCTATAATATCATCACTTGATTCAAGAGAAAACTTTACATTTGCACCTTCACTTCTACCGATCCAGTTCCGCTGCATTGCTTTAATGGCATCTGTCCAGTCAAGTTTATCAATATCAGCTAAAAGACGATCACCATAATCAGTAATTTTTAATATCCACTGACGAAGGTTCTTCCTGCTTACTTCAGTATGACATCGTTCACATTTACCATCTTTAACTTCTTCATTTGCAAGACCTGTAAGACAGGAAGGACACCAGTTAATAGGTGCCTTGGACTCATAAGCCAGTCCTGCCTCGTACAGTTTTAGAAAGATCCACTGTGTCCATTTATAGTATTCTGGTGTATGGGTAGAAACCTGTCTGTCCCAGTCATAGCTGAAACCAATAGATTTTATTTGTCTCAAAAAACCCTTTATATTATCTTCAGTTGCTATCCTGGGATGAGTTCCTGTTTTAATAGCATAGTTTTCTGCCGGCAAACCAAAGGAATCAAATCCCATGGGATGCAGTACATGATAACCTGCCATTCGAAGATAACGACAATGTATATCTGTGGCGGTATAGCCTTCGGGATGTCCTACATGAAGTCCCTGACTTGAGGGGTATGGAAACATATCAAGGACATATTTTCTTTTCTCTTTTGGTACTGAGGGATCTTCTGTAACCTTAAAGGTCTTGTTCTCATCCCAGTAATTCTGCCATTTCTTTTCTATCTCTGTAAACGGGTATTTGCTCATGGAGGGATGATACAGACAGAGAAGCGGCTAGTCAACGGTCTTTAATATTTAGTATTACAGAATTAATCCTGTTCCTTTTAACAGATTCGATTATAAAATCTCCAAAGGGAGTTTCGATATACTGATTTTTTACTGGTATATTTCCCAGATACTCAACAAGATATCCTGCCAAAGTTTGTGCATATTTACCCGTAGGCAGTTCCAGACCCAGACGATCTTCTATCTGATGAATGGTAGTTTCACCCATCAGTCTGTAACGTCCATCCCGAAGTAATGTAATTTTATCCCGCTCATGTTTCTCATGTTCATCATAAAGCTCACCAAAAAGTTCCTCTGTAATGTCCTCCATGGTAACAATACCGGCTAGACCACCATACTCATCCATAATAATAGCAATATTCAGTTTCTGATTTTTAAGTGTATAGAATAGTTCGTTAACCTTTCTTGTACCGCTTATATATAGAGGTTTCAGCATTATATCTTTCAGTTTCAGATTACTCCTGCCAGCATGAAAGTTTGCCATAAGATTTTTTACAAGGACTATTCCAATAATCTCTTCCGCATCTTCGTTATATACAGGAATCCTTGAATATCCCTTTTCTGATATCCGGATAAGAGCATCTCCAATACTTATATTTTTATAGAGACTGAAAACCTCTGTCCGGTGAGTCATAATTGCCTGAACCTGGGTATCATTAAAACGAAAAACATTTTTTATCATTCTGGTTTCGTAAGTTTCAACTACACCCTGACGCTCAGCAATACTAACCATATAAAGAATACCATCTAACGAAAGCTTTTTCTTTTCTCCACCTACCAAATGAGTTATCAAACTGCTGATTAAACCAATAAATTTAATTACAGGAAGCAAAATCCAGGATACCCACCTGACTGGATAAGCCATATAAAGTGCTATAGCTTCATTATGAACGATAGCGATTTGTTTTGGAGTAACTTCGGCAAAAATAAGAACAATAAGTGTTAACAACCCTGTTGAAACAGCAAGAGCCTGACTGCCGTAGATTCGTATTGTCATACTAGCTACCAGTGAAGAAGCTGCAATATTTACTAAATTATTTACAATAAGAATAGTCGTAAGAAGAATGTCCGGTCTTTTACTTAGGAATTTAACCATTCTTCCTTTTTTATTATAATCTGAAGCCAGTTCCTGAATTTGAACAATGGAAAGAGAAGTAAACGCTGTTTCTGTCGCAGAGAACACTGCAGAAAGGATTAATAGTATTACAAAAAGTATTATTTCAAACAACATGGCATCTATTAATTATTTGAATACTTGTCGGTAGGGGGTCGTCATCGTCCATATTTTAAATAAGTATAATAGGAAAACATAAATTTTATCAAGATATGAAAAACCTATTTGCCTAAGAACGATTTTTTTTGTATATTTCCTCAGAATAAACCTACTCTGATAAATTATATAGGAGAAAACATGTCCAAAAAGAAATTTAAAACCGAAGTATCCCAATTACTTCACCTGATAATACATTCACTGTATTCCCATAAAGAGATATTTTTAAGAGAACTGGTATCAAATGCTTCAGATGCCCTGGATAAACTTAAATATCTAACCCTTACAGATGATGATTACAAAAAGCTCAAATTCGATCCGAGAATTGATATTAAGTTTGAAGACGGGGATAAAAAGAAGCTGATTATTACAGACAGCGGTATTGGTATGAACGAAGATGATCTTGATAAACAACTGGGAACTATTGCCCGATCAGGAACCAAAAACTTCTTAAATACTCTTTCCGGTGATGAAAAAAAGGATGCTAACCTTATTGGTCAGTTTGGAGTGGGGTTTTATTCCTCTTTCATGGTTGCAGATAAAGTTGAAGTACTTAGTAGAAAAGCCGGAGAAGAAACTGCATATTTGTGGACAAGTGATGGTGAGAATGCATATTCCATAAAGGAAGATAAAAAAGAA
>DAOWEB010000373.1 GCA_030638735.1 Spirochaetaceae bacterium
ACCTACTCCACCGGCGGCAACTACTACTTTTTTGATTATTCTACAATTCCGCCCCTTTACCGCCGTGCTGAGTTTGCTCTGGATACGGATAAGACACTGCTGATTAATTCCTTTGCCTACTCCAATCTAAACTGGCAGCTAATTCCGGAGACTCTGGCTCTTGATGCAGGTATCCGGGTTGATCACAGCTATTTTTACAGAGATAAGAATTTTTCACTAAACACATATCCTGTTCCGGGGCCACGAATGAATCTGACCTGGACACCAGAGTTAAATACAGATTTTTTCAGACAAAATACATTCAGCCTGGGCACCGGCCTTTTTTCCAAGACACCCTTTGAAACACTAACTCTTACAGAAGATATGGGTCTGAAAGATTTTGATATAAAGGTTCCGAAAACATTCCTTTCTGTCCTTGGCTGGGAAACCTTATTGCCGTCCAATTTCCGCTTTAAAATTGAAGGATATTATAAGTATATTTTTGATCGGGCATATACTTATCTTGTTACAAACCCTGTAAGTTTTGAAACTGACTTAGTTCTGCATAATGACGGAATCGGCCATGCCGGTGGTTTTGATCTGATGCTGGATCGCAGGAAATCCCGGTATCTGGACGGGATGATCAGTTATACCTATATATATGCCCGCTATAAAAATCCCCAGCCTGATCCTGATCCTGTAAATACAGATCCTGATATTAATGGAGACTGGTATTATCCAGGCTGGCATCGTTTTCATACACTGAACCTGATGCTGGATCTAAAGCCCTTCCAGTGGTTGACTCTGACAACCAAAATGAGTTTCGCCAGCGGGTCACCACTGGCAGAATACGGGGAGAGTCAGATGTTTCCTGCAGTAGTTGATAATGGAGACGGAACAACCTCTCTCGTAGAAATGTATACTAGAGAGACATTCTACAGCGACACCCTCAGAACAGGGATATCTCTGCCTCTGGATTTTAAACTGACCTTTCATAATTTCTATAAAAACAGCCCCGTGAGATGGGAAGTCTATCTTGCAGCAGAGGATGTTCTCTCTGCTCTCCTGGCAAAAAAGGCAGCAAAAGATAACATCAGTACCAATCAATATACAGGAGAGGAGACTCTGGCTCCCTCATCAGGTTTCAGTTTTACCATGTTCAGTGTGGGCATGAAGCTCTCATATTAAGGAACGGATAATGAAGAAAAAAATAATAAATATAATATCCGGAATAATGTTTTTCCTTCTGATCCATTCATGTGTTAGCACAGGAAACAATTTTGTTTCAGGGGAACACACTGTTTTTGCCAATGGAAAGGAAGAAAAAGATCCATTAATAATAATTTCCTTAAAAGATTCTATAGAAGAGAACAGGAGTGTTGAGGTCGAAATTCGCTCCTCTCTGATTCCTGCAATGAGCCTTCTCGGAGAGATGGAGATTTTTCCGGATATCCGTGTCATCTATATTACTCAGTTGTCATTTTTTGATAACTGGCCAAATGGCTGGACATCAGGTTCCTATGAAGCTTCCGGAAAAATAACCCTGATACAAAAAAATGATTTCTGGTTTTGTTCTATTGATGATGAACTGGAGATCTGGGATATTGTCTCCGGGCAGATCCGATATTATGATACCTACTACCGGGGTGACCAGGGCCTTCGAAAGGTCCGAAACCGGGTGGACAGGCTTAAGGAAGTCAGTCGTTATCTGGTTGAAGAACAGAAATTCCCGGGCTTGTTCGGCCATTTTAAAAAAGAAACAACCCGAAGCCCCGGATTTACATCTGCTGTTACACCTTTTTTATTTCCTGAAAGATATGGATTTAAAAAACTTGAAACCCTGAAGGAACTGGCCCCGAAATTCATCGATTCTACTGATCCGGATATTCAGGAATTCTCTATGGGAGCCGGTCTTAGATGGCGCGTGGATTACAGCACTGCTGTATTCCCTGAAAACCTGCGGGAACTGCGAAACAGCGGCACTCTCTGGAGGGATTTTGAGGAAGCACCGGAACTATTTTTCTCGTTTTATAACCTTCCGGCATTTTTTACCGAAGTTCTGCCGAAAGGCAAATATATATTTCATTTGAAGAAGGAATAAAAACTATGCTGCTAAAAGAACTGTTTACCCTGGGCGGATGGGCAATGTGGCCGCTTCTGATTTTCTCCATCGTTACTATTTTCCTGATACTGGAACGTATTCTCTATCTGGTCATACATAATCTGAAAACAGAGGATATTAAAGAAAAACTTCTGGATTCAATCGATGATGGAAAAGTGGATGAAGCAATTGTGTACTGCCAGTCCTTTACCAAACGACGGCTTGCATCACATATTTTTCTGTCAGGATTAAAAGTTCACTTTCTTGGTGAACACCGTATGGAAAAATCAATGGAAACGGAAGCAGTGGAACAGATAAATAAACTCGAAGCGGGTTTTGATCTTCTGGTAGCCATTGGTTCCATTGCACCTATTACCGGATTTCTGGGAACAGTCTCGGGAATGATCGGTGCATTTCAGTCCATTGCTGTCGCCTCTGAAGTTAATGCACAGCTTGTGGCGGGAGGTATCTTTGAAGCTCTTATTACTACGGCATTCGGGCTTTCCATTGCAATAATCTCAATTACGGTCTACAACATCTTTGCCCATATAGTGGATAAGTTTTCCGCCCGGATAGAAGAAGCAGGAAACGAGCTTATTACACGGATTCTTATCCACAATGCCAGAAACGGAATGTAAAAAAAAATGAAAGTACGTCCAAAACGTAAAAAACGAATCGATATTGCCGAATCCGGTGCTCTGAGTGATCTGGCCTTTCTCCTGATCGTATTTTTTATTGTAATAGCCGTCTTTAATATCAATAAGGGATTATTACTTCAGCTCCCTAAATCTGATTCTACAAAAATTGTAAACGTGAATGAAATTATTAAAATACAGCTTAATGAAAAGGGTCAGATACTGGAAGATAGTGCTTTGATTGGTATACAGGATCTGGAAGAGATGGTCAAAGCCAATCTGGCTGTATATCCCAATATGACATTTCTGCTTCATATTCATCCCGATGCTATTTACCAGGATGTAGTGGATATCATCAACCTGGTCCGGCAATTGAAAGTAGAAAACTTTTCATTTTCCATGAAGGAAGACGGCTGGTGAAAATTCAGAAAAAAAACCGGCGTAAGCCTATAATCCCAATAAATTCCATGTCAGACATAGCATTTCTCCTGTTGATTTTTATTATGCTTATATCACTCATTAATTACAGATGTGAAATAAGGATAGAATATTCTGAAGCAAATTCTCTTGAACTCACCCAGGCTGATAAAAATCTGGAAATCTGGATCAGTCAGTCCGGTATCCATCATTATAAGGGTGAACCTGTTTCCTTATCAGATATCGAAGCTCTGATAGCAGATGAAGTATCGGAAAGTCCGGGGATAAGAATCCATATTATTGCAGACAGGAATACAAATTACCGTTATGTAAATGATGTTATGGAAATCCTGAAACTTCTGCAGCATAGAGTTGTCTCCCTGGTAGTTAAGGATGAAAGCCAGTGAGTTTACTCAAAGAAAATAATCAGAATATAGATCAGCTTAATAAAAAAGGGAGAGACCTTTACTCTCATGTGATCAAACCGCTTTTAATGGCGGCAGCAATAATTCTGCATCTGGTATTGCTTTTTTACCTGAGTTTTGCAGTCAGTGAAAAAGAATCCCGGGAAGTTCCAGGGATTTTTAAAATGGTGGATATCAGTGAATATATTGAAGAGAACCCGGAAGATACAAAAAAAGATCCTCCAAAACCTGTGGAAAAACCAAAAGAAGATTTGCTACAGGTTAACGTTCAGGATGCTGTATCTGAGGATGTAATTGTGACAGATAAAGAAGTTGTAGAGACTTCCGCTGCACTGGAGCCACTGATAGAATATATGCCCCAGCATAAAATCTCGGAACCACCGGGGATTCCGGTAGAAGAAATAAGGGGAAGAATTCAATACCCCCCCCTGGCAAATAAACAGAAAATTGAAGGGGTGGTTTATCTGGAACTGTTTATCGACAGCAGCGGAGTAATCCGCCGGATTGACATTCTTAAAGATCCTGGATACGGACTCGCAGAAGCGGCGATTAAGGCTCTTGATGGAATATCCTGTACACCGGCCATGGCCAATGGAATACCAGTGGCTGTCCGTTTCCGTTATCCCATCAGGTTTCAGTTAAAATAGCTGCAACAATTCCAGAAAAGAATTAAAAATTAACGAGATCTTTGGGTATAAAATAGTAAAATATAAACAGTCTGAGATAATTGAATTAATTCCCGGTAATCCTGAACGCAAAAAGTTTTCTAT
>DAOWEB010000329.1 GCA_030638735.1 Spirochaetaceae bacterium
GCCAGACGCAGCCATACAGCTGCAGCCTCACCGGATTCCTTAAACTTATCACTTTTCCTGTATGAAACAGCTTTTTTCTGATTATACTTATCCCATACCTCAGGGCTGGATACATTTAGAAATCGAAGAAGCCCGTCTGCAAGTAATTCGACTTTCCGGGTATCGGGAATAAGTCCCATCCGTTTAAGATCTGCAGTTGGAAATTGTCTTACCCATTCTTTTGTCTTTTCTGTTTCCAGATTAATTCGTTCTTTCTCCCGGGCTTCAAAAAGTTGATATGCATCAGCCATATTCAGCCATATCTCTGCACTGATGTTCAGGGTCTTCTCCAGCAGATGCTTTATCGCATTTTTAAAGTTCCCCGACTTCTGCTTATAACCTAATGACTCAAGCAGTTCACTCCGTGATTTCACACCTTTAGATAAAAATTGCAATATTTTTATTTCAGTAATAGATAATTCGACTGGGGCATCAGGAGCAGAGTAAGACTCCCGTTTATAAGTAGTAGTAAAAAACCGGTGAATTCATAGCCAGGCGGCTTTGTACCATTAGCCCGGCATAAATCTTCAATACAACGGATCCCTGTACCCATACATTCGATATATCCTGCCCGGAGAAGCAAGTCAGCTATCACCGGATTCCTTAGAACACTTCGTGTACCAGAATCGTCTATACTCACTTCCTTACTGCTTCATCCCGTTCCACCTAAAACGAGCGGTTTCTCCTCTTATACTCCAGAAACCATTGAACTGGGTAAGATCCTTATTAAATGTCATCTCAAGGTCCCCTTTCCCATAGGTGTCTTTCCACATACATTTCAGCCCCTGTGGAGGAAATGTACTGAAATTCCAAAGAATACCAGTAATTTCTGTTCCATTCTCTATAAACACATACTTACCCTGCAGCTTCCCATCTGAGTTTAGAACAATTCTGGTTGTCCCGGGGTATGGAGTATAGTTACTGAAAATTACACTCTGATAGGTACCAACAGTTTTAGTGAGCCATTGGGGAGGTTCCGGGTTGGTAGATATTTCGGAAATAAGCTCTGTCACTACCCTTTCAACGAGAAAATCAAGGCCTTCCGCCTCTTCTATCTGCCGGATTGTGGAACTGACAATCTCTCCGGTTTTAACAGAAATTATTCTTGCTGACAGAAACATATTACCTTCATCAACACTCAATTTAGAAACCAGAATAAATTCAGCTCCCGGGAGTTTCCCTGCCTTCAAAGCAGATGCATCATCAATATCTTCACTAACTGCCAAATTTATTTCTGAAATTCGGGCTGAAGTATTTATCAGGGAGAAAGCATCTGTTTCTTTAATAAACTGTTCCATATAATCGTATATAATTTGTGCATTTTCTTCGTAAAGCTCCGGTGATGATACTTTCATAAGGCCAATATATTGATCAGCCCAGGCTATTGTCCCAGTCAGAACAAACAGTACAATTATTATTGATAGTAGTTTACACTTCAAAACTCACCTCCGGATTTTTTGTAATTCCAAATAATGAAGTATCCTTAGAATAGGAAATACCTAATATCCGGTCAATCCATTTCAAAATAACTGTCTGATTTCATCATAAAGTTATACGATAAAGCCATTTGCAGATAATTATTTCTAAAAATAAAGACCAATTCCCATTACAACCCTATGGCCGGAAAAATCTATGATATGCTCATTCCCTTCCGGATCCACACCAGGATAAAGGTCATACAATTCCGGGAAAAAACCATTTTGTTCTCCAACAGTCATATCGGCATAAGTATATTGGGTGTCATCTTTCTGCTGAAACTGGAATCCATAGGAATAACCCAGATTCACAGTAATTCGTGGTGTAACATAGTACTGGAGCTTTACCATAGGAGAAAGAATAAGAAAGGACATATCCTCAGATCTTATTACACGGGTTATAATCTCCGGATCATCGATATCTCTCATACTGTAAAACTGCTGGAGAAAACTCATTCCCACTTTTATATCCCCGCCTATAGTTGCATTGAACTGCCTGAAAAAATTAAACACATAGCCAAAACCAATCTGCCCTGTGACATAGGTCCTCTCTTTATGATATGCAATTGTTGGGAACGGATATAATGGATCAATATTGACAACATCTGCAACAGGATATTCTTTACTTTCAAAAGTATCAGCAAGGCGGAAAGCTCCTGTAGTCCCTTCAAATCCCATCCAGGCAACAATGTTCTTATTAATTCTATAGTTTAAAGTAAAACCAATGGGCCAGCCTTCTGCAATCTGACCCTCAATGTCGCTCATCTCAC
>DAOWEB010000326.1 GCA_030638735.1 Spirochaetaceae bacterium
CCTTAGACAGAGAAATCAAAATTGTTATACTTAACAAACCGTAAATTAATGAAAACCATCCTGCATTCTGTAGTTGTAATGTATACTGGGGTAATAATTGCATTTCTACCTACTCCCTGGAAAATGATATTTGTTTAAAAAGTTTTATTGAATACGGTATAAGCCCTGCAGCCAGAAAAAATGAAGCAAAGAAGTTAATTACTTCTATTTCAGGATTGGCAAGCAGTAATGAACCGATTATAAGCAAAACACTCTGCCATTTTGGGACATGATTTGATCTAAATAAAGAGACAGCAATAAATACATATCCTAAAGGTAAGAGAGGGAGCAACCACAATACAGCCATCATCCCTTCTTTTTTTAACAGCATATTGAGACCCGGCACCAGTTGAAATAACTGTTGATCATTCAAAGTATCAAATCCACTGATTGTCAGACATAGTGCACTCTTATTTCCAAGAAGCATTAGAGCACCAATAAATACCATACAAACTCCTATAAAACTTAATATCGGTACTTTATTTCTGAGAATCTTTTTATAGTGCAATGCCATTATTATTAAAAAAGGTGCACATAAAAACTCCAGAAGATGTGCAAAATGCAGCAGGTCTTGTCCCCTGAAATGCTCAATCCATTGTTTTCCTTCAGTAATCATTTCAATATGAAATAAGTTTGGATGCATTATTTGTGCAGCAACAAAAAAAACAGGAAAGAGCAAAAATGATAAAGCAGTTCCTGTTTGTTCTATTAAATCTATTTTAAATGCTGACATTTCCTTCTGATCCATGATTTTCTCCTTCTTATTTTAGTTCGAAACATGAACAAAGGTTCATATTATTAGAATATAGTGTGGTTTTCTAACATTGTCAATATATTATATGAATAAAAGTTCATATAATACTTGTAATAAAACAGAAATTCCGGTTATTATTCTCGATACCGGAGTATAACAATGGAAAACAGTATGAGCAGAGTAAGAATCCCTAAACAGAAAAGAGGGCAGGAAACAAAGAGACAGATAATTGAAACCGGTCTAAAGCTTTTTTCAGAAAAAGGATACTATAGAACAAATTCAAAAGATATTGCCGAAGCAGCTGACGTTGCCATCGGCAGCTTCTATGCATACTTCAGAGATAAAAAGATGCTTTTTATTGAAATATTACAAGAGCATTTTGAATTGATATCAGCCTGCCTAAATAAAATAAATTTTGAAGATGTCATGAAAATGGACAATGGACGGGAATTAATTTCTGCTATTGTAGAAAATGTGATAAAAGCACATGAAATATCTCCGGAATTTCATCGTGAAATTGATATTGCAAAAAATAGTGATCCTGATGTAGACAGGCTGGTTTCTGAATATGAAAAGAAAATACTGCAAAATACGGTGAAAATGCTTCATCAATATAAAGAGAAAATCAGAGTAAAAGACATAGAAGCTGCTGCTGTAATTGTTAATATGGCTGTTGAAGAAACTGTACACATTATAAAATTTACAAAACCAAACGTAAATGAAATGCAACTCAAAAATGAGCTTATAGATATGATCTCACGATATCTTTTTACTATTTAACATATATAAGTTCTTCCAGCATCAATGACAAAGTGCTATCCGACCCCAAGGAATCATTTCCGATATCGGGAATTACCCCCTGTTTCTGCATTTCATTTCCGTTATCTGCCCATCCTTTTATTCCTATTATTTTATTCCCAGATAGATATCAAATCGTGCATTTTCAGGATCCTGGGCATCGCCTCCATAAACTTCCAGATCTGCAATAAAACTTCTCTTTTCACGAAGAGCCTGGTTTTTCCATATTGTCTGCCATACTTGAATCCCTATCTCCTGTAATTTACCCCTTTGGGTAGATATTTCCAAATATTTTGATCCAGGTACCAATAAAGATTCCATCCCTTTCGGAACATTAGCAAAAGAATCTACTTCTACTCCTATAAAAAATGAATAAGGGCCGGAATCATCAGTCTCAAATTCACAATAAACAGCTATCACTGCACCATTTCCGGATTTATTCGGGATTTTACAAATAATTTGTTCAGAATAAAAACGATCCCAATACAGAGGGATTATACCCTGCCCCTTCAATTCCTTACCATTATCAGTTCGCCCTTTTATTCCTATTAGTTTGAGCCCCTTTTTTTCAACTTCAGTTCCCTGTTTAGATTTGTCAGCTGGTTTCATAATTTTCTCCTATAAAAATTGATCCGGTCAGAACCGGTTAATAGAGGATAAAGGTAAAAAGTATGAAAAACCTGATAATTTGTGCTGGATTCAGTTTATTTATTTAATTGGAATATATATTTCTGACACAGGGTCATCAGAGAAAAATCGATCGTCAAAAATATCAAAATCTTCACTAAAATCACGTTCATAACCAGTACTGGGCATCCATGTGCCATATATGTAATTCCACCCTGCAAGAATATCTTCATTTGTCTTTCCGGGTATGGTAAAAACCATATACTTACATGGTTTAATTGTATGCTGAAACAAGTCTTTATGTCCTTCTTCACCATTATGACTCCGAACTTGGCAACCAATTAATATAGAAAAATTTTCATCATAATCCCAGTCATAATATACCCCGTAATTTGCAGTATTTATCTTATTGAGAATAGCTTCGCTGATGCCATTAACAGTAAAATCCTGCCAGGCATTGGGAACATCAACCTGATTCTGTTTATTTCTCATACTGGTCCTATACTTCTTCCCGGTAATGCATATCTCGTTCCTTGTCACTGGCTCGAAACGTATGTTTCCCTTTATATATTCCAGGTGAAAATCAGGATTGGAAATATCAAGCCGGGTAAAGACACGATGTTTCTGAATACCCTTAAACTTCGATGGGTTTTTCCCATACTCAGCCTGAAAGGCACGGGTAAAGGCTTCCGGGGAACCATACTGATACTTAATGGCTACATCAATGACCTTTTCTTTTTCCAATACGAAATCAGATCCGGCTTCAGCTAATCTCCGGCGCTTAACATACTCATATACAGAGTACCCGGTAACCAATCGAAATATCCGTTGAAAATGCCAGCGGGACTGAAAAGCTTCCCTGCTTACATCTTCGATAGTAAAAGGGTCTGTAAGATGAGTTTCGATAAAGGAGATAGCATTGCTGATGGATCTGTAATAATCAATCATAAAATCAAAGTTTAACAGGATAGTCAACTTTAAACAACTTAATAGTTGCTGTTAGAATCTGTTAAAATTAGTAGAAAAAATACTACTTTTTACCACAATAAAATGTAAAGTCCATAGTAACCTTCATTTTATTGCCATCAGCCCAAAAACCAGATACCTCATATAAGAAAGATGAAAGGATATCAGTATTATTCCCGACTGAAAATCTTTTAAAAGCCGACCATGTCTTTATATAATTTATAAGTTCTAATTTTGTCCATTCCTGGCTCATTTCAATATCGGGCACTGGGATTTTGGTATAAGGGAGTTTTATATCTGCATAATTATTCCATAATAGTTTGTTTTTTCCAGACCAATACGGCTTAATAGGTTTAAATATAAGTTCTTCTACTATTTTATCTATATGGGGAGCAATCTTGAAAAAACTATATCCCCAACATGCAAATAAACCTTTATTTTTGAGAACTCTATCAACTTCTTTAAAATAATCAGGAGAACTAAACCAATGTAATGCTTGTGAGACACAGATTAAATCAAATGATTTTGAAGGGAAAGTTGTTTGTACAGAATCTTGTACAGAGTAATCGATATTTTTATGTCTATATGCAAATTCAATCTGATTGTCATTAATATCCGAAGCCTTAATTAATGAAAAATATTTTATTAAAGACTTTGAAGCTTGTCCTGTTCCACAAGCACAATCCCATACCATTTCTGTACCTGGACTTTCCTTAGATAAAAACTTAAATATTTCTTCAGGATAATGAGGACGTGAAATATCATATTTTTTGGTTTGTATATTGAAAGTTGTTACATTTTTATCTCTTTCCATATTTACCTTTTTGGCATAGATACCCGGAAGTGGTCTTGTTAATGATTCCTATTCTGAATTCTATAATAAATCAAAAGAAATATTATACTGAACGTAAAGATCAACAGTCTGGATTATTCTTCTGTAATTATTTTTTTAACTACAGGAACCCAAATCTCACAAGATTGTTCATCATTTTTTTCCTCTTCAAGTGCAATTTTTAGAGGTGTAAAAACAAAACCTGCAGCTTAAACTTAGCCTTTACTTGA
>DAOWEB010000094.1 GCA_030638735.1 Spirochaetaceae bacterium
GAGATGGGTGTCTTGGAAGGTTTATTGCACTAAGACCCTGGTAAGGCATACCTGCTTCAATGGCTAAGCTTTTTACCCAATCAAGCTTTGTTGACATTGCAGGTGCGTAAGGAAAGATCATTCCCCAGTCTGCGCTTGTTACTCTTCCCCATAATTCACCATTAATAAAGTTTCCCAGGCGACCAAAAGTGTATCCCAGAGGAATCCCGGCAACAAGAAGATCCGCCATATGTAAAAAAGACAATTTTTTTGATTTTACATAGATGAAGAGACCAAGAATGGCTCCTATTAATCCTCCATGATAGCTCATTCCCTGAAGCCCAACCATTTGCATTTCTGAATTAAAAGGCCAGAAAATAAGCCATGGTTTACTCCAATATATGCCGCTTGTATCATAAACAAGGGTCGAAAAAATTCTGGCCCCGATAATAAGGCCAAGGATTGTCCAGAAAAACAAATTTACGATATCATCATCACTTATTTTCAGTTTATCTTTTTTTACCTGGTACTTAAATAATATATAGGTAGTACCAAAAGCTAAAAGGTACATTAGACCATACCAATGAAATGGCAGTCCTGGTATAATTACTGGATTTATCCACCCTGGATAATTAAGATATGCTAGCATTTAGGTTTCCTTTTTAATTGGAGTTTCTTCTATTTTACCTGTCTGGAGGTTAAATGTTATTATAAGGTTTTTCTTTTCAGATGTTATTTCATGGTATCGCCCATGACTTTCAAGAATAACCCCAGGATAGAGGGTTCCCCGTACTGTTATATTAGATTCAAAATGTTCTTCAAATCTTTCTCTTAAGGTAAATAAACGTAAACCCCTTTTTTCTATAAGTTTCATAAATTTTAATTTCTGCATTCTTGCACTTTTTAGCTTACTCCCAGCGCCTTCTTTTTCAAGTTGATGCATTAATATATCAATTTTAGTAATTTGTTCTTTTATTTTTTCAACTTCCTTTTCTTCAAGTTCTATTCTATCCTGAACAAGATAATTCTGCCCAAAAGAGACTTTTGTTTTAGCACTATTACTGTTACCCAAATTCCCGACATTTATTCCACCTGTGGCCTTTGTATCCCCTCCAATAAGGTTTCCCTTATCTCCAATTAAGAGGAGTTTTCCATTACATTTAATCTTGCAGCGCAAGCATGAATTTTTTGCTTTTATATCACCAACTGCAAGAAGAGTGGCCTGTTCTGCGAATGCCATCTCTATATCCTGTTTTGATCTAAGTATAGCCTTTCCTGCTCCCACTACTCCCTGACCAATAATAATTGATTCGGATGCAGAAACAAGAGCTGCTTCAACTCCACCGGCAATCTGTACTTCACCTCCGGACATAACAAAAAATCCCTGAGTTACAGATCCTCCTATTTTTACAGATCCAGGAAATTTAATATTGCCTTCTTTTAAATCAACATCACCTTTGACCATATGAAAATTATTTATAAATAATTTTTCTCCATCCTGAATAAGTTCCCCGGCTGCTTCAGCTATTAATGATATATCACCATTCTCTTCTTCTACTTCTTTTATTCCAGTGCCAATTTCAATTTTTAAGGGAGGAGCTTCATTTGCTTTTATAGTAGCACCTGTTACATCCCATCCATCTCTTGCTTCTGTTGTGGGTGATAGAATAACTGCAATAAGATCATCTTTTGCAATAGAGGTAATTCTATCCTGGTTTTTAAAATCTGCAGAACCGTCAGAACGAAGAGAAACTGCCGTGTCATTTGCAATTTCTACTTTTAAATTCAGTCTGCTGCTGCCTGGGTCAACAGGTGCTTCTCCGGAAGCAATTATAAGTTTTTTTAATATTTCACCGGAATTACTGGCTTCTACTGCTTTTTGTAAAATATCTTCTTTTAAACCCTTAATAATACCGAATTTTACTATTTTATCCTTTACTTCAGTTTCTGTTATTGGATTACCGCTATTTTCATCAATAGACAGAAAAGCTTCCATTTTATCTTCGGATATTTCGAGTTCGATAATCTCACTTTTTGAAGGTCTGATTCTTATTGTCGTATTGCCTTCATCTTCAAATACATCCAGAAATCCATCGATTTCGGAAATTAAAGTATTATTTTTCCTGACAAGATTTTCAAGAATAGAAAGGTTTGGAGTTTCTCCGGTCAGACCTGGAAGTACTTTCCCGTAAATATCCTTTCCCGGAAGTCCCGGTTTTGAGTCACTGAACATGACTGCAATTCCATCTTTTTCAATTATTCCTATACTTTTACATTTATCAACAGGATAATTCTCCAGGGAGCTTATTCCATTTGGTTTTCTATTTTCATAATCTTTTTTTATTTGCTCTTTATGATCACTTAACTCTTTAGTTTTCATCATAACGCATTCAATACTGAATGTAACTTCCTCTCCTGCTTCCGGAACTTTTCCTTCGATTAATACATAATCAACCATTTTCAAACTGGAACTTTTATAAAAAGTGAGAATATCTTCTTTTATTTTATTAAAATTGAGTCCTGAAAACCCACTTTTTTTAATTGCTTCTCCTACTTCATTAAGTTTAAGTGCTCTTCCGCTTCCACTCCCCTTTACTATATTCAGAAGTCCTTTTGTTTCGTTTTCTGAAGTGCTAATGGAAAATGAAGAATTTTCATCTGTTGTTAAAGGAAAGTTCTCAAGATATGATCCGGTATCGACAGTTTCTTTAATTATTCTCGATATAACGGATTCATCTATAATATTTTCCTTTTTTATACCTAGAGATATAGCATAGTTTATTACACTTTCAGTGGATGGTGCCATATCCTGCTGTGTATCGGCAAATATTTTTAAAAATGCACTTGATCTGTCTTTTGAACGAGAAACTACCCATGATTTACCTTTAAAAGGGATAATCTCTGCCCAGTTTTTACCACGTCTGAAAAATCCAAAGTATTCAGCAATTAGTTCCTTATTTTTTTCTATTACCCCTTTACCTGTAAAAAAATCAATGATTTCCGGTTGTATATCTTCTCCCAGAACTGATTTTCCAGGTTTCCCCTCTTCTGTTTTTCCTCTGACAGCAAGGATGGAACCAGTATCCGCCCATCCAGTCATTATAACTTCCGGATTGATATCTACAGGTTCTTTAACTATTTTTTTTTGAATTACAGTAACAAGTCCTTCCTTATTTTTACCAAATGGAATTTTTGATTTTTTTTCTACTTTTTTCTGAACTTTAATATTTTTAACTATATCCCTTGTAATTTCAGGATCGAAGGCTACCTTGAAAATTCTTTCTCCATCAGTTTTTAATCCTTCAGGTATTTCAAGCTTTTCCCACTGATAGATCCCTTTTGATTGTGAAACAGGGGCTTCTGATTCTGCAATTAGGATTTTTAATTCAGTTTCTGTTTTTAATATTGCTTCTTCTGCTTTTTTTACAGATTCACTAATAATTCCAACTTTAACCCCTTCGGTTTCAAGTAAGGACAATATTCGTTTTTCTGTCCATTCTTCTCCATCTTTTTCGGGTTTAAATATCAGGTGAGCACTTGTTTTATCTCTATTGTATTCCAGTACCAGGTTACCTTTCAATTTTAAACACCTATCCTTTTTTA
>DAOWEB010000305.1 GCA_030638735.1 Spirochaetaceae bacterium
AGATCTATCTAAAAATCAATTGTCCTTTCAATTTAATACAGCTGAGTACCTGGGTGAGTCATGGATAGGGATACCTCTGTTAATGAGAAATAAAGCAATTGGGATGATGACTTTTGATAATAAGGAAAAGAATTTTTTTACCTCCAATCACATTAAACTTGGTAAAACATTTGCCAGCCATGTAGCTGTAGCACTGGAAAATGCGAGAATATATGAAGAAGTCAAGGAACTGGCAGCAATAGATCCTCTAACAGGTGCACAAAACCGGAGGTCATTTTTTAATTTTGCAGTTCAACAGGAAAAGCTTTTTAAACGTTATGGAACCGGGTTTTCTATTATGATGCTGGATATTGATCATTTTAAAAAATTTAATGATAAATTCGGACATCAGACTGGTGATAATATTTTAAAGGAACTGGTCTCTATCATTAAAAAAGGTCTACGTGAATCCGATTTTCTCTGTCGCTACGGAGGAGAGGAATTTGTAATTCTTTTACCCCAGAGTGATGAAGCAGATGCGTATGAGATAGCAGAACGTATTCGAAAATCTGTAAAAATAAATCTGAAAATAGAAGGTATCAGTACTTCCATAACTGTTAGTATTGGTTGTGCTGATCTTCACACATCAGAATTAAAGAGTGTTGATTCTCTAATTTTTATAGCAGATAAAGCTCTTTATTATGCAAAAAATAAGGGTCGTGACCGAAGCCAGCGTTTTTCAACTATTATTTACTAAATAGAACCTTTAATTTATAAAATTCTAATAATTTCCGGCATTTCTTTTAATTTATACCTTTTGGAAAAAAGAAGGTTTAATAAAAATCCTGTACCAAGACCGGTAAATCCTCCGGCAACCTGCAGTCCTTCTGATGTACCTGAAATAGAACCTACTATCATAAATCCTGCAATAAACAGCAAAAGGGGGAATATCAATACACGAAAGGCTGCTATTAGTGCCTTTGCTGTAGACAGCTCCATTTCGATAAAAGAACCGGCTTTTATTGGCAGGTTTCTTGAATTTAAAGCATCCAGTATTTTTGTTTTTCCTTTGGAACTGCAGCTTGCACAATTTCCGGAACTGCAGCTTGAACCTGCATCAAACATTTCTACTGATATATTATCATTATTAATTTCTTTTATTATTCCTTTAGTAATCATGTTAACTCCAATATAAAAAAGGATAAAATAAATTTGCACCTATTCTTTTCATAGTATATAATTTAATTTGAATATACTCATTAAATAAACTTAAGTATACTGGTAAGTTTTGATGGATAACTACAAGATTTTAAATAATTAAGTAAAAAACTTTTATCAGGTAAATCCAGGAGGCATTTTTGTGTTTCAGAAACAGATCATGATGAGAAGGGTTCTTTATTCTCTTATCCCGATCTTTCTTTTTTCTATTTATTTATATGGATGGCGGGTTATTGCTGTCTCTGCAGTAGTGTTTGCTACCGGTATTCTTACAGAGTATCTGTTTATGAAACAAAGAAAACAGAAAGTATCCGAGGCTGTTTTAGTCAGCTGTGCGTTATATACCCTCTCAATGCCGCCAATGGTTCCTTTATGGATAGCAGCTATTGGAATAATCTTTGGAATCCTTTTTGGAAAAAGTATTTATGGTGGATTTGGAAGAAATGTCTTTAACCCTGCAATAACAGGGCGATTATTTATCTATATAACATTTCCAACTGTAATGACAGGAGGATGGATGCTTCCCGGTAATTTTGGAATTTCCGGAGCAGATGCTGTTACCGGTGCAACTCCATTAGAGATGTTGAGAGTTGGTAATATACCCCCTCTTATGGACCTCATTTCTGGTTTTAGGATGGGTGCATTTGGAGAAAGTGCAATTATTCTTATTATTCTGGCTGCTGTATATTTAATCTATACAAAAACAGCCAGCTGGAGATCAATTCTATCAACAGTTTTATCTTTCCTTGTACTTCAGGGTGTTTTATTTTATTCAGGCATAATTGCTGCTCCCCCTTTAGAGAGTTTGCTGGCAGGATCAATTCTTTTTATTGCAGTTTTTATGGTTACAGATCCTATTTCCTCAGCAAAAAAGCCTATTGGGCAGGTTCTCTATGGAATAGTTGTAGGTGTATCATTAGCTCTTATAAGAGATTTTTCACTTTTTCCGGAAGGAGCAAGTTTTGCTATTTTAATGGGAAATATGTTTGCACCGTTACTGGATGAGCTTGCTGTTAAGCTTAAGAAAAAGGCGGTGAAAAAATGAAAGAAGATGGACTTGTTTATACTGTAATAGTTAGTGTTGTTTCTGCCTTTCTTTTTGTATTTCTACTTTCTCTTGCCTATGGTGCTACCAAGGGTAAGGTTGAAGAAAATCAGAGGATGACAGAAGCAAGGGCCTATCTGGTTGCTGCAGGTATTGAAGTAGATCAAGATATTGATATCGAGGCTGTATTTAATACTAACTTTCCAAATTTTGATGCAGATTCTACTTATCAGACTACTACTGTAAATGGAAAGTCTGTTGTAGTAAGTCCTTTTCAGGGTAACGGTCTCTGGGGAACAATTACAGGCGTAATTGGTATGACTTCTGATCTTCAGCGTATTGTTGGTTTTGAAATTGTATCTCATGTTGAGACCCCTGGTCTTGGAGGGCGTATTGATGAAACCTGGTTTAAAGAACAGTTTAAAGGTGAATATGCTGCCAATGGAATTGTTGTAAAACACGGAGGCAGCGGTGGTGATACTGATCCTGATAATGGTCAGGTTGATGGAATAACAGGTGCTTCAAGAACCAGTGATTCCATTCAGGTAATTGTTAATCAGCAGATAGATAAAATTAAAATGGAACTGGGAGGTACAAACTAATGAACGAAGACTCACCAGTACAAATACTAAAAAGTAATGTATGGTACAGCAATCCAATTTTTATACAGATTCTTGGAATTTGTTCTACATTAGCTGTTACCAATAATCTTTCAAATACTTTTATAATGACACTCGGGCTTATGTTTGTTGCAGCCTTTACTAATATTACAGTTTCGCTTTTAAAAAATATTATTCCCCGTAAGGTAAGAATGATACTTCAAACACTTATTATTGCATTTTATGTTATTATTGTGGATATCCTTCTAAGAGCGTATCTTCCGGAGATTAGTAAGGCTCTGGGACCTTATGTTGGTCTGATTATTACAAACTGTATAATTATGGGTCGTGCAGAAGCTTTTGCTCAGTCTCATGGTCCTCTTATTTCTGCCTGGGATGGAATAACTTCCGGACTTGGTTATATGTGGGTACTTATGTTAATTGCATTTGTCAGAGAGCTTATGGGGTTTGGAACATTATTTGGTATAACTGTACTTCCTTCAGGTTTTACACCATGGACTATCATGGTAATGGCACCCAGCGCATTTTTTCTTTTAGGAACATTTATCTGGGTAGCAAAAACAATTATTCTTAAACAGGCTGGAGGTAAATAATGGTCCCCGATTTAAACCCCGTAGTTTTATTATTTGCATCGATCTTTACCAGTAATATTCTTCTGGCAAATTTCCTTGGTATGTGTTCTTTTATATCAATATCCAAAGATATGAAATCTTCCAATGGTCTTGGTCTGGCAGTTACTGTTGTTTTAACTCTTACTGCAATGCTTAACTGGGTTCTTCTTCAGTATGTCCTTATTCCTTTAGATCTGCTTTATCTGAGATATATTATTTTTATTATAGTTATAGCTGCTACAGTGCAGATACTGGAAATGGTAATTGACCGGGTTTCACCTGCACTCTATATGTCCCTGGGAATTTTTCTGCCTCTTATTACAGTCAACTGTGCAATTCTTGGTGTAGCTCTGTTTATGCAGATTCGAAATTATAGTTTTGTACAAACTGTAGTGTTTTCTTTTGGATCGGGTTTAGGCTGGTGGCTGGCTATTGTAACTCTTGCAGCTATTCAAAAAAAGCTTGTAAAAGCACCTGTTCCGGCTGGTTTGAAAGGGCCGGGAATTACATTAATTACCATTGGTTTTATGGCTATGGCATTTATCGGTTTTTCCGGTATGTTAAGTGTGCAGTAAGATGAAAAAAAAGATGATTAGATATGATGGTGAGATAAAACTGAGTTCTTTTTTATCATCTAAGAAGGGGTAACAAATTGAGTTTTTTAATAGCACCGATTGTAGTTGCAGTTATTTCCGGAGTTCTGGCTGCTGCCATTTCGATTGTAGATAAAATTGTAAATAACTATGGTGAAGTAAATATAAGTATTAATAGCGGTAAAAAGGTTTTGACTCTAAATGGAGGGGAATCTCTTTTATCCTCTCTGGCATCACAGGAAATTTTCATTCCTTCTGCATGCGGAGGAAGGGGAAGCTGCGGTGCGTGTAAATGTCAGGTAACCAGTGATGTTGGTGTCCATCTTCCCACAGAAATACCTTATCTGGAAAAAAAGGAGATGGATGAAAATATTCGTCTTTCCTGTCAGATTAAAGTAAAAGCTGATATTGATATTATGATTCCGGAAGATCTTTTTAATGTCAAAAAATTCAAATCCAAAGTTATATCCATAAATGATGTTACTCATGATATTAAAGAAGTAGTATTTGATCTTCAGGGAGAAGAGATTAACTTTCAGGCGGGCAGGTATGTTCAGCTTGTAGTTCCTCCATATGATAAAATTAAAGGAACTACCCAAAGGGCATATTCCATGTCTTCAAAACCCAATGATAAAAGTGTTATCGAAGTTCTTATCCGCCTTGTTCCGGGAGGAATTGCTACTACCTGGGTTCATACCCATCTTATAGAGGGTATGGAAGTAGAGCTTATCGGTCCATTTGGTGATTTTGAAAGATCTGAAACAGATGCAACAATGGTGTGTGTTGCAGGTGGTTCCGGAATGGCTCCATTCAAATCTATTTTATATGATATGTTTGAAAAAGGTGAAACTGATAGAGAAGTCTGGTACTTTTTTGGTGCAAGAACAACCAAAGATGTTCTGTATATGAAAGAGATGATGGAGCTGGATGCCAAATGGGAAAAATTTCATTTTATAGCTGCTCTTTCTGAACCGGAAGAGGGCAGCGGCTGGACGGGTGAAACAGGAATGATTACAGATGTACTGGATAATTATCTAAAAACAAAGATAAATACAGAAAAAGCAAGAGAGGGTTATCTGTGCGGCAGTCCTGGAATGATTGGTGCCTGCAACAATGTTTTAACTGCCAATGAAATACCGCTTGATAAAATATATTATGATAATTTTGCTTGATCGGGCTGGTCGGAAGCAAGCTTGTCTGGTCGGGACTTCGTCCCTGCTCGACTATGCTTCCTTACCTGCTCGCCAATGAGTCGTACCGGAAGGACGAAGTCCTGAGGAACGATCTCACAACCAAAGAGGATGGAAATATGAAAATGACTCCTGGAATGAAAAAAGCACAGGAAAATATGCTGCCTGGCGTAATAATAGCTGATGGTTTTCTTGGTGATGAAAAAAAATCTATAAAAGATATGATGGTTCGTGATGAAGGTGAAATGTCCAGAGCAGGTCTTTCTTTTGATGAAGTTGCAGACAGGTTGGAATATTTTCTTGATGAAGGTAGAAAGGGCCTGGGTGAACCTGTTACTGTGGATAATAAGTGGCTGATCAGGGTTGTTGACCCCAGAGGTAAACTTCCCTGCCCCTTTGAAGATGGAATTTTTCGGAAAATATCTGCGGAAATTGAACTAAAATCAACCGGGGAAAAACTGCTTGTTACAGATCTCTCAATTCACCTTTTTAAAGAACATCACTTTATTGAGGGTATTGGATCCCAGTTCCGACTGGAACCGGAACGGATTAAGAGGGTTTTGTTTGGTTAAAAAACAAAACCTGCACCTATCATAAAAGCAGTGTAGTTTATATCTTCTTCACTTGATTCTGAACCAAAAACAGTATCAGGTTGAATTATTGAAGATCCCGTTTGAAATCTAATTCCCAATACTAAGTTCTTAAGTTTAAAATCAGTACCTATTTCTATTCCATATGAGAAGGCTAGTGATTCTGGTTCTGTCCCAGTGGTATCCCATCCTTCATCAGAGAGAATAAAATATTGAAATCCTATACCTAATCCACCATATACCTGAAGTATTGTTCCCAGAGGAAAAATACCCCCACCTGTCATTCTCAAATCCAGGTCAGTAAAGCTGAGATAATCTGTATCATTGTCGTAGTATGTATCACTGAAATAAGAAGTAAAATATTCCAATCCCAATGAACCGCTGAAAGCCATATAAAAGTATTTATCAATTGCCATTAAAGAATGTACATCAAATCCAACCTTCCATTCTTCATGGTTTCCGGATCCCATATAGGAATCCAGACTATTAATTAATGAGTCATATCCTGAACCACTGTAAGTAGGTGCCATGTAAGATATAAGAGTTCTTGAAAATGATTTTGACTGACTGGTTGTTTTAGCTGGCTGGGTTGGTGCAGGTTTAACAGGAGTGGTTTGTCTTACGGGTTGAGTTTGTTCACCAGTAACAATTTCCTTTCCAACAAGCTTACTGCCAACCTCTTCTGCAACAACAAACAGAACATCAATTTGACCTTGTCTCCGTGCAGATTCCTGAACAATTACCTGGGCTGTTGCAACCTCAATAAGTCTTGCAGATACTGTATATGTACTGCCTAATTGGCTTACATTGGCAATACAGAGATATTTTGCTCCAAATGTTTCTCCCAGTTCTTTTATATCATCAGAATTTACATCACCGGATATCTGAAACTTTTTTTCTTCCTGAATACTGCTTATATATGCACGGTCAATTGCTATGTAATCACCGGACTTAACAAATTGTTCGTTTATAGTATCTGCTACAATTGCAGAAGCATTTGGATGTACTCCCACACCCAGAGAGGCATCTAAAACTGCAACTTTTGATTGTCCGGAAACTATTTGAAGTACAAATAAAAATCCCAGGATTAAAAGAGCAAATTTTTTCATTAGATTCCCCCAAAAGTATTTCCAGTATATTAACTATACAGCCTATTCGTATAATTTGCAAAGATTTTGTCTTTGCTGATAAAAAATGAGGATTGTAATATAAAATACAAGGTTGATTAAGAATATACTCTTTTTATTTTCCCTTAAAAATAACTGTCAATCTAACATCCTGTGGAATAGTTATATCCCAGGCCAGTTTTCCTGAAGCGTTTTCTTTTGCAAGCAGGTAAACGTTTGAACCCGCATCAGTTAAACCGGATGACAGCTGGAATGTACTTGTAGCAAATTCTGGTGCGGGATTATAATTATAGAGGTTGATAGACCCCAGATTATAGTTATTGCCATTGATAGCAGATGTAAACCATCCTCCGGAGTTGTATTGATACAATCCCGGGGCTTCGGTTTTATCCGAAAGAAATATTGCAGCTCCCCATCGTTGGAGAAGACGTTCAAAAGATTCAGTTCCCCCCGTATATGCCTGAACAGCATATTCTATAGCTTCTTTGTTGGCATAAGGGGAGGAAACAACCCTATTAAGAAATTCTACTCCCCCGTAGTTACGTGCAAGCCAGGCTCCGAAGGCATATGAAACTGAATAATCAGAATAATGGGGATCATTTCCACCAAAATTAGAAGTGATTATTAGATTGTTAGTCAAATACTGATTAAAGATAGGAAGCCGTCCTTCGCTATTTCCAGGGCTGCCGGCGGTTCCAATTAATGGAGACACTCCCCTTGGACCTTCCACTCCTGTTTTATCTGCCAGAAAATCTTCTATAAGCATGGAACACATTTCATTAATCCATGTCTCTGTGAAAGCTGCAGCATTTGCTACAAAGTTTTTCTGGTAAAAATGAATCATATGCTGAAATTCGTGGGCTAGAGTTGAGAATACTATTTTTGGCCAAAAAAGATTTTCTGTCCACCCCGGTCCCGGGGCCACAGAGTAGCCGTCCAATGAAGGGCTTGCATACATAACTGCATCAATAACAAACATTATTCTTTCGTTGGATCCAGGAAAACCAGAAACAGTATCAGTATAATTATTAGCTCCCCAGAAATAACCAACTACTCCTCCATTATCACTGTCATCATTGTCTATATCATTAAGCAGTATTGTTATTTCATTGTTAGTTGCGATTAAGTTGGAATAACCGGTATCCCCCCATTCAGGACCAAGGATAGTTGTCACCCAGTCATATATATCATTATCTAATCCTGTTTTAAGAAATTTCTCCTCTAAAGCTGTTATCATTTCTGTTGTTACAAGGTGTTTTCTATCACCACCAATTTCCCAGCAGTCATCAGCTACCCAGATATTTAGTGTTCTGTTTCCCTGACCTGTCAAAATGGGTCCTACCACAGACCGGCAGGTAGCATCTACTGTAATAGGGTTACCATTCGTATCAACATCCCCAAAGGAGTTGGTATCATTTACCACATCAAAACTTGGAACTGCAGGTAATGGGAAAGTATTTTTGTTAATGGCGGAAGTTCTAATAGATTCAACCAGTTCCCGGGTACTGGTCTCTATAAATGTGTATGTTGAGTTCTGGTTATCTACAGAATACTCAAAGTTAGTTGGAATCGGTGCAGAAAATGACTGGCCATTAACTGTAATGGATTCAGCATATACATCAGGTGTATCGGAACCCACCACTTCATTTACATTGGTAAAAGCAAAAATAATATCAACAGGTGTATCTTCAATATTAATTTCATAATGGATATCCCCGGTTGCAGTTATATGTTCCACTTCAATTTTTGCACTGTTTTCATATGAAGCTGTATAAAAAGAACATGAGTTAAGTGAATAAATAACTAAAATTATTATAAAAAGAAAATAAAAAGAATATCTCTTTTGAAGCATTATTTTTTACCTCTTAAAGAATATCCAATGGAAATAGAAGGTGTAATAATATTGACAGGGGTGGGATACTCAGTTAAAAAACCCTGAACAGATGAATAATGATATGTAATTTTAAGCCCTAAATCAATGAACCCAGGACCTAAAGGTATAGCATATCCTGTGCCGATCATACCTCCCAAAGAAGCATTCAGCATCTGGTCTCCCGGAACTGTATATTTTGAAGTAACATCTTCACTCTTTAGAAGGACTTGCCCCTCTCCAAGGCGGAATCCCAGTAAAGGTCCTGCCATAGCAGAAAATATCCCTTTCCATAAACTCAGGTTATAGGAAAGAAGAGCTGCTATATCCATATTAAGATAGGAATAGCTAAGACCTTCCACTGCTTCACCAGTTGCATTGTATCCTAAAACTGCAAAAGCAAGAGGACCAATGGAAACATCAAGGATTGCACCAAACTCTGTACTTATGGGCCATTGAGCGAAAATATCTATTTGCCACAGTTCATTACTGATTATTTTGCTGGAATCTGAACCTGTTTCCAGAAGAGCATCTTTAGCCAGATCAGCACCTTCTCCAAATCCGTAGCCTAGGCCAAAAGAACCCGACAGACCATAAGCAGAAGGTATATATGAAAATGATTGAGACTCGGAATCTAAAGACTCGGCAAACATCCCTGTATAATCTGCAAAGAAGAATACAATTGTAAGAACAAGTGATATTTGCCTTTTCATAGTACTATTTTATTACTTTACAGCTCTAACAACAGGGTCAATTTCTACATTTGAAGCAGTTGTATTTTCAGGAATAGTTAATATAAAGGTTCTGTATTCATCTTTAAACTGAAGAATAGTCGATCCATCGTCTCCTGGAAATATGGCTTTTTCCAATTCAACACCATTACTGCTTAACACTGAGTATGTAGGATCCCAGGCAAGATAGAGAGAATAATCAGTATCCTGTCCACTGATTCCGTCTTGAAAGGGAATACTTCCAGCAGTACCTTCATTTACTTCAAAAGTAAATGTATTTGAAAATACTATACCATCATTATTCAAATAAAATATAAGTGCATCCACAGAACCTATGTTATCCGGGCCATAAACAGCTCTTGTTGTTAAGTTATAACTATTAACAGCCCAATTATGATTGGATCCATCAAAATTTAGATATTTACATAAAGCATATTTTGCTTCATGTTCTCCAGCATCTAATTCATAATATGTATTTAACGACCATCCAGATGGAAATCCTTCCATATATCCGTACCAGGCATCAGAAGAGGGATCAACAGTTATTCTTAAATATGCTTTACCATCAGTTCCATCCACACCGCAGCTGGAAAAGGAAAGAATAAGACCCCAAATTAGCAAAACTATCAATAAATCCAGTTTTTTCATCTCAAATCCTCCATAAACTAATATCTGATAATTAAATGATAGCACTGAATTTTTTATTTGTCGAATTTTAGACATTTATTGTACTTTTATTTAATTATCCTAAGATTTTTTATGATATTTAAATGATATATTTTGACATAATGGAACTTTTGTAGCTTAGTAAATAGCTTATATTAATACTAAAATAAAATTATTAAATGATACTACGGTACTTAATCTCTTTCTTAATATAACTATTCGTACAGTCACACCCCACACAACCCATACCTGTACACTCTTTAACAGTAGTTTCCACTGAAAATTGTTCTGCTTCTCCCAGGTTAACCAGTTCAGATAATAATTGAAGGGCTTCTGTTGTTTTAATTTTTAAAGCAAAAGCCGCCTCCCATGGGAAGACAGCATCTCTTTTTTTTAACAAATCCCGTAGAGACGCACGGCCGTGCGTCTCTACGGTGTGTTTTCCCTGCATATTTATTTAAATTGTTTTGAATAGGAAAATGCAATTCTTCTAAAGTCTATATATGACCCATCATACTCCCTATTACGGAAGTAGTTATTAAAAACTGTTGCTTCGGTATATAATTTTTCAGTACGAAATTGAACCAGAATTACAATATTACTGTCTTCTGTTAACTGGATATTTGCCAGAGGGCCGAATGTAACCTGTGTAAAGTCGGATCCCCAATCAACAGGATCAGAGGAAGATAAATCCTGGTTTGTGCCCAGCATTTGCTCTGTTTCTACAAGAAAGGCAACGGTATTAACTTTATAGGGCAGCTTATAACCCAGAACATAGGATCCCAAAAAACTAAAACCGTTGAAGTTTTCTCCTGTATCAGCCTCATACTGCCAGGCTTCCTCTTCGTCTGCACCCGAGAAGTATTTATATTCCCCTTTTGCTGTTGCTGCCATAATTACATGAGTCCATTCACCGGGAATAACTGCTCCCAGATCAAACTGAAAAGTACCGGAAAGCCATGATTTTACCATGACACCGGGAACAGAATCTGTTTCAGGAATACCTGTCCCATCGTTATTTAATCCAAGACCGTTAAAAATACCGAAAAAGTCCCATCCTGTTCCAAGGTTTACCCCTGCCTGAAAGTTAAGGAAAGCTATAGGAGTTACTGTGGCAGAAGCAATAGCATTTATGGAAACCGGGGAAAGTTCTCCTTTGAGCTGATAAAGAATATTATTGTCTGAAGTCATTGCACCAGATCCCTGCATAAAAGGAACTTTTATTTTATGAGTTACAGATGCTTTTGCCTCTGCTCCTCCCCATCCATTTCCAAGATCTCTTCCCTGATCAGTATCTGCTGACAGATAGCTGTTTGGATCTGTTATTGGTGAGTATGATATTGGTGCGAAATCTCCATCATTAACACCATCCCCTCTGTTATCATCAAAATAATATGCACCTACTGCACCGTAGTATGTTGAGCTTTCAGCTGAAAATAATATTCCACTTACTATAATCATTATAAAAATAGTAGTAATAAGTTTATTTTTCATAATTTTCCCTTGATTTTCTTATTTGGATTGATGAATATAGAATAATACTGATTTGTTACTCTTGCAAGAAGAATAAATGTGTAAATTGGTTTTTGTTATGTAGACAAATTAGAGTTTTATTAGTAATTTGGTATTAAGTAAATTAAATAGTAAGGAGTTCTTATGAGACTCGGTTTAAAATCTAAATTTTCTATTCCTATAGTAATTGTTTTAGTAGTTGCATTTTCTATTATATTTCTATTTTCCATGAATTCTTATAAAAAAATTCTAATAGATATTATGGAGGAAAAAACTGATGTTGCCTTGACAGTTTTTATGCAGCAGGCTGCTGAAACAGATATATCTCTTGAACTTTTAAAAGCCAGTATGAACAGCAACTATTTAAGGATAACACGTTCAGTCAGGGAAGTTTTGGAGAGCGATGATTTTATTCGAAGCTCTGAAAATTTTCAGAGACTTGCAGAAGCAATTGGTGTTGATGAAATCCATGTTACAGATGGAAACGGTGTTTTAAGATGGGGTAATATTGAGGCCTTTTATGGGTTCGATTTTAATACATCAGATCAGACTCTTCCATTTATTGATGCTCTGACAGATTCATATTTTGAGATGGTTCAGGAACCTCAACTCAGGGGAGCTGATAATGTTCTTTTTCAGTATATTGGTATAGCCGGTAAAAAAGTTCCCGGTATTATTCAGATTGGTGTAACACCTGAGGAACTGGGTGTTGCAGCAAAAAATTATGATCTTCAGGTAGCTATTCAAAAATTTAAGGTGGATAATTATGGTGGGTTTCCATTTATTTTATCCAGAGATGGTAATTTTATTAATCATCCCAATATAACCTATGTTGGGAAAAATGTATCAACTTTGGTTTGGGGGGAGCAGTTATTAAGCAATAAGGATGGTAATGGAAGCTTTATATATAGTGATGAAGATGGAGAACATCTTATTTCTTTTAGATTTTCCGGAGAAACTATATATGGAAGTCTTTCAAATGTAGATCCTTATCTTGCCCCTTTTTGGGGGATGATGAAAATTCTTCTTATAATATTTTTATTAGTGTTTATAATTATTTCCATTATTATGTTTTTTATTATAAACATTACAGCTGTAAAGCCCTTGGTTAAGGTTAATAATATGCTCAGAGATATTTCTAAAGGGGAAGGAGATCTTACTAAAAATTTAGAAGTAAGTTCCGGGGATGAGATTGGTGAACTTGCAGTAAGTTTTAACGGTTTCCTTCATCAAATGAAGTCTATTATTGAAAATATAAAATCAGCAACAAAGGTTACGGTAGAAGCAAAGGAATCCCTTTCTGCAACAGCGGAAGAAACAGCAGCGGCAGTTGTGGAAATTTCTGCAAATGTAAGTGGAGTAAAAAACCAGTTTACAACTTTGGATAAAAGTATATATTCAACTTCTGAATCGGTTAATCAGATTCAGGAGGTTATTAGTAATCTTGGAAATCAGATAGAGGACCAGGCCAGCGCTGTTGAGGAGTCCACTGCAGCTATTAACGAAATGGTTGCATCTTTGGTAAATGTGGCAGGAATAACAAGAAATAAAAAAGAAGCAACTGATAAACTTGTAACAATAACAAAGTCCGGAGGTGAAAAACTTGCAGATACAACAAAAATTGTAAATGATGTTAACAGTTCTATTAGTGTTATTTCAGAAATGGTAAATGTTATTAATGGTATAGCTTCGCAGACAAACCTTCTTTCTATGAATGCAGCTATTGAAGCTGCTCATGCCGGAGATGCCGGAAAGGGTTTTGCAGTAGTAGCAGATGAGATCCGGAAACTTGCTGAAACTTCTGCAGAAAATGCAAAGGGAATTGGTAAAGAGTTAAATGAAATTGTAAATAAAATCGTAGCTGCAGCCAGTTCCAGTAAGGCGACAGGATCTGCTTTTGAAGAAATACTAAAAGAGGTAATTGAGGTATCCTATGCTCTTGCAGAGATTGATACATCGACCCTGGAACTTTCCAAAGGTGGAGAGCAGATTCTTGAGGCAATGCAGCTTTTAAATAATGTAACTGTTGAGGTTAAGGATGGATCTTCGAAAATGTCCACAGGAACTACAGAAATTGTAAAATCAATGCAATTAATTACCAGAGTTTCTTCAGAAGCTCTTGGTTCTATGGATGAGATATCTTCCGGTACAGAGGAGATCTCTCTGGCTCTTAATGAGCTGACTAACCTTACAAATACTCTGGATGATGCTTCTGTTTCTCTTGAGAATGAGGTTAATAAGTTTAAAATAGAAGAAGATATCTAATGGATCTGGGGATAAATGGTAAAACAGCATTTGTAATGGGTGCTTCCTCGGGTCTTGGATTTAGTGTTGCCTCTGAGCTTATTAATAATGGTGTTAAAGTAGCTATTTGCGGCAGAAACAAAGAGAACCTTGAAAAAGCAGCTGGAAAGATTGGTGCACTACCTGTATTGGGTGATCTAACAAGAAGTTCAGATATTTTAAGAATGGTTAAAGAAGTAAATGAAAAACTTGGTCAAATAGATATTCTACTTACAAATACCGGGGGCCCTCCAAAGGCTGACTTTAAAGATTTAGATGAAGCTGAGTGGACAAAGTCATTTCAGAGTATATTTCTAAGTGTAACAAATACTATAAAACTGGTTTTGCCCTCTATGAAGAATAATGCATGGGGACGTATTATTATGATTGCATCAATGACAGCAAAAGAACCTTTGCCGGGTTTAATTCTATCTAATAGTATTCGGGCAGGTCTACTTGGCCTGTCAAAATCAGTGAGTACGGAAGTTGCTGGAAAAGGAATAACTGTAAATGTAATTCTACCTGGTTATATAGAGACCCAGCGCCTCCGGGATTTAGGTTTGGATCTGAACTCTCTGGGTTCTACTATTCCTGCAGGCAGGGTTGGGCACCCTGATGAACTTGGAGCTCTTGCAGCTTTTTTGGCTTCAAAACAGGCAGCATATATAACTGGCCAGGTAATTGCCGTTGATGGAGGATATACCCGAGCAATTTTGTAATATAATGTGAAAGAAGACTATATAATGTGAAAAAATGTACAATAATCTCTTTATTTAATTTAATTAAATCATTATACTTTAGTTAAATTAAAACGGAGGTTTTTATGAAATATGATATAGTAATAATTGGTGGATCTGCTGCTGGACTTATAACAGCAAAGACTGCAAAATTATCTCATCCTGAAAAAAGTGTCCTTGTTGTAAGAAAAGAGGAAGTATCCTTAGTTCCCTGTGGTATCCCCTATATATTTTCCACTCTTGGTTCGATTGACGAAAACAAGATGGGAATTGATCCGATGAAGAAACTGGGGATTGATTTTCTTATAGAGGAAGTTACAAAAGTTGATGTAAAAGGAAAAAAAGTTCTGACGGAAAAAACTGAAATAAGTTATGACAAGCTTATATTTACTACAGGTTCGACACCATTTGTTCCTCCTATACCGGGAGTTGATCTGGGAGGTGTCTTTGTTATTCCTAAAGATTATGAGTATTTAAAAAAAATAATGGAACCTATTTCAAAAGCAGAGAATGTTGTCGTTATTGGTGCCGGTTTTATTGGTGTTGAAATGAGTGATGAACTACGAAAGGAAGGAAAGAATGTTACACTGGTAGAAGCTATGGACAGGGTTTTACCCCTTGCTTTTGATGAAGATATTTCTGAGATTGCACAGGAAATGCTTGTTTCAAAAGGTCTGACAATTAAAACCGGAAGTAAGGTTCTCCGTATTATTGGGGAGAATGGAAAAGTTTCTTCTATTGAGTTGGAAAGTGGAGAAATCCTACCTGCAGATGCAGTAATCCTTTCAATTGGGTATAGACCTAATACTGAACTTGCTGTAGAGGCCGGACTTTTTATGGGAAGGCATGAATCTATATGGACTGATGAATATCAGAGAACATCAGAAAACGATGTGTTTGCTGCAGGTGATTGTGCTGAGCACAAGGATTTTTTTACAAGGAAATCAACTAAACTTATGCTTGCATCTACAGCAACTTTTGATGCCAGAGTAGCAGGTATAAATCTCTTTGGAATTAAACTTATAAAGAAGAATAAAGGTAATATTTCAATATTCTCATCTTCTATTGATGGTCTGGCCATGGGTGCTGCAGGAATTACAGAGGCAACTGCCAGAAGTGAAGGTTTTGAAATAAAAATAGGGAAATTCACTGCTGTTGACAGACATCCAGGGACAATTCCTGATAAATCTCCACAGACAGTTAAGCTGATTTTTTCAAAAAGTGAAGGAGTTCTTCTGGGGGCACAGGTAGCTACAGGAAAATCAGCAGGTGAACTGATCAATATTCTTGGTTTAGCTATACAACAGGGAATGACAGCTATTGATATTGTAACAGTTCAGTTTGGTACACATCCGCTTCTGACTGCTGCTCCTACTATGTATCCTGCTATAGTGGCTGCAGAATCTGTAGCAAGGGATATTTGCTGTAAATAGAAAGCTGCTGGTAGATTATTAAATACTCAACAGGAGTCGGAGTTCACACTCCGGCTCTTTTTTTAATAATTGAATAAACTTCTTCGGGATCTGATACGTTTATAAGCAGCTGTTCCGTTTTACAGTCTATAAAGTCTACTGGTGTCTCTATGTTGAAATTTATTCCCCATTTTTTAAATGCTTCTTCTGCCGGTTTGCTTACAACCCCTCCTTCTACTTTTTTTATACCAAGTCGAATTATCATTAAAGCGGATGCTTTGCCGATTATTTTGTCGTAGAGTGTTAATTCTGCAGGGTTGTAGTTTTCTTCTTTTAAAAATATTTCCAAATCAAATAAAGGGTGGAGCCATTTCCCATTGCTCGAAAAGATAATTATATTTTCAAATTTAAGCTCAAGTGAATGTTTAGTCATGTAGCCTC
Source organism: Spirochaetaceae bacterium (assembly GCA_030638735.1). GTDB lineage: Bacteria > Spirochaetota > Spirochaetia > B11-G9 > B11-G9 > JAJRQE01. Next base: position 16,626 of record DAOWEB010000305.1, read on the forward strand.
CTGCCCCCTGGCCCCCTAAAGGGGGAGATAGGCTCTAATGCGGTTATTTTTTTGTATTATAATATAATAACTGTTTCTTACGAAGGCCCTTAATAAATGGGGTGCGATTTTTGATCCTGATTTTATCCCGTAGGGATGGTATGACAATAGCCCATCAATTTATTGATGGGAAAATTATTGGGATAGATATTAATATATTTTCAGTCCCATAGGGACGATTGATTTTGACAACAGGGACATCCAGGATGCATAGGCGAGCAGCAACGAAGTTGTGACCAGCCAAATAACAGAACCAATACATATCATGACACAAAATAGAAAAAAGAATAGAATGGGCAGAAGCATTTTATTGTCTAATACAGAATGGTTTTCCAGGAGTATACATTGATAAATGAGC
>DAOWEB010000122.1 GCA_030638735.1 Spirochaetaceae bacterium
ATACCGGAGTTTTCAAACTGCCTGACGATGTTAGCTACAGCGATGGTGCCTTTATTGAACCCCTGGCTTGCGCTGTAAATGCCATGAATAAGCTTGAAATTGAGCCCGGGCAGTTTGTGGCTGTATATGGCCCTGGAGCAATCGGATTAATGATGGTGCAAATAGCAAAATCAATAGGAGCTGGAAAAGTTCTGCTTGTTGGCACCCGTGATTACAGATTGGAAGCAGGGGCCAAAGCCGGTGCGGATTACCTTATTAATCTAAAAGACAAAAATTCACCTTATTATAAAGAAGATTTGAAAGCCGCTGTTTCTGAGCTGACTGGTGGAAAACTTGCGGACCGTGCAATTACTCCGACAGGTTCGAATGAAGCATTTGAACTGGCTGTCGAATGCTGCGGTACCTGCTCTATAATTGTACATTTCGGGCTTCCGGATGAGGACGCAAAATTTTCCATACCGGCTCTGGCTTTTCATAAAATGGATAAGCAGATACGCTCGGCATGGCTTGCTCCCGGTGTTTGGCCCCAAACTCTGCTTATGGTAAATGAAGGGCTTGTTGATGTAAGCAGCCTTGTAACTCATACAGTATCACTTGAGGAAACTGGCAATGCAATCAAATCATTGCGTGATAAAGATAATAACCCTCTTAAAATACAGGTAAAGATAAGCTAAAAGGAGAATGTTATGAAACCGGAAACCAGTATTAAAGTAGTGATAGTCGGCTTGGGGTTTGGCTCTGAGTTTATCCAAATATACAAAGATATCAGGAAAGTTGAGGCTGTTGGTATTTGTGCAAGAACAACTTCGGTTGTTAAAGATGTTGGTGACACTTATAATATACCTGAGGATATGCGTTTTACTGATTTTAATGAAATTCTAAAACGGGATGATATCAATACAATTCATATTGTAACACCATTTTTGTCACATGCAGAGCAAACAATAGCTTCACTTAATGCAGGAAAACATACTGCATGTACTGTACCAATGGCTCTAAGTGTAGAAGACTGTAAATTGGTAGTGAAGGCTAAGAATAAAGCAAATAAAGTATATATGATGATGGAAACTGTACTGTACAGTCGTGAATACCTTTATGTGAAAAACCTTGTAAATTCAGGAGAATTCGGGAAAGTTCAGTTTGCACGTGGATCTCATCAACAGGATATGGGTCTTGAAGGATGGCCTGAATACTGGCTTGGTTTTCCCCCAATGTTCTATGGAACACATGCAATAAGTCCACTGGTGGATATTAATAATTCTCTTGTAGACTCGGTCGTTTGCCATGGATCAGGAAGAATTGATGATGATATGATTCCTAAATATGATTCCCCCTTTGCTATAGAAACAGCTACTTTCAAATTGAAAGATACAGATGTAAGAGTTGAGGCCACAAGATCTCTATATAATACAGTCAGGCAGTATCGAGAAAGTTTTGATTGTTATGGTGATAAAATGTCTTTTGAATGGGAACAGATTGCAGATGAAGGACATGTGCTTTTTGAGGGTGGTGAGATTGCTAAAAGAATTCATGTTCCGGATACCGATCATTTACTGCCGGAAGAGATTAAAAAATATACAAGAAGAGAACAGATAAAAGATCAGGATCATGTTTCATTTATTCAAGGAGCCGGACATGGAGGATCTCATCCTCATTTAGTTAATGAATTTGTTAAATCAATTCTTGAAGGAAGAGATTCTGCAATAGATGCGGTAAAGGGTGCAAATATAACAGCTGCTGGTTTATGTGCTCATGATTCAGCCATAAATAATGGAAAAGAAATAAAAATCCCTGATTTTGAAAAACTCTAAACTGTTTTTACAATAACTACTATAGCCCGGTTCCTCTCGAGGGTCGGGCTTTTATTTTATTGATTAACAGGAAGGATATGAATATGAAAAACAGCATCGAAATTATGAAAATTGCACTGGAAAAAAAAGTACTGCTTCCAGCAATGAATATTGCACATTTGCCCATGACAGAACCTATAATAAATGCAGCTGTAGATACATCCACATTTATACTTTTAGAAGTTTCACGTATTGACTGGAATAATTTTGGGGCAGGAAGTATTAAAGATATATATAACGAATATATGAAGTATAAGAATAATATTTTTACAAGATTACATCTGGATCATATTCCGGTAATTGATGAAAGTAATATAAGATTGGATTATATGACCTTTATAAAAGAGGCTGTTGAACTTGGATATAATTCAGTTATGGTAGATGGCTCCAGACTTACTCTGGATGAAAATATATCAGCGACAAAAGAAGTTTGTGATTATGCACATACATTTAATGTAGCTGTTGAAGCAGAACTTGGGGCTGTCCTTGGTCACGAAAGTGGCCCAATACCACCCTATGAAGAACTTTTTTCAAGTGGCAAAGGTTTTACAAATATAGACGAAGCAGTACGTTTTATGAATGAGACCGGTTGTGACTGGCTTTCTGTTGCAATAGGTAATATTCATGGAGCAATTTCCGGGGCTGCTATGAATGAGAAAAAACCAGAAGCAAGAATAAATCTAGAGCATCTTGATAGTTTAAATAAAGCCCTGGGTATTCCTTTAGTGCTCCATGGAGGAAGTGGAATCAACCTTGACTACGTAAGAAAATCAACAAGATTGGGAATATCAAAAATGAATATAGGAACTGATATAAGACAAGTTTATGAGTGGGCTCTAAGGGATGAAGGTAGTCTGGAAAAAGCTCAGAATGCCTTATATGAACGCTGTTGTAAGATATTTAAAACAGATCTTACTGTGGCAGGAAAGGCTAATCTCTTCTTTTAACATATATTTTTGAAGGTGGGATGAATGATTTTTTTAGGTATTGATCTGGGTACAACAGGGTGTAAAGCTGTTCTTTTTGATGAAAAGGGAACATCTGTTTCTTCTTCATATAGAGAATATTCAATTATTAGTAATATGCCTGGTTATGCTGAACTGGATTCAATATGTATATGGAATTATATCAAAGAGATGATTATAGAATGCCGGTCAGGTACCAGTGAAAAAATTGAAGCTATCTCCGTAAGTTCTCTGGGAGAAGCACTGGTTCCTGTGTCTGGAAATAGAGAACCAATTGGGAATTCTTTACTGAATTATGATTGTCGGGGAAATGAATTCCTCCCATGGTTGACTGATATAATCTCTGATGAAGATTTATATTCAGTTAATGGCAATCCAATAGGTCCGAGTTATTCCCTTACAAAATTGTTATGGTACAGAAAGGAAAAACCTGAGATATATAACAGAGCAGATAAATTTCTCCTATGGGGTAGCTATATTTTATTTATGATGGGTGCTGATCCTTTTGTAGATTATTCTTTGGCCAACAGGACTCTGCTTCTGGATATTGAAAAGAAGGAATGGAATTTGTCTTTGATCAGTAAAGTTGGTCTGGATCTGGAAAAACTACCCAAATTAGCTGAAGCAGGAACTGTCTGTGGTAAAATGTCTGCTGGATTATCGTCAGAATTAGGTATGTCTGAGCAGCCACTTCTTGTTCTTGGGACACACGATCAGTGTGCCAATGCACTGGGATGCGGTGTTATTACTCAAGGTACTGCAATGTACGGTATGGGAACCTATCATTGTATTGTTTCAGTATTTAATGATAGAAAAGACAGTACAGAAATGCTTCTAAAAGGATTGAATACTGAGCATCATGCTGTTCCTGATAAATGGGTCAGTTTTATTTATAATCAGGGAGGAATACTTTTAAAATGGTTTCGCGATACTTTCGCATCAGAAGCAAAGACCAGTGGAAGCACAAGTATTTACACCAATTTATTATCTGAAATGCCGGATACTCCAAGTTCCCTTTCTGTTTTGCCACATTTTATAGCAACAGGAACTCCTGACTTCCTTGATAAAACAACAGGTATGATATCTGGACTTACTATTGATACAAAGAGAGGTGATATCCTAAAAGCTATTCTCGAAGGTATTGCATTCTATTTGAAAGTGAATTTGGATAATCTACCCAGGGGGATGGAAATTAAGGAATTCCATGTAGCTGGTGGAGGAAGCAAGTCTGATATCTGGATGCAGATTACAGCTGACATATTGGAGAGACCATGTATTCGTACTGAGGTTGCTGAAGCTGGTTCTCTTGGCGCTGCAATTCTGGCAGCATATGGATCAGGGTATTATCAAACTTTTCAGGATGCCGTTGATAATATGGTTACAACCAGTCGGGTATTCGTTCCGGATAAAGAGAGAAGTCTTTTATACTATCCAAACTTTGCGAGGTATAAAGAAATATACCCAATGTTTGGTAGATTTCTGTCTGGATATAAGAGTTCATAATATCATTTAACTAGAATAGAATATTGTATGGAGGTTATAGATGGATAAAGTTATTCAGGTGGCAATTGTGGGCCTGGAATTTGGAGCTGAATTCATACCCATCTATCAGACACATCCAAACTCCAAAATGCAGGCAATTTGTCAACGAACACAACTCCATTTAGATAAGGTTGGAGATACTTTTAACGTACAATCACGTTACACCGATTATTCGGAACTATTACAAGATAAAAGAATCGATGCTATTCATATAAACACGCCTCCAATGAGTCATGCAGACCTTGTTGTTGCCGGACTTCGGGCAGGAAAGCATGTAGCATGTACAATTCCTATGGCACTAAGTGTAGAAGATTGCAAACGTATCGTTGATGCATCTGCGGAGACTGGAAAGAAATATATGATGATGGAAACGGTTGTTTACAGTCGTGAATTCCTTTATGTGAAATCTCTTTATGATAAAGGAGAGATGGGACGAGTACAATTCTACAGATCATCTCATCAACAGGATATGAAAGGCTGGCCTTCTTACTGGGAAGGATTTCCACCTATGTGGAATGCCACTCATGCTGTTTCCCCAACATTAGCATTAAGAAAGGATGTCGCTGAATGGGTTCAATGCGCGGGTTCCGGTCGTATTCAGGAACATATGATTGAACAGTATAATTCACCCTTTGCAATTGAATCAGCTCACATAAAGTTTAAGAATACGGATGTATTTGCTGAGGTTACAAGATCACTATTTGCTACAGCAAGACAATATCGGGAAAGTTTTGATGTATTTGCATCAGAAAAATCTTTTGAGTGGACCCAGATTGAAGGTGAAAAACATGTTATTCATACCGGGGAGAATCCTGAACGAATTAGTATACCGGATTTTGCAGAAAGATTACCTAAGGAAATCAGAAAATTTACAACCGGAGGTGTTTACGATACAGGAGAACATGCGCATCTATCTTTCATTCAGGGAGGAGGTCATGGCGGTTCTCACCCCCACCTGGCCCACGAATTTATCTCTGCGATTATTGATGATCGTGAACCTTATCCTAATGCAAGTCAGGCAGCAAATATTACTTGTGCAGGGATACTCTCTCACGAGTCAGCACAACGTGGAGGAGAAAGAATACTACTTCCTGAATTTACACTTTGGAAATGAAGAATAAAATCAGATATTTTTTCTCTATATTCAATAAGAAATATCTTAAGAGTCTTTTCCAGTGCTTTGATTAAACTTTGTGGATTACATCAAATTAGAGATAAAAAATTGATAAAGGTAATACTGGAAACTATTAATTTTATCTGAAATGGAATTAGTTTAGAAGAATTATTTCTAGTACCCTTTCAAATTCCTCTTAACCCTAAAATCCCCATCAAAAATAACCAGATCAGAAGCCTTCCCAATTTTAATACTCCCCAGACTACTATCCAATCCAAGCAGTCTTGCAGGATTAATAGTTGCAAACTTTACTGCTTCATATACAGGAGCTCCTGTAACCCTCATAAAATTAACAATAATTTCAGGGAGAAGTTTGTTCGATCCAATAAGAGTTCCATTTTCTTTATACCTGACCCCTGTATCATCTGATACAACAGGGATTCCACAGTATCCTCCTTCTCCAAAATCACCGCCTGCAGAGATAACAGCATCAGAAATAAGTATTAATTTATCATGATTCAGATGTTCATAACTCATCTTAATTATCTCATCTGACAAATGGATACTATCTCCATTCAATTCAAAAAAACTGTCTTTATACAGGAAAGGAAACATTGCAAGGCCTGATTGTTTATGTGAAATTCCAGACATTGCATTGTAGAGATGTGTAATATTCAGTTTTGATGAATATTTTTCAAGAGTTTTTATATCTGCTATGGTGCAGCTGGAATGACCAAGTGCAGGTACAATATTGTTATCAATTAGATAACGGACAATAAATTCTGCATCTTTTATTTCAGGTGCAATGGTCATTATTTTTAGCAAACCATGACTATTAAGGATTATTTCATCAAGAAGTTTAAAATCTGCAGAAGATATATTCTCTTCAAGTATTCCTCCCCGTTTATCTTTGTTAATAAACGGACCCTCAAGGTAATATCCATGTATTGAGTTTTTTAATGCTTTCTGTGTACCAAGAGCATATAGTAAGTTTTTTAAATATTTAGGGTTGTATTGAAAAGTAGGTAAAAAGGTATTTATACCTCTCTCATGTAAAAAGGCTTCAGCCTTTTCAAAAAAATCAGAAGGAATACTTGCAAAGTCATAAGGACCGCATCCATGAATATGCATTTCAATAAGTCCAGGTGTTATATACCCACCTGCCGCATCAATTATTTCATAACTATCAAAGGCTGACGGTGTTGTCAGGCCGGGTTCAATTATATCTATGATTATATGATTATTTACTAAAAGTAGATGATTTTGAAGTGTTTTATTCTCAAGAACTATATTACCGTTTTTTATCAGATATTTCATGCTGGATTATCCTTAAATTAGATAGTTAGAGGATAGTCAAATATATAGTTTTGGTAAACCTTATGTCTCGTTTTCAAATGGATGGAATTTATGATAAAAACTTTCCGGTACCAGAAAATTGATGGCCTTGGGAATAATTGAGATACGAATTTCATCTGTGTCCCCTGTATTAAAAAGTTCTCCGTCAATATGAAAATCAACATTTTTTCCTGTTTTAATAATAGTTTCCTTTATTTCATAACGCTCTATAAGAGGTTGTCTCATCTTTGCCAGGCGTGCATTTATACGATGATGCCAGCCGTTCCATATTGATACTAAATTCAACAGGACTGTTAAATGATTGCTAAACTGATAAAGGTATGCATCCATATTCCCGTTATTGCACACTACATCAGGACAAATTCTAAATAACCTTCCATAATAGGGACGGGTGCCAATTTCTATTATTACTGCATTAGTTTTTCGGATGAGAGTTTTAAATGGGTACTCTGCATTTATTTTTATCCCTTTTAATGCGTATTTCCCTCTTTTGAATGTAAGTTCAATTTCGGTTGTGTTTCTGAAATCAAGTTTCCTGAATAGTTTAAGGGCGGAAATAAGATAATAACGCATTCCGGATCTTACGGTATTATGGGCATCTTTGAAGAAAAGTAATTTTCTTAATTTTACAACCTGAGCATCGTAGCCTATTCCCAGCAGTTGGCCGTACACTATTTTACTTCCTACTTCTACCTTTAAAAGGTCAACGGATTCAATATAAGAGTTTTTAACACTATTAATATATGTATTTATTTGCTTTGTAAGAAAGTGAGGGATCTCATAAGAATCCTGAATGCCATTGCCGGTACCACCGCGAAGAAATCCCAGAGCTTTTCCTGGTATTTGTATTTGCATCATTGCATTTATGGCCTGATGGACAGTGCCGTCACCTCCCCATATTACCAGGTATTTAGAATCCCTTAAACAGAAATTCTCAACTTCCTTTCTTAAGGTTTTTATACTGGAAGCTTCAACTATTCTGGCATCAGTTTTTTTCTTTAATATTTTTTTAAGGACTTTTGTGGAAGATGGATGTCTGGTAGGGTTTATAAGAAATGTACACTCTGTCATCAGGTTTTTACTGTTCATCATATTAATAATAGTACTTTTATGGTATATGAACAAATTTTGATCTCTTTTTCCTGGTTTATTTACCTATATTGACAACTGAGGTAATAAAATTAGAAAAAATGTCGATTTAAGTTGTAAGAGAAGTTTATGAAAGATATAAGTGAATATTCAGCAGATACCTCAATCTATGAGCTCTCATCCCACCTGTATGAGAGAATCATCAATAGAAAAATAAACACTTTTTCTGAACTTAGGGAATATACCTCTGGAATAACCAGGGGATCTCAAATCCAGATCGTATTGATGAATGCTTTTAAACTAATCAGGAATCTTCATTGGGGTTTTTTTAAAGATATTGATTATCCATCTTATCCGAAAGTTTGGAAAGAAATTGTAATACCAGATACTGATTACAAATATGCAGGCAATTTGAAGCGGAATATGACTATTTCAAGTATTTATATAGCTATGCTGGATATTCATGGTTACACAAAGTTCTGCAGGCAGAGTAATAGAAATTTATCAATGCTGGAACTTTTGGACAGCTTTATGCAGGGAGATATTGGTAAAATCACCCAGGAAAATAATGTTGTCAGCCGAAGGGCAAGGGGCGATGAAATAATTCTTGTTGGAACAAATGCAACAGATATAATAAATTCTGTGTTGAGTATTATAGATTATTTTTCAAAGAGAAAAATTATTAATAATGACGAACTCTCAAGAAGAAGACCAGGGGCGAAAATAATTCTTCCTGATATGCATGTAACTGCTGGAATTGCCGGGGGTAAAATATATACTCCTCTTATAATAACTGAAGATGGTGATCTTTCCGGTGATGTAGTAAATACAGCAGCCAGGCTTCAGGCAAGGGCAAATAAAATCAGTCCTACTGAAACCCGTGTTGTAATTACAAACCATGTTCATCACAGGTTTCTTAAAGAACAAAAAAAAGCTGATGTTTCCCATGAACACTCTCTGAGATTTTTTAATTCAGGTGTAATTGAATTTAAAGGCACGGCAATATCTCTTTATATCCTCCTGTTCAGGGAAAAAGATTTTTATCATCTCAATTATCAGGATGAAATGCTGGCACTTTATGACTCTCTTAAAAGGGGACTCTGGAAAAATAAGGTGTTCCCGGATCTTTTAAATTTACTTAAAAAAGTTCTAAATAGTATGCCTGGATTCAAAATTACCGCTAAACTGGGAAATGGAAATCATCTGACTTTGCAAAATTTGGAGCTTATAAAAATTTGTGATAATTCTCTGGGCTGCTATTCTGAAAGGAGAAATTATTCAAAAGCTTTGAATTTATTGGACAGAATATGTACATATCTGGAAAGTATTCCAATATTTGATATTCTGGTTCTTGATTATGCTGTCAGTATAAACAAGATATACAATACTATTCTTGATACCTATAAAAGTGAAATTGAAAATTTACTCGAATCTAAAATCGATAAAATACTCTCCCAGGAAGAACTAATAACCTATAGCCTTGTTAAAAAGCACTTTCAAATTTATGAAGAACTTCGTAATTATGTTCGTAATAGCGGCGAACTGGTTAATAAAAAGGCCCTCTGGTACAAGATTATTGATAAAGAAAATGATAAGCTGAGATTAAGTATCTATTCTGGAAAAGTGTAATATCCTGAATAGCATCTGTTACTAATTCTGTGTACAATCCTATTAAGTAAATAAATTCAGGCTTTTGCGATGTGGCCTTCTTCTTCGATTGCATAGCTTAATTAAAATTACTGGAATAAAATCTTAAAGAAATGATATGCTCATGGTATTAAGGAGGTTCACCCGGATGTTTAAATATGCTGCTGCTGCAGTGCTTGTCCTTGTTCCCATGCTATGGGGGGCTTTAATGGTTCCTGTTCTTGATTTTTTTGAAAATCTTATTTTTAAACAATCAGAGAACCGGAGATTTAAAGATGATTGATTTTTTTAATCTTATTGCTCCTGATTTTACTTCTTATCTGACTGGTCCTCTGTTTTTTCTGTCTCTGGCCGGTCTTGGGTTTATAATTGGAATATTAGCCGGCATTTTCGGAGTAGGCGGTGGGTTCCTCCTTGTTCCTCTAATGAATATTCTTCTGGGAATACCCATAGAACTTGCTGCCGGCAGTGCTACCTGTTACATAATAGGAACAAGCACAACTGGTGTAATAAAACATTTCCATAAAGGAAATATGGAGATAAAAGCTGCTGTTTATATTTCCTTTGGAAGTATATTAGGAGCAGTAAGTGGTGATATACTTCAGGATATTCTTGTCCGCATAGCTGGTGGTAATAAAACACTGTTTGAACAGATTATGCAGGGTGTTTTTATTTTACTGCTTGTATTAATTGCATGGGTAATGTCAAGAAAATCCAGCTATGATGAAAAATCTGATATAAGGCCGGTTACATTTCTTCAAAAAATGAAATTGGGTCCGGATACTGACCTCCCTTTGTCAAAACAGATAGGTGTAAATATAATAGGTTTATTTGGAATTGGTTTTTCCGGTGGTCTTCTTACAGGTTTAATGGGTGTAAGTGGAGGGGTTCTATTTATGCCTATTCTTGTGCTGGGAGTTGGCCTTGCACCTCATTTGGCAGTAGGAACCAGTCTGACAGTTGTTTTGATAGGTTCAATATCTGCAATTATTAAAAAGAGTTTATCCGGTGGTGAGAAGGTAAGTCTTCCTATCGCAGTAGCACTCCTTGCTGCAGGTGCTGTAGGTGTTCGTATAGGTATATCTATAAGTCATAAACTGCATGGTGAGAAATTAAAAAAATATTTTTCAATAATAGTTTTACTTGCTGCAGTTATGATCGCTGTAAAACTTGTTACTTCTTTTTAGTGATGAATACAAGGGAGATTTTATGAGAATCGGTGCTTTAGAATTTAATCCATGGGAACGGACCTATATAATGGGTATTTTAAATATTACACCCGATTCCTTTTCTGACGGTGGAAAATTTTCTGTACTTGACAGTGCAATAGGACATGCTGTTCTTATGGCAGAAAAGGGAGCTGATATTATTGATATTGGCGGGGAATCAACAAGACCTTATCATAAGGAAGTAAGTGCAGAAGAAGAAATAAGCAGAGTTATCCCTGTAATAACAGAACTGGTTAAAGTTTTAAAAATACCTGTATCCATAGATACTGCAAAGGCTGTAGTTGCTAAAGAGGCTGTAAAAGCAGGTGCATCAATGATAAATGATGTTTGGGGATTTAAAAATGATCCAGAAATTGCTTCTGTTGCAGCAGAAACAGGAGTTTTTTGCTGTCTTATGCATAACAGAGATAATACAAAGTATAATAATTTAATTGTTGATATAAAAAATGAACTTTCGAAAAGTATTAATCTGGCTCTTAACGCAGGTGTAAATAAAAGAAAAATAATAATTGATCCCGGAATTGGTTTTGGAAAGACTCTGGAACAAAATCTGGAGGTGATGTCAAAGTTATCAGAATTTAAAGAGTTAGGTTATCCTATACTTTTAGGAACTTCCAGAAAGTCAATGATAGGTCTTTCATTGGATCTCCCTGTAGAAGAACGTCTGGAAGGAACAATTGCTACTACTGTGTTGGGGATAAGCAGCGGTTGTTCAATAATACGTGTCCATGATGTTCGGGAAAATTTTCGTGCAGCCCGAATGACTGATATAATTCTCAGTGACCGGTTTAATGGTAATAGCTTATAATGGTTAAAATAGAGGATGAAAGGAAACTGCATACAGCATATATAGGTGTAGGTTCAAATATTGGAGATCGGTACAGTAATATCAAAAATGCGGAGTTTGAGATAAACAGTTCTGGTAATTCAAAAGTAGTTGAGGTTTCAAAGATCTATGAAACCGAGCCTATGGGATATCTTGATCAGGATTACTTTCTAAATTGTGTTTTTAAAATATTCACAAGCCATACTCCGGTCGAGCTTTTAAAATTATTGCTTAATACTGAGAAAATATTAAAAAGGAAAAGAATAATTCACTGGGGACCAAGAACAATAGACCTTGATATTCTATTCTTTGATAATTTTGTAATATCTTCAACAGACCTGATTATACCTCATCCAAGGCTCCATGAAAGAATGTTTGTAATAAAACCTATCTGTGATCTTGCGTCAGATTTTATTCATCCTGTTGAAAAAA
>DAOWEB010000312.1 GCA_030638735.1 Spirochaetaceae bacterium
AAAGACAATGGTTCAGGTTTACCTGGTGATATCGATATTCAAAAGCCTGAATCAACCGGTCTTCAATTAGTAAGCATTCTGGCCGATCAAATCAATGGACGGATGTCTGTAAACACAGACAATGGCACTGAAATTATTATTCGTTTTCCTGAATAATTCATAACCTTCTCTATCCGTTAATCAACTCCTGGATTACAGACAAAAGCTCTTTCTCTTTTATTGGTTTTGAGAGAAAATGATCCATTCCTGCCTTGATACATTTTCTAATATCTTCAGGAAAGGCATTAGCTGTAAGGGCAATAATAGGAATATGCTTACCAGATTCCTTTTCTGACTCTCTTATTATTTTAGTAGCTTCAATGCCGTCAACCTTAGGCATACCCATATCCATAAGAATCAGATCATACTCACTCTCTTCACTCCTATCCAGGACATCTCTTCCATTTTAAGAACCAAATTTCGATTTGCCGTATCTAAATTCACCTGAATTCTTCCCAATAATATCCACAAAAGGAAAAAACCTGATAATACTACAATAAATACACTGCATGTAAGAAATATCAATGTAATAGTAGGGTAACTTTGTTGTTCTGTAACATTCCCAGAAACTGGAGATCTGTGAACCTGAGTAGAAAAAAGGAAAATACTAATTCCGAGAATAACAATAACAGTATAATATGTTGGTAAAACCTACAGTAGAGGATATTTAAGGACACAAAAACAGAATAACGAAGAATAAAAGAAATCCCTCTTTACAATACATCTAATATTCTTTATAACTACTTAAGGAGCTTAAGTATTGGTTAATATAAAAAATCCTGGATTTGGAGAAAAACTACGTATAGTAAGAGAGCGCAGAGGAGTTACTCTTAAAAAAGTAGCATCCATTGCCCATGTCAGTGAGAGTCTTGTTTCGCAAATAGAGAGGAACAAAGTCTCTCCATCGGTTGATACACTCCTCTCCATTGCTGAAGCATTGGAAGTAGATCTGGAATACCTTTTTAAGGACTACAAGCGAAATAAGGCTGTAAAAATCATTTCAAAAGATAATAGAGATCATCTGATCCTTAATAAGGTAGTTTATGAGCAACTTTCCTGTATAAATGACGGCAAAAACAGTGTAGAAGCTCTTAAACTGAGTATTGAGCCTGACGGGAAGAAAGGAACGCTGGAGTACGGCCATACAGGGAGTGAAATTGGTATTATTCTGGAAGGTTCCGGTCAGCTTATCTATGGTACCGAAACCTACTATTTGAATGAGGGAGATACAGTATCTTTCTCATCTGACATTCCCCACATCCTGGAAAATACAGGTACAAATACAATGATAGCAATATGGATTATGGCACCTCCCAAGGTGTTTAAAAAATGAAATTGAGGTTAATATGGGAAAAACAATAGCAGAAAAGATATTCGATACACATAGAATAGACAATCCTTCCGGAGATATAAACGTTATAAAACTGGATGCTGTTTTCTGTCATGAAATTACAACACCAGTAGCTATAAATGATCTTATAGAAAAGGGAATGAACAGAGTTTTTGATCCAAACAAAATAAAAGCAGTTATTGATCATGTTACTCCTTCCAAAGATTCTAAAACTGCTGCCCAGGCAAAGATAATGAGAGACTGGGCAAGGGCTCAGGGCATTAAAGATTTTTTTGATATAGGTCAAAATGGTGTTTGCCATGCCTTATTTCCGGAAAAAGGATTTGTTAGACCTGGATATACAATTATCATGGGAGACTCACATACCTGTACTCATGGTGCTTTTGGTGCATTTGCTGCAGGAGTAGGAACTACTGACCTGGAGGTAGGAATACTTAAGGGTGTTTGCGCATTCCACTATCCTGAAACAATTAAAATTGAAATTACAGGTAATCTGCAGAAGAATGTTTATGCAAAAGATGTAATTTTATCTATTATTGGTAAAATTGGTGTTAATGGCGCTACAAACAAGGTTATGGAATTTACCGGTTCTGTTGTAGATAAGATGACAATGGAAGAAAGAATGACCCTTTGCAATATGGCTATTGAAGCAGGAGGAACAAGTGGTGTCTGTTATCCGGACAGTACAACTGTAGATTATCTATGGGATTTTATCAAAGATGATTATTCTTCAAAAGAAAAAGCTCTTGAAGATTTTTCTAAATGGCATTCTGATTCTGATGCAAATTATTCAAGCATAATTACTCATGATATTTCCAAATTGAAACCAATGATGACAGTTGGTTATAAACCGGATGAGGTTAAGGAAGTGGATAGTAATGAAAAAATTAAGGTTGATCAGATTTATATAGGAAGCTGTACAAATGGAAGAATAGAAGATTTACGGGAAGCTGCAGCAGTACTCAAGGGGAAAAAAATCAGCAGTGATGTAAGAGGGATTCTCTCTCCTGCTACACCGGATGTTTATAAACAGGCTATGAAGGAAGGTCTTATTGATATATTTATGGATGCAGGGTTCTGTGTTACAAACCCAACATGCGGTGCATGTCTGGGTATGAGTAATGGAGTTCTGGCAAGTGGAGAAGTTTGTGCTTCAACTACAAATAGAAATTTCAACGGCAGAATGGGTAAAGGCGGTATGGTTCACCTAATGAGCCCTGCAGTAGCAGCAGCAACCTCAATTGCCGGTTATATAACAACCCCTGATAACATATAAAGGAGATTTTAAGTGAAAAACTTCAACGGCCAGGTTTTATTTTTGGATAGAGCCGATATAAATACAGATGAAATTATTCCGGCAAAGTACCTGACAGAAATAACCAAGGCTGCATTAAAACCCTATCTTCTTGAAGATCTTAAACTGGAAAATTTTTTACCGGAAGATATTAAGAATAAATCTGTAATTATAACAAGAGAAAATTTCGGCTGCGGATCATCAAGAGAACATGCACCCTGGGCACTGGAAGTAAATGGTATTAATCTGGTTATAGCAGAAAACTTTGCAAGAATATTTAAACAGAATATGTTTAACTGCGGAATGATGGCCATTGAACTTGAAAAAGAAAAAATTGATAATATTTTTAAAACCTTTTCAGGAAAAGAAACTTCATTGGAAACTGATTTTTCAAAGGGGAAACTTAAAATAAAATCATCAGAAAAAAATATGGAGATTGATTTTAAAATATCAGAGTTTGATAAAACTCTTGTTGAAGCAGGCGGATGGATAAACTACGCAGATAAAAATTATTAGTAGCCCCCTGGCCCCCTTAGAGGGGGGAAGGGGGGCTAGGAACAACCTGCTGGGAATCTTTTAGTCTGAACAATATTTCATTGTAATTGAGACCCCGTTCCAGAAGAATCTTTATCATTTCATTCTGAAAAGTTGCCCCGAGATCGACCCCCAGCCCACGATCAGAAAAACAAAAATAATTATAAATTCATAATCCGGCATGTTTTCTCCTTTGGTTGCTGAGATCGTTCCTCATCGCTTCGCTCTTCCGGTACAACTCATGGCCGAGCAGCTTAGGAAGCATAGCCGAGCAGGAACGAAGTTCCGACCAGGTTTTAATTTTCTTTTAAATATATTTTACAATATATATGTTTATAACAGGATAGCAAAGATTATATAAACAAATACTATTATTTTCAATTTTAACAACCCAAACTAATACTTTACTATTGTCTTCATATAGGAGTTTTACTATGATTGATTATTCTTTTTAATAAAGCTGGGAGTTGTTATGTTTAGAAAAAATTCAGGAATATTTTTACTTATTAATATAATTATACTATCTCTTTTAATATCCTCATGTGGAAGCAAAGAACTTTCCCTTGAAGAGATTGAAGCTGCAAAGAAGGGAGAAGAAAATGCCCTTTTGGCAAAAACAGTCAGTAGGCCTGGAGGACAACCCTATGCTATAGGAGAAGTTGGGGGTACATGGATAAACTCTGTTACCAACGACCCTAAAACTTTTAATCTAATAGTTGCCCAGACAGACGCAGAAGCAATGGGAATAATAGGGAGCCTTTATGACTATCTTGCAGACTACGATCCATATACAAGAGAGTGGAAACCCAATCTGGCATCCTTTGAAATCTCAAGCAATGAAACAGAAGGAACTCTTAAAGTTATATTTACCCTGAAGGAAAATATCTTTTGGACAAGCTATAATAGTGACGAGAAAATACCCGTCACATCTGAAGACGTTATATTCTGGTACAATGAAGTTGAGGGAGACCCGGACACCCAGTCTTCCGGCTATAACGGACAATTTCTAACCATGGAGGATGGAACATCCGCTCATATTGATATAGAAAAAATTGATGAACGATCCTTTGCCTTCAATTTCCCAAGGATTATTGCCAACCCGATTCTTACACTTAATATGTATTTTGGCCCAAAATATCAGTATGCCCCGGCAAAAGAGAAAGGAGGGGTAGATGGGATGAAAGATCTTTTTACTGTTGATACTGATGTTACAATTCTTCCCAGTATCGGGGAATACTACCTCATAGAATATACTCCAAGTGTCCGGCTTGTTTACGCAAGAAATCCTCATTATTGGAAGAAGGACGATAGAGGCACAAGTTTACCATACAGACAAACAGTAATTACAAAGATTGTCCCAGACCAGAACACCGAGTTTCTTCTGTTCAAGAATGGAGAAAAAGATAGTTACAGTGTACGGCCAGAGGACATGGAGGATCTCCTTTCTGTGGAAAATCCCGACTATACTGTTTACAATGGAGGATCAGCTCTTGGATCCACAATGCTCTCTTTTAATCAGAATCCTGCAAACATAGAGGATAAGTACTATCAGTGGTTTAGTAAAAAAGAGTTCAGACAGGCTATGAGCCGGCTTTTAAACAGAGAACGTATAATTAAACAGGTTTACAGAGGTCTTGCAGAACCAGCCCTTGGATTTTTTGCCACTGCAAACCCATATTATGATGAAACAATAAAAAATCAATATACCTACGATCCTGAAAAAGCTATAGAGCTTTTAGCTTCTGTAGGAATAAAGCCCAATTCTGACGGTAAGATGACAGACAAAGATGGAAACCTTGTAGAGTTTGATATTACCGTGGGAGCTGATAATACAATTCGAATAGATACAGCAAATATATTTGCAGATGAATGTGGAAAAATAGGTTTAACAGTAAATGTTAAACCTCTGGATTTTCAGAAAGTCGTGGAGATGCTACTTTCCACATATGACTGGCAGGCTGTAATAATAGGCTTTGGAGGGTCAAATTACTGGCCAACAAAAGGTAACAATGTTTGGTTATCCAATGGGAATCTTCATTTTTGGAATCCTCTACAGTCTGAGCCTGCTACTGAATGGGAAGCCAGGGTGGATTATCTCTACAATGAAGGCTCCTACACCGTCGATCGGGTTAAAGCGGTCGAAATCTGGACTGAATATCAGAAAATTATACTGGAGCAGCTTCCAGTAATATATCAGGTTCACCCTCTTGCATTCATAGGTATACGAAATAAGTGGGATAATGTATTTTATGATACTCTTGGAGGTACGGACGGTAACTATTTATTCTTAAAAGAAGAATAATATGATAAATCCTATTAAGGTAATTGTCCGGATTCTTTATGATTTTAAACAGCATCATCCACTGCTGAGTTTTATTACAATCCGGTTTTTATCCATGATGATTATCCTGTTTATCCTGGGATTCGCTGTATTTGGACTAATGTCTCTTGCTCCGGGTGATATTGTTGACAAGTATGCACAAAAACAACTCCTGGCCATGTCGGAAGCATCTTCAGGAAATGAAGAACTTATGTCTGAAGAGCAGATTGCTTCCATTAAAAAGGAACTCGGACTTGATTTACCTTTTTACAGCCAGTATCTAAGATGGCTCCATCAGGTTTTTATTGAACATGATCTGGGCAGATCCATGATAAGCAGAGCCCCAATACTGTTTCTAATTAAAAGCAGACTAATAAATTCTATGATTCTGAATTTAATATCTCTGTTTTTCCTTACAGGGATATCTTTTGCCCTGGGTATTTTTTTCTCATCAAAAGTAGGAACAAAAACAGATCTTGCAGCAACATTTATTGCACTTTTTCTTCATGCGTTTCCTGGGCTTCTGCTGTTAATACTTTTGCAGTTATTTGCGGCTCTGTCAGGTTTGTTTCCTGTAACAGCTTACCCTGACTTCCCCTATTCTGAAGCACCAACCAGGTTTGTTTTCAGCTATATGTATCATATACTTCTGCCCCTTATCGGGGCTTTTCTTGGAGGAATAGGTGGGACAATGCGAATGATAAGGGCAACTATGCTGGATCAGCTGGGACAGCCTTATATTACAGCCCTTCGCTCCAGAGGAATTGCAGAATGGAGAATTTATCTTACCCATGCATTTAGAAATACCATAAACCCCTCTATTTCCAGCAGTGTAATCCTGTTGGCCAGTCTTTTCTCAGGATCCCTTATCCTTGAGATCATTTTTTCCTATCCAGGAATTGGAAGGCTGATGTATGATGCAGTAAGACAGGAAGATATAAATCTGGTACTGGCAAATATCATGTTTATATCTCTTCTTGTTTTAACAGGTATGCTTATTGCAGATATTCTTCTGGCTCTTGTTGATCCCAGAATAAGGTATTCCAAAAAATGAAAAACTTTTTTACTGCACTAAAAAAAAGACCTGTAGCTTTAATATCTTTTATTATTCTTATAATTCTGTATCTTGGAATGGGTTTTGCAGAGTTTGCAGCCCCTTACAGATCAGGAACCAGTTTTGCAGATTACAGCTATCATCCTCCAAATGTAAGATGGTACAGCCAGGAACTTGGTTTTGGACCCCAGGTTCAGGAACACGCAGTAATAAACGAAATTACATGGGAGTATGCAAGAATTAAAGGTAATTACACAAAAATCCAATTTTTTGTAAAAGGAGAACCCTACTATCTTTTTGGTTTGATACCTATGGAACATCATTTTTTTGGTGTTAGTAAAAACTCAGAATACCCTATGTATCTAATGGGCTCGGATAATCTGGGAAGAGACTTGTTCTCCAGAATTATCTACGGGAGCCGGATATCTCTTTCCATAGGATTTATAGGTATTTTTATTTCAATGACACTGGCTATACTATTTGGAGGCCTTGCAGGATTTTATGGAGGAATAACAGACTGGCTTATTATGAGATTCTCTGAGTTTTTTATACTTATACCAGGACTATATATGATACTTTTTCTACGGTCAATTTTATCCAGTTCCATGGATTCCGGTCAATCTTATATGATAATTACAGTTATTCTTTCATTTGTAGGGTGGCCCGGTACTGCCAGGTTAATAAGAGGAATGGTTCATAGCATCAAAAGGGAAGATTTTATCCAGAATGCCATTCTGGATGGTATTCCTGCAATAAGTATTATCTATAAACAAATAATTCCTCAAATGTCATCAATTATAATTGTAAGTATAGCTCTTGGTATTCCCGGATTTATCCTTGGAGAAACAGTTCTTTCATACCTTGGATTAGGAATAGTTGATCCGGCTGTAAGCTGGGGGTCCCTGATAAACAGGGATATTTCAACGATAAATAATCTTAAAAACTATCCATGGGTACTTACTCCGGGTCTCTATTTACTAATTACAACTCTGGCTTTTAACTTTATTGGAGATCTTCTTAGAGATGTTTTTGATCCATACTATAAGGACAGACGATAATGATGCTTGAAGTAAAAAATCTTAAAGTAAATTTTTCCACTCCCAGAGGAATACTCCAGGCCGTAAGGGGAGTTTCATTTAATCTTGAAGAAGGGAAATTCCTTGGTATTGTGGGTGAAAGTGGAAGTGGTAAAAGTGTTACTGCGGCCTCGATTATGAACTTGATTCCTCATAACGGCTTGATTTCCGGAGAAGTCCTGATGAATGGAAAAAGACCACTTTCTATGTCCAACAAGGAGCTCCTTTCCTTCAGAGGACCGGAAATAGCCATGATTTTTCAGGAACCGGGAAGATCCTTCGACCCTATTTATAATATAAAAAAAACCTTTTTCGAAACTTTTAAAGCCCATGATCCATCAATAAACGAAGAAGACTCAGAAGTAAAAACTATAAAACTATTAAAAGAAGTCCACCTCCCCCAACCTGAAGACAGACTAAAAAACTTTCCACATCAATTTTCAGGTGGTCAGCTTCAGAGAATTATGATAGCACTGGCTCTGGCTTCGGAGCCTAATCTTTTAATTGCAGATGAACCAACAACTGCTCTGGATGTAACAATTCAGGCAGAAATAGTGGAACTGCTTAAAGAACTTAAAAAAAACAGAAAACTTGCTGTAATTTTTATAACCCATGATATAGAACTTGTGTCACGTTTAGCCGATCGTATTATTGTTATGTATAACGGTCTTATAATGGAAAATAATACTGCAGGGAATATTATAAATAATCCACACCACCCATATACCAGGGGTCTGATGGACTCCCTTCCGGATTTTGGGAGCCATTACAGTACACACACACTTATTTCAATTCCAGGATCAGTACCGGATCCGATATCCCTGATACAAGGCTGCCCTTTTGCACCCAGGTGTTCTTTGGTTAAATATGAATGTCATGATATGCTCCCGGATCCTGACAGAAAAGATGGAACTTACAGATGTATAATAGAGGGCCCCAAGGGAGAAAATACCAGTGGATAATATTTTAACATTTAAAAATATTGAAAAACATTTTAATATGGAAGCAGGATTATTTTCCTCTTTCGGCCGATTTATTTATGCTGTAAATGGTGTCTCCTTATCTATTAAAAGAGGAACTACATATGGACTTGTAGGAGAATCGGGATGTGGTAAAACAACCACTGCAAGAATGGCCGTAGGTCTTTATGCCCCAGACACAGGAACTATAAATTTTAAAAGCCTGGATGGTAAGAATTATAATTCAGAAAATATAAAAAAATCAAAATTAAAAGAATTACGGGGTAAAATAAAGTATATATTTCAGGATCCGTCAAAATCTTTGAACCCCCGTATGAATATATATCAAATTTTAACCTCCGGTTATCGTCATTCAAAATTATGGCCCGGCGAAAAGAAGGCCCGTATTGAATCTGAAAAAATTATGCTTGATGCAGGTCTTGCAGAAGGTGACCTTAAGCGGAGACCTGCTGAATTTTCAGGAGGACAACGACAGAGGATATCTATTGCCCGGGCTCTAATTATGAAACCGGAATTTATAATCTGTGATGAGGTTGTTTCCGCTCTGGATGTTTCCATTCAAAGCCAGATTCTAAACCTTCTTTTAAGTCTAAGGGAAAAATACAACCTGTCACTTCTCTTTATTGCCCATGATCTTACAGTAACTACTTTTTTCAGTGACAGAATTGGTGTTATGTACAGAGGAAGAATAATAGAAGAAGCGGATGCTTTGGATCTGGCTCAAAATAGAATTCATCCATATACAAGGCTGTTGTATAAAAGCATCCCGTCAGGAAGTAATAAGAATGGAAAAAAGACAAAAAATTCACAAAAACAGATTGGTGAAACAGATACTAATTCCACAGAATTTGATTCCAGTGAAAAACTTATGGGTTGTCCATTTGCACATAGGTGCCCATATACTATAGACAAGTGCAATAAACAGATTCCCGAACTTAGAGAAGTAAGTCCGGGTCATTTATCAGCATGTTTTAGAAATGGTGAGGTTTAATTGTACCAGTTTTACATGCACTGATTTTCATAATACAGTTTTTGCGCTGTATCTCATTTTCTTCTTAAAAAATACTCTTCTCTAATACATTTACTATAAACTGGCACAAAAAGCTTTAATATTATTATTTACTCCTTAATGCATGATTGGTATAATAAGTTAAGCAAACTTATCAGAGAGGTTATCCATGCAGAATTTTGAATTTTATTCCCCTACCAGAGTTGTTTTTGGAAATGATATATTAAAAGATATAGGTACATCAGCAAGAGTATTTGGAACTAAAGCTTTACTGGTTTACGGACAGGATAGTATCAGGAAAAGCGGTCTTTACGATGAAGTAAAAAACTTACTTTTAGAAGCAGGCATTTCAATTACAGATTATTCAGGTGTACAACCAAATCCCGAATTACCTCATGCAAGGAAAGGGGCTGCAGCAGCTATAGATTCCAAAGTGGAGATGATTATTGCTGTTGGTGGTGGAAGTGTTATTGATGAGTCAAAAGCCATTGCTGCCGGAGCCTGTTATTCTGGTAATTTATGGGATTTTTATAATCAGACAGCATCTATTAAAAAAGCACTTCCAATTATAGCTGTGCAAACCCTTCCTGCAACCTCATCAGAAACAAATCAGGTTAGTGTACTGACCAACCCTGAAACCAATGAAAAATTTGGAACAGGATCACCATTACTTGTTCCAAAAGTTGCTTTTCTTGATCCATCTCTTACTTTTACTATTCCACTCGAATATACTGCCTATGCCAGTTTTGATATTATGAGTCACCTGCTGGAAGGGTATTTTACATCTACGGATTCATATGCACCTGTTCAGGATGGATTTGTAGAAGGTCTCGTTAAAGCAGTTATAACCAGTTTTAATTTAATTCAAAAGAATCCCAGAGACTGGGATGCAAGAGCCTCTCTAATGTGGGCAGGAGCACTCGCCTGGAACGGCTTATGTAAAGCAGGTGTAAAGGGAGCATCAACCCCTAATCACATGCTTGAACACCCACTTAGTGCTGTTTATAACATTGCACATGGAGCAGGCCTTTCTGCGATATTCCCATCATGGTTAAGATATAAAAAGGATACAATTGCTCCAAGAATAATCAGATTTGGTGAAAAAATTCTGGAATTGGGAGATGAGATAAAAGGATTACAGGAAAGCCAGGCATGCGACAAAATAATAGATACATTTAGTTTATGGATTGGGAATACAGGCTGCCCTCTTAGTCTCAAAGAAGCTGGAATAAAAAACCCAAATATTCCAGAACTTGTAAAGCAGGCCAGAACCCTTTGCGGATTATGGGGTATAGAAGACTACACTGACGAAGATCTGGAGACTATTTACAAAATGGCTTTGTAATATAGTTTTTTAAAGTTTATGCGTTCTTAACTGGTTGACAATCCAGTCTGTTACAACAATTCTTTCTAAACGTCGTCAGAACAAAACTTCAGAGTCTAATGTACATCAGGCTGCAAAGATAAGGAGGTGGTTTAAATGATTGGTATAACTATGGGGTGTAAACTCCAATAAGACAAATCCATTAAAAATGGTGGGGGCTAATTCGGAAGATATTTATTCCGGGTTGCCCCTTTTTCACTATTCTTAACTATCTGGATTAGTAAAAGTATAGTAATATAAACATGGGGGATAATTATGTACCTTTATCTTATTCAACATGCGTTATCAAAATCTAAAGAAGAAGATCCGGAAAGAGGTATTACAGACACTGGAAAAGCAGAGACAGAAAAAATTGCACAATATTTCAAATCCCTAAACCCGGAAATACATGTTATATGGCAAAGCGGTAAAAAAAGAGCTAAAGAAACAGCTGAAATATTTGCCCATATACTGGGTATTGATAACAGAATACTGAAACATACAGGTCTTTCACCAAACGATCCTGTAGAACCTGTCACATCTGCCCTTGAGAAAATGCACAAGGATGTTATTATTATGGGACACCTCCCCTTCCTTTCCCGATTAATGTCATATTTGACCACCGGGACTGACAGCTGTCAGATTATAAAATTTGAAAACTCAGGTATTATATGCCTCAAAAGAAATGATGAACAATGGAAAATTAACTGGATTTTATCTCAGGAAAATATAAGAAGGAGTTAGATGTTATATGCTGTATATATTTTTTTTGTTGGTTATAATTATCCCAGGGTTGGTAATTACAGTTGGTTATTTTCTTAGTAGAATTATTTATAATGTAGGCCTTAACCCTGACTGGGACAGCGATAAGGATATTGAAGACAGAGCAAAAGTAATTGAGATTGATGATAGTTCTCTCACTTTGGAAATTTATCAGGCAGCTTGGGGTAACCTTGAATTAAATGGAATTATTGGGCTTAAAGGAGATGATTTCACCTGTACCTCAGAAAAATTACTTAGTAAAGAAAAAAATAAAACAACCACCGTTAAAAGATCATACAGTAATTTAAACGGAACAATAAATGAAGGTGACAAATTAAAAGTAAGCTTCTGGCCTTATCATGGGACTCCTATTGACAGGGGTGTTGAATATAAAGAGATTAAATATAAATCCAATATTGGAATGATGAATGCCTGGTACACAGAAGGTAGGAAATCTACTTGTGTCATTTTTGTCCATGGGCTTAGGGATTCAAAAAAAACTTCACTGGGATTACTTCCTTTGTTTAAGAATCTTGATTATCCTACCTTAACAATTAATTACCGGAACGATAAAGATAATCCCAAAGACCCCAGCGGTTTATACCAGTACGGAATAACTGAATGGCTTGATCTGGAAGCTTCTGTTGCTT
Source organism: Spirochaetaceae bacterium (assembly GCA_030638735.1). Taxonomy (GTDB): domain Bacteria; phylum Spirochaetota; class Spirochaetia; order B11-G9; family B11-G9; genus JAJRQE01. The sequence continues at coordinate 12,433 of DAOWEB010000312.1, forward strand.
ACTGCATAAAAAACATTGCAGATAATGTAATACTTTTTGGGTACAGTATGGGCGCAGGGATTATTGTAAATTTTATGAAAATGTCAAAACTATCCGGTAAAACAACTGCTGTTATTTTGGATTCTCCTAATTTAAATTTTGCCGCATCAGTAGTTCAAAATGGAAAGTCCCGTTATGGGATATGGGTTGCTCCTTTTATTTTAACGGCACAATTTATAACTTCTATTAAATATAAAGTAAATTGGAAGGCACTGGATTTTACAAAAGATATACAAAATATAAAAGTACCAATACTTATTCTGCACACTACAGATGATGCCTGGGTTCCAATTCATGTAAGTAAGGATTTAGCAGAAAAAACAGATAGTATAGATCTTGTAGAAATCCCCCTTGGAAATCATTGTAAGGGCTGGAATGCAGATAAAAAACTATATGAAAAATCTGTCACTGATTTTTTATCTAAAAACCCGCATTAGGTAAAAATGGATTGTTCGGTCTGATAAGTATTTATACAATCCAATTCATGTTAGAAGTATCAGGTCTCAAGAAAATGTTGTATGGCCTTTGGAGATGGAGGACATCCCTCTACAAAAGATGAAGCACCTTTTAAACATACCCCAATACCTTTTCCGATTACAGATTTATCTTTATATCCCTGCCCTATAAAAACCTGTTCACCAGACAGATCCCCATCCCTCTCCAGAGAGATCAGTGCCTGAACCAGAGAAGCATAACAGGCACTGCAGGCACTCTTTTCATTGATATAGATCCTAAACCGGTCAGCAAGAGCAGACTGTTTACTCCCTTCAATGATCTCTCCCTTGTTCAGATAGTTTATGGCAGAGTCATTCGACATAACAGACCCTGCTCCAAGTATGGCAGCCTTACCAATATAGGGTACATCCTCAGGGTTTAACCCGAGAAGGGTCGTTACATAACTGTCTGTAAGAACAGGATCTACTGCTGCCAGAAACAGATTCCTTTTAAATGGGTTACCCCCCTCTTCAAAACCAGGATCTCCCTGCAGTCCGTCAACAAGGATCAGGTCCGCACGCAGAATTTCGTTTAGATCAGCTATGGGCTGATGAAGGCCTTCCCTGTGATAACGTCTCTTTTCACTGTCCGGGATGCAGCCCTTCAAATTTTTGAGGGCGCAGGTAACAGATGTCTGACAGTGACCTTTCAAAACCGGCATATTGATCAACCGATCCAGCTCCATGACAGAGTTACAGAGTAAGTACTCACCATTGGTTCCGGTACAGGCGATGGATTTATCCTTCTGCAGATCCACCAGAGGAACATTGTATTTTTTTGAAAGATCATTATATCCGCAAATTTTAAAAGCTCTGTCGGTCCGCTCTCCTACCCAGGAGCCTTCCATTATTTTTATGTTAAAGAAACCCTGTTCCTGAAGAAAGGTGATAGCTCCAGCAGCAAATTCAGGATGTGTGGTGGCGCCGTATTCTGCTTTTTTAGCTACTACCAGGTTTGGCTTTATGCCAATCCTGTCATTTTTATCCCAGCTTTCCCATTGCCGTGACTTTTCCATCAGAATGTATCCTGCTTCAAACGGATCGGTCCCAAACCAGTTTAGAATCTCATTTTCCAGCATGATAGTTACCCTTTAAAAGTGTTTCTAAAAGAGATATTTATTTTTGAAATCAAAAGTTTCTCCTCATTGAAAAGTGTGTATACTCTTCCTGTAGTATTTAAATTCAGTTACAAGCTCAAATCCTACTTTCCTGTATAATCCAAGAGCATTTTTATTGTCAGTATGAACCTCTAAACTAATGTTCTGATTCCTATTTTCTTCCAGACAAATATTAACTATGGCAGTCAGGGATTGTCTGCCTATTCCCCTACCCTGATATTCCCGATCAATGCAAAATCCATAAACATACTTCCTGTCCATTTCAGTATAAACTCCTATCATTCCAACAATATGGTTATCATATATAATGCTAAACAATTTTCTGCGAATATTCTTGAAATTTTCTTCTACCAGTTCAGAAGCTTCCTCTTCACTATTTTGGAACACATCCATAGCTATTGCTTTTAATCTATTTTTATCACTACGGTCAGATTCAATTATTTTAACTTTGTTGTTATCAACAATTCTATTATCCCTGTCCCCGGCATAACTCATCAGGTATTCAGAATATTCATATATAGAACCAAGTGCCTGAACAACGGGGTTCCCGTCAATCGATTTGTAATCACAAACGAACAGTATGGAATGTATATTTCTTCTTTTTAATTCATTAACAACTTCAATTAATAGTTTGTTAAAATATCCTTTTTTCCGATGTTCCGGTTCTATAATTGCTGTCAATTCTGCTTCCGTTTTTTTCGGAGAGAATATACTGATAAAACCAAACAGTTTTTTGTTACTGTAGATAAGGAATGTGTTTATATCATCATCCTTTTTAAAGTCATCACTGCCATCAAAGACATAGTTAGTTTTATTTTTTTTATTGGTTCTATCA
>DAOWEB010000259.1 GCA_030638735.1 Spirochaetaceae bacterium
AGGAGTACACTTAATTTTGTGTTCTCATATTTATTATAAAAACCAAGAAGCCAATTATTTATATTCTCTGAGACCATGGGATTTCGAATAAATTCAAATACCGATTTTTCAAGACTATGAATATCTTCAAAAAGGTTTCCATCCCATTGTGTAAAAATATCACCCGCTGTTGTCTGACTTAAAGAAACCAGTCGTCGTTCCAGCCCCTTAGCCATAGTCACAATATTATTTTTATCTTCTCCATAATCTCTTAGATTTGTTATGGTATCAGTCACAATTTCTGCCATATTTTCATCCAGAGTTTTGTCATACTGACCGGCTGACATAAGAAAGCGCTGAATCTTGTTAAGCTTATTAATAATATCTTCCAAAAGACGTCGGCCATGAATCTCCAGTTCATCTGAAACCTCTTCACTGTTCAGGAAGTGAATAAAATGGGGAAAAAGTCTTATATATAGTTTTTTTGAAATATCCAGAAACCTTTCTATATTGTTTTCGGTAAGGAAAATAGAAAGATGGTAATTATCATGAACAGCTTTCTCAAGCCATGTATCAACTATCCTTAGAAATCGTTCCTCAAGATCTGCAGAAACAAGGATAGATAAAACCTTATCTATTACCATTTCCTTTTTGTCAGGGAAAAGCATATCCGGTGTTTTATCTTCCAGATAGATTATCCCTTTATCCAAAATATTATCTATAACATTATAAAATCCATCTGATTTAAAAAAACCACCAAGAAGTTCCGGCAGAAAAGATTTTGTAATTTCATCTTCGGTCCTGATTTTCAAACGGGATCTGATAAAACGTGCTTTAAGTTCTATAATTGGAGTTTCAGTTATTAGATCAAGAAATGTATTTATACTGTATTTTACACTTTTAAGAAATGATTTTGATCTTATCTGCTTTCTGACTGCATCCTCTGTCAGAAGCTCCCTGGAAACCATATTTCCGACACTGACCGATAATTCATAACGTTGTTTTGGTATTATTCCAGGAGTCATTGGTAACCGGACAGATAGAAACCTTTTCTCGTTATGCGGTCTGAAAAGCATTGTTATAGCAATAGCATTAGTTATATAACCTATTGCAGCTCCTATTAAAGGAGGAAGCAGCCATGGAAGAACTCGAAGAACCAGATCCATTATCCCTTAATCTCTCTGGAACTTCTTTCTGCACTCTCTTTGGAGTCGAAAAATATAAGGTAAGCTCCAAAGACCCATCCCTGAAGCCCTCCATACTTGACCTGATACCAGTACCCTTCTTCATCCTCTAATTTTTCACTGACAGTATTTTGAGAAACAACTTCAAGAACATAGCCTTTCCACAATGTAGTAATAGCTCTGGAGTTTAAATCCGGTTTTTCACGTAGTCTTAAATGAGTTGAATTGATAACACTCCACCTGGATTGAATAGATAAAACCTTGGTTGCAGTTAATTTTATATCAGAAATACTTTTTTCATCCTTGCAGGATAAAAATAAATTTGATACTAAAAGCAGAACTAATAAACATATTTTCATAGCAGGAATATACCATAAATTTCAAAGACACACAATCTGTACCGATGTACAGATAAGGAATGCCTTGTCTCAAACAGAGAACTGTTCCTTAATTTTTTTTATTTCATCCCTGACAAGAGCAGCTTCTTCGAATTCCATATTTTTTGCATGCTCAAGCATTACAGATTCGAGTTTTTTTATAAGTTTTTTTCTTGATCCGGGATTAATAATATTAAATCCAGTTTTAATTATATCCAGGTTCATATTTTCGGATTTAATTGTATCTTCTTTTTTTCTTACCAGCATCTCTTCAACAGATTTCTTAATACTTTGAGGAGTAATACCATGTTCCACATTGTAGGCTATCTGCTTTATCCTTCTGTTATTAGTCTCATTTATGGCCTCTTCCATAGCAGAAGAATATTTATCAGCATACATAATTACAGTTCCATTTACGTTTCTGGAAGCTCTTCCAATTGTTTGAATAAGAGCAGTTGCAGAACGTAAAAAACCTATCTTATCAGCATCAAGAATTGCAACAAGAGACACTTCAGGAAGATCCAGTCCCTCTCTTAGGAGATTTATTCCTACAAGAACATCTATAGTTCCCAATCGTAGATCTCTAAGAATTTCAACTCTCTCTATAGTTTCAATTTCAGAATGCAGATACCTTATTTTAAGACCAAGGCCAAGATAATAATCAGTTAAATCCTCGGACATTTTTTTCGTAAGGGTTGTAATTAATACTCTTTCGTTTCTATGAAGGCGTTTTTGAATTTCACCGTAGAGATCCTCAATTTGACCTTCTGAAGGTCTGACATTAATTTCAGGATCA
>DAOWEB010000392.1 GCA_030638735.1 Spirochaetaceae bacterium
AGCTTTTTCCATTAAAACATATTTTTCGGGACTATTACTCTGACCAACAACAATTACAGGATATTCCGGCTGCCATATCATCAGTTTTGATACTGGATTATCAAGAAGAATACTGTCCGGTAATGTATAATTTATTTTTTTTCTGCTCACACTAACCTCAATAGAGCTATTTGCGCTGTATCACAATTTCTATTTAAAAATACTTCTTCTCTAATACATGAACTATGAACTGGCGCAAATAGCCAAAAACAAGCTGAATTCATAAATATCGCTAAAGCCTCCAATAATAAAACATCCTAATTAATACTACCCTAAAAAACAATATCTTACTTATGAACAGGTTCTCCTGCTGCCTCAAGTCCTGCTTCCATAAATACTTCTGAGACTGTTGGATGAGCATGAACAGTCTTTGCAACATCATAAACAGTAGCTTCAATCTGCAGAGCTGCTGATGCTTCAGATATAAGGTCTGTTGCATTGGAAGCTACAATTTGAACACCAAGGACTTCTCCGTATTTCTTTTCAAATAGAATTCGAAAAAACCCTTCTGTTTCTCCCTCTGCCATAGCTTTTCCGTTGGAAGAGAGAGCAAATTCACTTATTTCAAATTCAATATCATCAGATTTTAGAGTATCTTCAGTTTTGCCCAGCTGAGCTATCTCCGGATAGGTATAAATATTTATGGGATGCTTATTTAAATCAATTAAATTATCTATACCCTGTATTTGGTTTACAACAGCAAGTCCCTGGGCAGATGCTGAATGGGCAAAGAAATTCTTTCCATTTACATCCCCAACAGCATAGATTCCGGAAATAGAGGTTTGAAGTTTATCATCAGTGTAAATAAAACCATTGTTTAACTTGAAATCAATAGAAGCTGGAGGTAATATTGCCTGGCGCAGGGAAGCGTTTATTATCAAATCAAATTTTTCAGGTTTATTATCAATAAGTATATTCCCATTTTTTATTTCATAGTCTTTGATAATTTCAATATTGTCTTTTTTAAATTTATCAATTATGAATTTTTCTATCCTCTTATCAAGACAGGGAATAAGTTTATTAGTTCCTGTAAAAAGCCGGACATCCCTGTCCATCATTTTAAACAGTTGGCTTAGTTCAACAGCTACAGCTCCTGAACCAATTATTGCAAGCTTTTGAGGTATTTCAGATTTTAAAAGCATCTCTTCAATCTGTAAAGCATTATCCAGCCCGGGTGTTAATACCGCTGGTTTTGAACCGGTTGCAATAATAATATTGTCTGTTTTAATAGTGCGATTATTTACAGTGATAATATTTGCAGAGATAACTTCTGCAGATCCTGTAATTATTTCCACACCATTTTTATTTAAAAGAAACTCAACACCCCTGGTAAGTTTTTTAACAATTGGTTTAGTTCTTTTAACAGCATTTTTCCAGTTAAATGAAATGTCTCCAATACCATCTATTCCAAACTTTCCAGCGGTTTTTATTTTTTTGAATAATTTTACACTTTCCAGTAAACTTTTTGTTGGAATGCAGCCCCAGTTAAGACACATACCCCCAATATATTCCTTTTCAATAATTGCTGTTTTCATACCAGTCTGACCTGCACGGATAGCAGCTACATATCCACCTGGGCCTGCACCTATTATAATTAAATCGTATTTATTATTAATCATCTTTTTTATCATTCTCCTAGAAGAGCATACTTACTGGATTCTCAAGATAGCCCTTTATCTCATTGATAAAACGGGTGGTTTCTCCTCCATCTACAATTCTGTGATCTACAGAGAGGGAAAGAGGCATAATATTCCCAATAACTATTTCGTTGTTTTTAACTATTGGTTTTTGATGTATCCGGCCAATGCCCAGGATTCCAGCCTGGGGATAATTAATTATGGGAACTGCAAAGAGACCTCCAATGGATCCGAAATTAGTAATAGTAAAAGTTCCATCTTTCATATGCATTTTGTATATCTTTTTTTGTAATTCTATTTGCCGGCCCCTGTATTAACAAGGGCATCACAAGTTATATGTGAATCCGGTCCCAGAATATTCTTAATTTTTACAATCGCGTTGATGCATCCCATGGTAGTTCTCCTACTCTTTTATATTAGTCCAATAGATGGGTTCTTCAATAACAAGAGTTCCAGACGACTGGTAACTTCCATCTTTTTAAAGATAGATGAATTATGATTTCCCACTGTTTTTACGGAGATCCCCAGTTCAAAGGCAATTTGCTTGTTACTTAAGCCTTTGGTAATACATTGAAGTATTTCACTTTCTCTGGGTGAAAGATCATATTCTTTTATCTCATCATTTTCAAAGGATGATAATTCGTTATTATTTTGATGCAATTCATCATAATTATCGACAAAATCAAGTAGAGATTCCTTTAATTGTTGTTTATACCGGTTTTTGAAAACTATCCCTCTTTCAATATTGGCCTTCACCCGAATAATAAACTCTTCGGAAGGAAAGGGTTTTTCCAGATAATCTACAATGCCTTTGTTAAGAGCTTCGAGCTTCTCTTTTTGGGAATTCCTGGCAGTAAGGAAAAGGAAGGGAATATGTTTTGTAGAAATTTTTTCCTGCAATTGTTCAAAGAGAGTCCATCCATCCATCTCCGGCATCATAATGTCACTAATTATTAAATCCGGTGTCATTTTTGTCAGAACCTCCAGGGCCTCTTTTCCGTTATAGGCCCATGTCAAAGAAAAGTGGGTTGTCATTTCGGATATTAGATATCTCATCATATCGGGATCATCTTCTACCAGGAGAACTGACCTTCTGTCTTTTTGGAGGGTTTGATTCGTCGGTATTTTATCAACTCCATAGAGCTCTGATCCATACTCATCGGCAAGGCCCCATCCGGACCTCATGTCGATGCTCCAATTTGGCAGATCTCTTTCGCTATGGGAAGGAAAGATCAGGGAGAATGTGGAACCTGAACCGAAAACACTTTCCAGTTTAATTTGTCCCTTATGCAATGTCATTATCTCTTTAACCAGAGAAAGTCCCAGACCTGTTCCTTTACTCGAGTATGGGTCATCTCTGACCTGTTCAAAGGGGGAAAATATAGCAGTTTGATCTTCTTCCCGTATACCTGTTCCTGTATCGGATACTGATATTATAACACCTTCTTTGCAGGAAAATCCCTCCAGTTTAATTTCTCCGGAGGTTTTGGTAAATTTGAAGGCATTACTTATCAGATTCATCAGAGCAGTTTCAAAAAGATAGGGATCGGCATGGAGTACACAGTTTTTTTCCACTTTTAAGAATAGTTTAACATCCAGATAATCTGAAAGGGATTGAAATTCCTCTGCTATCTGATTAAGCAGGGATAACATGTCAATGTTCTTAAGTTGAGGTTCTCTTTGATTCTGTTCTATTCTGGAAAGTTCAAGAAAATTATTAACCTGTTTCTGTAATTTCAGGGTATTACGATCTATTGTTTCAAAATTGGACCGGTTTTTTTGAATGGAATCGCCCCATTTCCCCTTCATAATCTGCCGGGTTAAGCCCTGAATAAGAGTCAGAGGAGTACGAAGTTCATGGGAGATATTCATTATATAGCGGGTTTTCTTTATGTCCAGCTCTTCCAGATACCGGCTTTTCTCCTCCATCTGTGCCGAAGAAACCCTGTAATTGATAATACGGTCGGCCAGCAGATAAGTTAGAAAAAAACCGCTCACCAGGAGACCGGCCATAAAGGGGAAGTTCCCATAGAGTATGGAAAAGTAGTAGGTACTGTCTTCGGGAATAAACAATTTACTCACCGAGGCGGGAGAGAGAAAACCTGCAATGATGAGGACAAGAAAAAATCTGAGAAAAGTTTTTGCATTTCTGTTTGCCCTGAGGGTAAGGAATATAAGATAAATCAGGAGAAGGAGCATAAAGATAACAGCAAAAATATCTCCACTGATATTGAGGACGGTCTTGAGTGTCTTCTGACCGGAAATCCCTTCGATAATACTGAAAAAATAGAAAAACAGGGTGGCAGCCAGCACTCCTCTTTTGATTTTTTCTACCCGGGGCATTGACACTTTCAGATCAATGAACCGTTCAATAAAGAGAATAAGAAAGAACAGTATAGGCCATGGAGAGAAAAAGTTCCAATGGTAAAGAGTAAAGAAAAACCTGTCAAAAATGCTGTCAATCATTTGAAAAAGGCCACAGAGGTAGAAAAGGCCGAAATAGAGGAAAACCCTGTCTTTCAGGATAAAGGAAAAAACAAAGGCGTTCATGGATATCATGATCATGACGCCATAAAAGATGAAAGTAAGATTTAGGGAAAAGCTGCCCGGAACAAGATGTTTGGGGATAATCAGTTGTGTAGGACTGTAGGGTATCTGATTCTCTTTTTGTCCGATAGTTTGGAAGATATTAATCCGCCCGTTATCGCTGTCATAAACATAGATGCTGTTTCCGGCCAGAGCCATACCGGCGGGATTATTCATAAGTTCATTCTGATATCCCGCGAAGTTGTCCGGGGCGGTTTTTGCCAGGAAAGCCTCCCCGTCATGTGCTTTAAGCGTATCGTGGTAGAAGCTGCTTGTATAAATTATCCCCTGGTCATCAATAACCACATCCAGGGGACAGTTATAGTGCCAGAAGCCGGTAATATATCTTTGAGGGGCCAAATTCTCGTCAAGAATCAGAACGCCGTCAAAGGGATCAGCCCCCATATCTACGGTAATGTAGTAATTCCCGGCGAAAAACAGGACGGCATTAAAACGGAAAGGAGCTTGCAGTGACAGGGGCATGGCATTGCTGAACCGCTCTTTTTCAATGAACTCCAGTTGCCTGTTCCCTTCCAGAAAATTGACTACACGCAGGATTCCGCCGGGGCGTCCCCGGTTACTTCCGTAGAGCCCCACAAGATCTCCTGACGGGGTTATACTCAGGGAGTAAAATTTTTCACGCTTCTCTTTTTCAGAACTTTCCGGTATGGAAATTTCCGTTTTGAATACAAGGCTTCCTTCAGGTTCATACAGTCGCACTAACAATATCCGGGCAGATATATCCTGATTTACCACTCCCAATAGTTCATCCGGGGTGGTGAAAATTTCGCTGCCTTTGACAGCTTCGCCGGTTTCGTCCATAAAGAATCCCATCAGCTCAATGTCAGCTAGTGAATAGATTAAAATCTTTCCCGCCGAATCCTGTAGATGGACCACTCCTTCCTCTTTGACCACTCCCTCTTCAGGAAGCTGTATATAGAGAATTCCTTCTGTTTCCAGGGCCGCTAAAGAGAGGTGCTCGGCGTACTGATCTCCCTCGGGCAGCACCCCCTTACCAAGTTCACCCTGGTAAGAGAGTTCATACGAACAGGATGAAATCCAGAAAATTGAAAGTATTATAATAAGCCGGTAAATTTTCCTCATGATGTTGAATATACACTATTTGAAAAAAAATTGTCATTATTAATCTTAATCTGGAGAGTTATCCTTATTCCCTATTTTGTTCATTCAAATAATTCAAAGTAATCAACATCTGTGGTATACTTAATGGTATGAGAAAGAAATTAAGCACAAGTATCTACACTTTCAGCGACATCATTGAAGACAATTGTATGTATATTGATAAAACCAAAGATTTGTATAATTTATTAATACAGCCAAAAGGGCAATTCTTTTTATCGCGTCCCCGCCGCTTCGGCAAATCAATGACATTATCGGCCCTGGAATCAATATTTACTGGAAAGAAAGAGTTATTTAAGGGATTATACATTTACGACAAAGAATATGACTGGAAAAAATATCCCATAATCCAACTGGCACTAAACCGTATGGGCAGCAGTGATGCCCCGGAACTGGAAGAGAATTTATGTATAGAATTAAATGATATTGCCGGGAAATATGGTTTTGTTTTAGAAACAAAGCGGTCTTATCAGATGTTTAAAGAACTGATAAAAAAACTTCATAATAAACATGCTAAAGTTGTCGTTCTAATAGATGAATATGATAAACCAATTCTGGATAATGTTGAAAAACTGGAAGAATGTCAAAAAATCAGAACTCTGTTAAAAAAGTTCTATGGTCAGATAAAAGCTTGTGAAGAACATTTAAGATTCAGTTTCCTTACAGGGGTAAGTAAATTTACACAAGTTTCTGTTTTTTCAGATTTAAATAACCTGACTGATTTAACAATGGATGTGAAGTTTGCGGGTATTTGCGGATTTACCCAGGAGGAATGCGAGCATTATTTCGCTGAGTGGATTATCGAAAATGCAGATACCCTTGGAATAAGCAGGCAGGAATATCTGGATAAATTGAAAGAGATGTATAACGGCATCCGTTTTTCCAAAAAAGATTTATTATTATACAATCCGGTATCCTTTACAAAAGCAATGATGAATAGTGATTTTGAAAATTATTGGTTTGAAACAGGGACCCCGACATTTTTGCTTAAATTATTGAAAAAAATGGATTTTGAAATTATCAATCTGGAAGCACTAATAACATCATCTGACAGTTTTTCAAGTTACGAGATAGATAATCTAAAAATAGAACCTTTATTATTTCAAACAGGTTATTTGACCATTAAAGACTATAATCCTGATTCTGAATTATATAATTTATCTTTTCCCAACAAAGAGGTCAAACAATCGTTTATTAAATATTTAACCGAATATTTCACCTCTGTTCCAAGAGAGGAAGCTCCGAATTTAATCGAAAAGATTCGAACCGCTTTTTATGCAGATGATCTGGATAAGGTTTTTGAGCTTGCAAACAGGTTTTTTGTAAAAATTGAGTACGATATAAAACTAAAACATGAAAAATATTACCAGTCGGTTTTTTATTGTCTATTCTCCCTGCTGGGCTACAGAATACAGACCGAAATTAAAACTAACGATGGACGTATGGATGCAGTAATTAAGTCGGATACTCATATCTATATTATCGAGTTTAAACTTGATAAATCTGCAGAAATTGCAATTAAGCAGATAAAAGAAAACCGGTATTATAAGAAGTATGAAGGGGATAACAGGCAGATTGTCCTTAATGGTGTAAATTTTACCAGTAAAAAGGGCGAGATTGAGAGTTGGATAAAAGAAACATAAGGGCAGATTTTGATCGAAACAGGTGCCCCCCGTGTTGGAATATTATCATATCTCTGGTCTTTAGCTGCTTCTGTTTCATCTCTCAATGTTTTATTCATACTCCAGGTTTTCCAAATTAGCTAAGTCCTTAAGTCTTCCGGATGTCTTTTTAGTTTGGTTTGCATGATATGACTCCTGCAGTATTGAAAATTATTAATGCCGTACTATTATATAATAATAGTACGGCCACAAATTCATGTCAATACTTATCAGCAAGAACGTTTTGATCAATGAATGGTTCATTAATTTTCAGTTTGACCACTATGACTTCTATATGATTTCTTTTTTACCAGGTTTGAAAGTGGCGGTATCGAAAAACATAACTACTTTTTCATAAGGTGCTATTTTTTTGGCGAATTTCTTTATCCCGGCGGAAATCCATTCATCAGGTATGGATGATCCGAATCGAAGATTCAACTGATTTTCCTTATTACTTTTTCCTTTTCCATGCTCTTCCATAGCCAGGAAAACATTCTCCCGGAGTTCAGGATCATCGACAGATGTCATTTTGTAGGTTGGTGAAATAAGTATTTTTATACACCAACCGGTGAAAATCAGGGATACAATTAATCCTATTATTCCGTATTGAAATTCAAAATCTCCGCTTGCAACCATTCCCAGCACAACTAATTCCAGAAGCAGCAGAAAAACCGCCCACACTTTATATGTTTTTGTCACTTTCTTCATACACTAACTCCTATTGTTTTACTTTTATGTTCCCTTTTTATACAGGAACGCTCCAACATTTTAATAGTATCTGTGTCCACTTTCTCAGTTTTATGACAACCTGAGTTCTTAGAGTTTACAAGATTATGTTCTACTACCGATTCTCCAGTTCTTCTTTAGTCGTCTTTTATAAATAATTGCAGTTAAAAGCAGAGCAATACCAATCAGAACAGGACCGTACCAATAGAAATACTCATAATAATCCATGGATGTTCCGTAAACAGATGCCAAAATACCTGCCAATAGTACAATAATAGCTGCTTTAAGCAAATTTTGTGCTTCCTTTGCCTTTTTATCTCTACAGCGGAAAAAGATTGCTTCCGTATTTTTTCTATCCAGTCCCATTTCAACTACTTTGTTCAAAATAACATCAGTTGGTATTTTCCCAATATTCATCTCAATATAGCCTTCAGCTTTTTTTACTAAGACCATTACCTACTGACACTTCTGAAACATTATAGCGATCTTTTTAGCGCAACCCTGAACTGCTTTTATGGTTAAAAATCTGGGAGTATGTATCCAGCTCGCTGAAGTCATGGGAACTTCATAATTAAAAGTTTGAATTTCCTGGTCTGAGACAGTTATTCTACCTGCAACAGCAACCTTTACCTTTCCTGCAATACCCATGGTCAAGTAACGCAGAAATCGGTTCCCTATATCGATTTTTATAAATTCTCCCTCAATTACGGTATCAGAGGAATTATTGATACTGTACTTTTTTTTCAGTAGGAATTTATTCAGGGAATCTTTCATAACCTGAACAAGATGTTCTGGTTCAAACTTGTTCTCAATATTTGTAATTTCATAATCCAGTTTGAAATTACGTATAGAGATAGCTTCATTGACATCCTTTTTGCTTATTACGTTTTTCATAATTATCTCCTAATAGAATATTTTTTTTATTTCCACCGCATATCCACGGCGACGTTTTTACTATGTGGTTCTACCCACTCAAAAGAAACCCCATGCCATCTAAGACCCATAGAAAGCATTGCTCCGCCTCCGGGGCCAATTGGAGTAAACATACCGAAAATCTCAAAGGGTTTTTCAGTATCAAAGCGGATTCCAGCCATTACCGATGCATTTAGGGTAAAATAGTCAAGCTGAGCCAGCCCACCGACTTTACTCTCAAACTCATATGAATTAATTCCATCGGCGGTGACATTGACAAGCCACATTTCTACAAGGCTGCGAGCACCGATATAAGTCGAGAAGTTGTCGCTGATTCGAAGATAGTATTTCAAGGCCACATCCAGCCCGACCGAAAATCCCAGAACTGATGAAACATCGCTTGTTTTTTCTACTTCTGTCGGTGAATTGGGATAATTAGGTTCATAATCGGTGTAGGTTATAGTTGTTGATCCTCCATGCATAATTCCAAAGTAAAAAGCCGGATCAAAAGAGATGTTTTTAGCGGCAAATGTAAATATGGGAACAGTCAGGCGGTGCATCATGGCGTTTTCTATAGTTCCTACTAACTGAGGCTTCGATGATGACATGTAGGAAAGATCTTCATCTATACGGTAAATGTTGAAATTTCCAATGTAATCAAATGAATACCCTATACCGATTAATGTTCCAAAAAAATTATATGATGGATCCTGTGTCCAAAATAGATGCTGTCTCCTTTCTTTTGCCTGCCTGGCCTCTGCCATATCGCTATTCCT
>DAOWEB010000166.1 GCA_030638735.1 Spirochaetaceae bacterium
CGATCCTCGTGACTTAATCTACAGGATACATTCCTATTTAATAGTACAGACGTAGCATGCTACGTCTCTACACTATTCAACAATTATCCTGAAATACCGTTTCTTTCCTGCTTTTAACAACAGTTCACCATCGTCCACAAATGAAACATCTATATTTTTATTTATATCTATAATTTTAACTTCGTTAACAGATGCACCGCCCTGAGTCACAAGTCTCCTGGCTTCTCCCCTGGAGCTGCACAGAGCCGTCCTTGCATACAAGTCCATAACATTTATACCAGACTCAAGTTCAGCCCTGTCTACTGTTATTGAGGGTATTGCGCTTTTGTCCACTGAGTTACTGCCTTGAGCCGTAAATGCAGCTCTGGCAGCTTCTATGGCCTTATCTGCTTCTGACTGTCCATGGATTATCTTTGTCTGTTCATAAGCCAATATCTCTTTTGCTTTGTTTATATCCTGACCTTCCAGTTTTCCCAGTTCAGTAATATCTTCCACTGACATAAAAGTAAAAAGAAGAAGGAATTTCTCAACATCGGCATCTGCAACATTTCTCCAGTACTGAAAATAGTCATAAGGAGAAAAAAGATCAGGATCAAGAAATACTGCACCCTTTTCAGTTTTACCCATTTTCTTTCCATCTGATCTGGTTACAAGAGGAAAAGTCAATCCAAATACTTCATGGGACTCTACCCTTCTTGTTAAATCCACACCTGCTACTATATTACCCCATTGATCATCTCCACCAATCTGAAGCATACAGTCATGCTGCTGATTAAGAACAAGAAAGTCGTAGGACTGAAGAAGCTGATAGTTAAATTCAATAAAAGAAAGACCTGTTTCCAGGCGCATTTTATACGTTTCAAAACCAAGCATTCTGTTTACGGAAAAATGACGCCCTATATCACGTAGAAACTCGATATAATTTAATTTACCCAGCCACTCATAATTATTAAGCATCAAAGCTTTATCATTACTATAATCTATGAATTTCTCAATTTGTTTCTTCATGGATTCAGAATTTTCCTGTATTTTTTCAACAGTTTGAATTTTTCTCATTTCCGTTTTACCGGAAGGATCACCAATTAGTGCTGTTCCTCCGCCAACAAGAGAAATGGGACGGTGACCAGATTTTTGGAGATGCGCCATAGCCATTAGAGGAACCATATGTCCTACATGGAGACTTTTTCCTGTGGGATCAAATCCGGCATAAAAACTGATCTTCTTTTCTGACATAAGTTTATCTAGTTTATCAAAATCTGTGCATTGTTTTATAAAACCTCTTTCTTTGAGGACTTCCAGACCACTGGACATTACTGTTCTCTCCTAAATTCTTTGTTTGCTTTTCTAATTCGTTCCGCAAGTTT
This sequence comes from Spirochaetaceae bacterium, assembly GCA_030638735.1. GTDB lineage: Bacteria > Spirochaetota > Spirochaetia > B11-G9 > B11-G9 > JAJRQE01. The sequence continues at coordinate 1,365 of DAOWEB010000166.1, forward strand.
CTCTATAGGAATACGTTCCTGTTCCATGGAATCTCGAAATCTAATTGTAACTGTATTATCCTCTTTTGTATCATAATCTACAGTTACACAATATGGAGTTCCAACTTCATCCATTCGTCGGTATCTACGGCCTATTGCTCCTGACTGATCATAGAATGTTGAAAAATCTTCTCTTAGATTCTTCTCAATCCCCTCTGCAATCTCTTTTATTCCATCTTTTTTAACAAGTGGAAGAACTGCAACTGTTATCGGTGCAAGTTCAGGATGAAAATGGAGTACTGTACGAACATCACCACCTTCCAGCTCCTCCTCTTCATAAGCATCGGAAAGAACCATAAGAACTGTTCTTGTTAATCCAGCAGAAGTTTCAATAACATAGGGTAAATAGCGTTCATGGGTCTGATCATCAAGATATGTCAGGTCTTTACCTGAGAATTCCGCATGTCTGGATAAATCAAAATCTGTTCTGGAATGTATTCCTTCCAGTTCCTGCCAGCCCATAGGAAACTCATACTCAATATCAAAAGCATCTTTTGCATAATGGGCAAGTTCATCACTTCCATGCTGGTGAAATTTCAGTTTTTCTTTTCTAATTCCAAGCCTGCCATAGTATTTAATTCTGGAGTCCTTCCAGTATGCAAACCATTTTTCATCATCTCCGGGTTTTACAAAAAACTGCATCTCCATCTGTTCAAACTCCACAGTACGGAATATAAAGTTTTTAGTTGTTATTTCATTCCGAAAAGCCTTACCTACCTGTGCTATACCAAAGGGTATTTTAACCCTGCTTGTCTGGACTACATTTTTAAAGTTGGCAAAAATACCCTGGGCTGTTTCCGGTCTTAAATAAACTATACTTCCGGATTCTGCTACTGGTCCAAGATGGGTGGAAAACATCATATTAAACTGTCTGGGTTCTGTAAAACTGTCCTTTGCTCCACATGTTGGACACGCTGCTGCAAGATCAATATGATCTGATCGGAATCTTGCTTTACATTCCTTACAATCAACCATGGGGTCTGTAAAACTGTCTACATGTCCAGATGCTTCCCATACTTTAGGATGCATCATAATAGAGGCATCAAGACCTACAATATTATCCTGAAGCTGAGTCATTTCTTTCCACCAGTAATCCCGGATATTATTCTTTAGTTTTACACCTAAAGGACCGTAATCCCAGGCTCCGGCCATTCCGCCATATATTTCACTGGACTGATAAACTATACCCCGACGTTTACATAAGGATACAAGTTTTTCCATTGTTACTTCTTTAGTTTTTACTTCTTTCTTACTGCCCATTAGAATCCTCTTTATTTACCTCATTTTTCACTGCTGCTTTTAACAGATCAATTACATGATCAATTCTTTCCAATGCCTTCTCCACTCCTAAAAGCCGCAGGGATCCAAATATTGGAGGGGAAACCTTACTGCCGGAAATAGCTACCCTAAGGGGCATTAACAGTGATCCAAGCTTAACCTTAACTTCTTCTGATTTTTTTCTAAAAAGCTCCTCATTTTCCTCATCACTCCTGGATTCAAAACCTTTAACAAGCTCTCTTGCACCCTCCAGAGCAATAATAGTTCCTTTAAAATCCATCTTTTTAGGTATAATATCTGTTAGTGTATAACTACCAATATCTTTAAACAGAAACCTGGCCAATTCAGAAATATCACTAATAAAATGAAGGCGTTCCGTCATAAGAGACATCATATTTTTAATTATCAGCATCTCTTTTTCAGTCACATCCTGAGATATAATTCCATCTTTTTTCAGATAGGGAATAACTTCCTCAATCAGCTCTGCTTCAGATTTTTTTCTTATATACTGACCGTTAAACCATTCAAGTTTTTTATAGTCAAAAACACCGGGAGACTTACTGATTTTTTCCAGAGAAAATAGTTTTTCCAGCTCTTCTTTTGTAAAGAACTCCCTGCTGTCATCATATGCCCAGCCAACCATGGTAACATAGTTTATCAGCGCCTCAGGAAGATACCCCCTCTCCCTGAACTCTATGACACTGGTTGAACCGTGTCTCTTGGAGAGTTTCTGTCCATCTTTACCCATAACCATGGGAAGGTGACAATAAGCGGGAGGATCCCATCCAAAAGCCTTATAGAGAAGAATATGCATGGCACCAGAGGGAATCCATTCCTGGGCCCGCAAAATGTGAGATATCTTCATAAAATGATCATCAATTACATTAGCCAGGTGATAGGTTGGGAATCCATCAGATTTCATTAATACAGGATCGGGAGAGATATCCTTATTTTTTCTTGTAACCTTACCGAGGAGAAGATCGTCGAAGGATGTTTTTCCCTCCAGAGGGATTTTAAGTCTTATAACAGACTTTAATCCTTCGCTCTTTTTCTTATCAATTTCTTCCTCTGACAATTCCCTGCAGTGTCTGTCATACCCATATGATTTTTTCTCTTTTTTCTGAACTTCTCTCAGATCATTCAGCCTTTCAGCAGTACAGAAACAATGGTATGCCTTCCCCTCAACAACCAGTTTATCAGCATATTCCCTGTAGAGTTCAGATCTTTCGGATTGCACATAAGGACCATAGGGACCACCTTTTACAGGACCCTCATCCCAATCAATACCCAACCATTCGAGAGTATCGTAGAGATCTTTCAGGGATTCTTCACTAAATCGCTCTCTGTCTGTATCTTCCACCCGGAGAATAAACTTTCCGCCCATAGATTTTGCAAAAAAATAGTTAAAAAGGGCAGTTCTAATACCCCCAATATGCTGTAACCCGGTAGGAGACGGAGCATATCTTACTCTTACATCCATTTATGATTCCTTATAAAGCCAATCAACAGCTTCTTTTGAAAATTTATTTAAAACAAGAATAAGAACATTATCATTAACACTTTCCAACTCAAGTTCCATTTTTTCTTTTTTATATCTGGAACGTAATTCCTTTTTACCTAAACTTACACAGGCAAATTTTTCATCTTTCTCTATTTCAAAAAATGGATTTAGAGAATAGATTACAAGAAGTTTAAGAATAGGAGATATTCTACTTTTACACAGGGATAAAAATGAAAGAGAAGCCTCATTTCTTTTATTATTTAATAACAATGAAAAAGAGTATAAAAATTTAACCCAGTCAGCCTTTACTACACCTTTTTGATCAATAAATTCACTAAAAAAAACTTCCATTTTTTCAGGACTTCCATCAATAAAATGGGGAACACTTAAAGGAATAACCATTTTTTTTAATAATTTCGGTTTTTCCTTACGAAGGAAATCCTCCAGTTTTGAAATTCCGGACATATCAGATTTTATTAAATAGGTATTTGCAAGAATTCTAACCAGAGGTGAATATATGTTTTTTAATTTATATATTTTAATTTCAAGCCAGGATATCAAATCATCCCAATTTTCAGTTTCCAAAAGAGAAAACATCTTCCAGTTTATTATAAAATATGTATCAATAGAGCCGATAGCAACTATAAAAATCAGAAAAAGATACCAGCTGTCTTTAAAAAATTCCTGACTGTATTCTCCACCTAACATGAGAAGAGGCATCAAAGTAACGATTAAAAACGAAAAAACCACTACAATATTGAATAAAATGAAAATTATCTTAAATTTCAAGCAAAAATCTCCTATAATATATAAGAGAGAGTTTACTTATTTCACTCTAAGGGGTCAACGGGATATTATTAATGAATAAAGTATCTTTAGGAAATCTAAAAATAGATTCATACATTAACCAGCCGGTATATCTGGATGAAAAATACATATTATTATCACCGGATATTTCTATTTCCAAAGAGATGATAAATCGGCTGGAAAAGTGGGAATATAAAGAAATAAAAACTGATGGAATCCCTTTTGAAGGGAACTCTCTGGGTAATAGTCCGGATGGAGCTACTGCAACTATTGAATCGAACGAAAAACAATCCGAAGAACAGAAACTTATCAATAATTTCACCAATGAATGCATAAAATTTCTTACTAAGTATTATGATAATTTCAGAGAGCTGGACGTCCTTCCTCTTGTACCTATTTCTGATAAAGCAAAAGAAATTATATTTGAACTTAAAGAACATAAAGATTTATTGTTAAATATTAACTCCGAGGTAAAAAAAGCTGATTCGTATGTTATTCACCACAGTATAAAAACAACTTTTCTTGTACTGGCAATTGCAGATTTTTTGAAATTTCCTATTCATAAACAAATAGAAATTGGAATTGCTGCAATGCTTCATAAACTGGGAATGCTGTTACTTCCGTCCCAGTTATATGAAAAACATGGAGCCCTCTCTATAAAAGAGCTTCAGGTTATTAGAACCCACCCTGTAATCAGCTATAAAACTCTTAAAAAAGCGGAATTTCCTGTTTCGATATATATTGCTGTTCTTGAACATCATGAACATATTAATGGAAGCGGTTATCCAAGAAAGCTTACAGGAAATAAAATCTCATTAAACGGGAAGATTCTGGCTGTTGCCTCTGCTTTTGCGGCAGCCACAACAAAACGTCCCTATAGAAGCGGTCTCGATGGACATTCCGGCATCATGGATCTTCTAAAAGGTAAGGGGACAAAGTATGATGAAAATATATTAAGAACCCTCGTATTTATAATGTCTTTATATCCGGTAGGTACCTTTGTAAAGTTATCAAACTCTGCTATTGGTCTGGTTATAAAAACAAACCTGACCACTCCAAAACACCCAATTTTAAAGCTTTTAGTAGATGAAAAAGGGATCCCATATAATAATAAACCTGTATTGCAGACGAGACCCGAAGATGAAATACAGATAATTAGAACACTGACAAAAGATGAAGTTGAATCGCTGAAAGCAAAGCTTAATCTACTGTAAAAATATACAAACCAGAATACCCATCGTACAATATACTTGTTGACATACAGTACCAATTAGTATAATTTTTGAATCCACCGGAAATATGAGAAAAGACAAACTAAAAACAAAAAATGACCATACCCTGGAGAAATTTCTTTCTTCCAGTCCCGGGTCATTGGAACACATAACTCTTAGAAGTGAACTAAAACAACATCTCACCGATCCAGGAATACTTGAAAGATCTGACAGGACAAGTGAAGAATTAAGAATAGAAGCACGTACTATTCTTGATGCCTTTGAAGCTGTAACTAACGGTATGTATAATCCTGAAATTTTCATCTCATTGAAAGAGATATCAGAAAATTCAATCCTTTCAATCTGGAAAGATCTTATATTGGCTATTCATGCTTTTTATGAACAGGATTACATAGAAATGGGAAACAGACTGGAAAATATTGATTCCAATTCAGAACTGATCATGTTCAAACCCATACTTTTGCATCTATCCGGGAAAAAGCAAATCCATATTACAAACAATAAACATAAAGCGTTTATTGATAATATTATTAAAGACAGATCTTTTATTCGAAGTGTTATTACAGAAATTATTGAAAGCCTTGAATATGATATGGAAGATCTGTTTCTGGAAACTGCAAACCTGATGATGCAGGATCTAAACAGAAATCACAAAGAACCTGCAATGAGTTTTGCAATCTGGAGTATAGAAACAGCATCCAGATATAAATATTCACCAACAGATCTTATTACAACCTGCAAAAAATTATTTGGAAATACATTGGCCTACAGGCTGACTGCAGTAGCCATGGAAAAAGAAGAACCGGATATAAGCCTCCTTTTTTGGATACAAAGCTTGATATCAAGACTTAAATCCAGAGATCTGACACTGGATGAGACAGGTGCATATTTTACAATTATGTCACGACTTGCAGAGGAAATAAAAACAAGTGAAGATAAATTTTATCTTGAAAGCCTAAATGGGCTGATTAAAAGTATGAAGTATGAGCTGGATAATAAATTTACCAATATTTCATCTAATATAGATATATATGACAATCCATTTGAAATTCTTATTCAGCTTAGTGCAAATTATTCTACATTAGAGGAAAATAAAAACAGGCTAAATGCCCTTAACACCAGTAGTACAGACGTAGCATGCTTAGGACGCATAGCCGAGCAGGAAGCTTGCTTCCGACCAGGCTACGTCTCTACTGCAAATAAAACCAAAACAAGCATTAGTAAACCAGTACAACTAAGCTTGTTTGATTAGGAACATTAATTGGAAACTGTAAATTTATTCAAACTATTTAATATATCAACTGACACAGAAGATATTGAGCTTGAAGAATCCTATAAAAAACTAAAACAACAATACACCACTCCAGAGGAACAATCAGAACTTCAAAAAAAATATGATATTATATCCACAAAAGAAAAACGTTATCTCTACTTTTTAACTTCAACAAGGGGGTTTGATGAGATAGCGGACCTGGATAAGGAAATAATATCCCGTCCAAATTATATCGGCCCGAGACAATGGCTGGAGCTCATTTAAAAAATAAATTTTTATTTCTGTACAATCATATCTTTTCATATTAAAATTCAGTTTAAATTTGACAGATCCGGAGTGGGAATGAAAGAAGTAAATATTAAACTGGAAAGTGGAAAAGAAAAAACAATAGCCTACGGTACAAGAGTAAATGAAATTTTTGATAACTTATTAAATGAAAAAACAGAAAACCCTGTTATTGCTGCAAAGATAAATAACGAGCTGGTCAGTTTAAGTTTTAAAATTGAAATAAATTCCTATGTTGAAGCTGTCAGATTTAACAGTACTCCAGGTATAAGATTATTTAGACGAACATTATCATTTATCCTGGCAAAAGCATCTGTCACCCTTTTTCCGGAACGTCATCTTGTAATAAGCCACTCTCTGGGAGACAGCTATTATTACTACTACAATGGCCAGGAGGAAATATCTGATAAAGATATTGAACTTCTTCAAAAAGAAATGAACAGAATTGTAGAAAGTAAATGTAATATTGAAAGAAGAGTAATATCTTACAATGAAGCTATAGATTTTTTCCAAAAAGTGAATCAGCCGGCAACTGCATTGCTTTTAAAATATAGAAATGATTCAAAAGTACCTATTTACTATTGTGGAGGATTTATTGATATTTCATATGAACCGCTTCTCCCAAATACAGAATTACTTAAACCCTTTGAGATTCATAATTATACTCCAGGATTTCTTTTAAGATACCCAAACAGAAAAACTCCGAATAAACTTGCTCATTTTAAGGATATGCCGTCTTTATTTGCAGTATACAAGGAATATAAGGCATGGGGGAAAATATTAAATGTAAACTGTGTAGGTAAATTAAATGAACTTTCTGAAAACAGAGAGATTAAACCCTTTATAAGGGTGGCAGAGGCACTGCATAACAAAAAAATATCTCAAATTGCCGACAGTATAGCTATAAGAAAAGGTAAAGTCAGGGTAATACTGGTGGCAGGTCCTTCTTCTTCAGGTAAAACTACATTTACAAAAAAATTGTCAATCCAATTAAGGGTTATGGGTTTTAATCCAGTCAGCATTTCTCTTGATAATTACTATCTGCCAAATGTGGATGCACCTCTGGATGAACATGGAAAACCTGACTTTGAATCATTATATTCCTTGAACATTGATCTGTTAAATAAACATCTCCTGCAATTATTTGATGGTAAAGAAGTTGAAATCCCAATATTTGACTTTATTACAGGCAGACCCCGGGATAAAGGAACTCCATTACAGCTAACAAAAAGAAATATACTGCTAATAGAAGGTATACATGGCTTGAATCCTGGACTTACCCCGCAGATTAAGGATGATTTAAAGTATAAAATATATATATCTGCCCTTACACAGTTAAATATGGATGACCACAACAGAATTCCTACTACAGACAACAGATTAGTTCGAAGAATGGTACGGGATCACCAGTTTAGAGGAAACAGCGCAGAAATGACTCTAAATATGTGGCCATCTGTTAGAAGTGGTGAAGAAAAAAACATATTCAGATTCCAGGATCAGGCAGATTCAGTATTCAACTCTGCTCTTGATTATGAGCTGGCAGTATTAAAAATATATGCGACACCAATTCTTAGAACGATTAAACCGGATAACAAAGTATACAACGAAGCTATACGTTTACTTTCGTTTCTGGACAATTTTTCAAGTATTCCTCCTCAAAATGTACCTGACCAGTCTATTTTAAGAGAATTTATTGGAGAAAGTGCTTTTTCCTATTAGGAAAGGCTTAAAATCTATGTAGAATAAAAATCAACCTTCATGTAAACCGATAGACGTAAGGGCGATTCATGAATCGCCCCAACAAATCTAAACCTCGTTGGCAGTCTTTAAAACACACTGAAGAAGCACATTTACACCATTAGTACAGTCTTCATAAGGAGTATCTTCCACCTCTACATGGCTTCTGCCATTAATAGAAGGAACAAAAATCATTGCGCCCCTTGTAACCTGATTAACTTCACTCATATCGTGACCTGCACCGGAATACATCTTCATAGCAGAAAGACCAAGTTCCTCTGCACTCTCAACTACCCTGTCATTAAGTTCCTGATCAAAAGGAGCATGAGCAACCTTCCAGAACTCTTCAGTTTTAATTGGACAACCACGTCTTGCTGCAATTATTTCAAACTCGGCCTTCATCATCTCCCATGCTTTAATTGCATGTTCATCATCCCAGGATCGTATATCAACAGTAAAGTGAACCTTACTTGGAATAATATTTCGTGAATTAGGATAGTTCTGAATTTCGCCAACTGTTCCAACCATATTACCCATCTGATGGGCTACCTTATTAACAACTACATTCATCTCAGAAAAAGCAAGAAGAGCATCATTTCTACCAATCATGGGAGTGGGGCCTACCTGGTTTGCTGTTCCATCCAGCCAGATATCATACCAGTGAAGACAAAGAATACCCTTTGGAGCACCTATTTGAACTTTCGCTGCTTCCAATTGAGGTCCCTGTTCAATGTGAAGCTCATAAGCTGCATACACGTTCCATTCTTTATGAGAACAGGGAAAAGTTCCTTTATAGCCTATCTTCTCAAGCTCTTCACCAAAAAAAGTTTTCCCATCCCTGTCTTTTCTCTCGTAAGCCCATTCTTTGGTATGATTTCCAACCCAGACACCGGAACCCATACAGGCAGGAGCAAACCACCCACCCTCTTCATTAGTCCAGTTTGTAATTATAAAATCTCTTTCAAGTTCAATATTATTTTCCTGTAAAGTACGCATTACTTCCAGACCCGCAAGAACTCCAAGAATACCATCAAACCTCCCGCCAGGTTTTTGTGTATCAAAGTGAGAACCTGTCATAACTGCACCAAGTTTTCTGTTCTTTCCGGGGCGTACAGCAAACATATTACCCATTTCATCAATGGTAACCTCGCACCCAGTCTCTTTATACCACTTCATAAGAAGATCACGACCGATTCTGTCTTCTTCTGTTGCCGCACATCTGTCTATTCCTTTATTTGGTGTTGCACCAATTTCTGCAGAAGCCTCTATTTCTGTCTGTAACCTTTTACCGTCAATTCTTAAGTCTTTTGATTCCATAAATATGCTCCGAATAGTTATTTTGTAAAAGAGTATTATCATGCAGGAGACCTGAGTTGTCAATCTAATCGCTTGTAATATTTTAATTGCTTTTGTTTTGGGCGCCCGGGCGGGCTATACGTTCCAATTCCGCCCGAAATTGTTGAACGTGACCACATTTTCTTTCGCTGGGTAGAGACGTTGCATGCAACGTCTCTACGAAATGATCCCACTACGGTACGGGATTTCCTCTCCTATCCCTGGCGCATGTCTAAGTTCTGTTGTATTTTATAAGATTTAATGTTGCTCTAAGCAGTCAGTTTTTCCTAAGAAAGAGGGGCTGTACCCCACTTTAAGAAATAGAACACCCCTTCGGGGCTGAGAATTATTCAGAATTATAATCCATTGTCCCCAATCAAAATCTTCCCTTTAGAATGTTGTATTATGGGTATTGTTCTCGCTATGGAAAAGGCATGTGTATGCAGACCATCAAAAGTTTCAAGAACTTTGAGTACATCGAAATCTATTCATAATGTGTCCACATTCTTATTATTTTTACAATTTGTTTTTTTTGATAAACCTGATACACAATTCGATGCTGAATATTTATTCTTCTTGAAAAAACACCTGTTAAATCTCCAATCAGTTTTTCAAATGGTGGATATTCTTTGAATGGATCCACTTCTAAGACTCTTAAAATTTCCTGTGCTCTTTTCTTTACAGTTTTAAAATTATAACACTGTACTAAAAAATAGATCAGTGTTATAATATATTCTGAGGGCAATGAATGAGTACAGATAATACGAAATCAGAAAGAGTGAGACTGCATTTTGCAGAAACTGCCAGAGAAATAATTATGAGAGATGGTATTGAGGGTGTTTCAGTCAGAAAAGTAGCCCTGAAAGCAGGGTATTCTCTCGGGACTATATATAATCATTTCTCCAGCCTTGATGAAATACTCTGGTATACAAGAAGTCTGATGATAACTGATCTAAGTAATTATATGCTGGAGAAATCTCCTGGAAATATTGAAAATATTGAGGATTTAAAAAGAACATATAGAATATATTTGGAATATTTTATTAATAATCCAAATATTTATCGTTTTATATATTTTCATCACCTCGATTCGGTGGAAAAAAGTGTAAAAAATATATCTGAGTCTCCAGAGCATAATAAACAGATGGAGAAAAAATTTTCTTCCCTCATGAAAAATGGAAACTATTCGAAGGAGACAATTTCATTTGTTATGGAAACTCTGATTTATTCTATTCTGGGAGTATTAACCTTAATTACTACAGATAATGATGGCGTAGATGTTGAGTCAATCTATAAACATATAAATGAATTAATAGATTTTTTAATTAAAGACTCTAAAGGTTAAGAAATTCATTTTGAGGAGGATCTAAAATGAAAAAGAATACAACAGTCAAATTCACGGTCTGTCTCATACTTATCTCTATGGTATTGACTGGTTGCGTTATGAATAGGTTGAGTAATTCGTACAATAAAATAGAGCTTAATCCATCTTTTAATGGAATGCCGGTTACAATTGATGTTGTTAAAGGGGCTCATTGGAGTCAAAGGATGCAGGCTGGACCTTTTATATTTAACATTCTGCCTCAAATTGTCATCTGGACAGAAGATGAGCAGGGGAATTTGATTGAAAACCTCTATATTACAGGAGCTGATGGTATTGGTTTTAGAAATGCTGCCAAGAAAGAAAAAGGTGCCGATTTTTATACAGAGTGTTTCCCTGTCTGGGCAAATCGAATGGCTAAAGCCGGCAGGAAACTTCCTTCAGATGATAACCCTTTTCCCGATACAGTGACCTCAGCTACTCCCTCTTCAAGTTTTACTCTACAAACCACATTGCCTGATTCAAGAGAGCCGATTATTCTTCGTACTGAAATCAATCAATCAGCTGATATGAACAAGTTTTATACTAAAGAGAATAATGGTTGGGTAGGGCAGCCTTCTTTAATATATGAATTAATAATCCCACAATTGGAAATTTCCGGCATTTTTAAATTGAAATTGATTGGGCATGGTGGATTGGTCAAAGATAATGCCTCTATTTATAGGGATGTATCCAAATTTGATACGGCTCTGGAGCAAGTAGAGAGTATCGTTCTCAGGATTTGATGATATTTTATCAAAAATTAATGGTCTAAAACCCTTTGAGAATAATGTTGAAGATATTGGCTTCCCGAACAATCCGTATTATTGCCTGGATAGAGAAAAAGGAGTTATCAATTTTCTACTGAGGATTACTGAAAAATAATGGAGTATATTTATGAGTCACGAAAACATGACAGGAATCAACCAGATTCTTCCTTTAGTTAATATTAGTAAAGTAGCTATATTACTGCAATTGTTTGTTATTCCGGCTACCATCATTATTGTTGTCCTATTGGGAGAACCTCCTCAATCAGCGCTGGAAGCATTTGAAATGATGAAAGAGAATCAGATTCTCGGATTAATTAGAGATGACCTGTATAATATATTAATGATTTCCCTTTATCTCTTTAGTTTTTCAGGTCTGTTTTTTGTACTGAGGAGACATAATTTTTCATTAACATTTCTGGCAACACTTTTTACTTTTACTGCTGTAGTCTTTGCATTATCATCCCATTCCGGGTTTTCATTACTCCATCTGAGCCGACAATACTGGTCTGCAAGTGATGAATCATTAAGAAGCAGTTTTATTGCCGCTGGCGAAACAATTATATCTCTAAATATGTGGAACAGCAGCTCCGGTTATTTTGCGGGAATCTTTCTTCAGGGTGGTGGGATTCTCATGTCAATAGCAATGATAGGAAGCAAAGATTTTTCAAAATTAACTATTATTTCCGGAATTACCGCCAATGGACTGGATTTGATACAACACCTGATTCATCCCTTTCTTCCCAATGTTTCAGAGTATTTTATGTATGGCATGGGACCCTTTTATCTTATCTGGTTTTTTATGCTTTTTAAGAATCTAAACCGCTATATCAAACTAAATAAGAAGGAGGATTAGTTTGGAGATAAACACGAATGATTAAAATTGGGAATTATAATAACTATCCTTCCCGATGGGTCAAGATCGAATACCGGTGTTGATGATATATATGATTGGTTCGATCTTTTTAATAGAAACTGGGGAGATCTGTTTACTTCATGCTGAAACGTAAAGAACTATTTGAGGCTAAAAGATTTTTTAAGGATAGTATGCACGAACCCGTCATATAACTGGAACAACAAGTGATGAGGTTTCTTGATGTGATTACTATCTGTAGCTGTGACTGCCATATCACATCGTACCCGAATATTACGAATCCCTCATTTTTGATTGGACGTGCATGCTGATCCTTTTTACAGATATGAGTGGATCAGGAAGTATTCTCCTGAATCTGTCCTGTGCTGACCTGCAGAAGTAACTATGGCCACATTATGTGGACCTTCTTTTTTGAAAAAGGCGGCGATCAGGTACTGAATTGTTTCTACGGTTCCATGGATTTATGGGAGACCGTCTATATGTGTTGGATACAGATCTTTTTCTGTATACTGCTATGAATTTCGAATTGGGTGACGTAATAATTCCGGTTCCATTTATTTATTTTGGAAACGATTTTTTCGGGGCCGGATACCACTTTGTCATTGACACGAGAGGGGCTTATATGTGTTATCTTCGATTAC
>DAOWEB010000056.1 GCA_030638735.1 Spirochaetaceae bacterium
GAGCTTTTGATATTAGGAATCCTTTTTGTATTTGGGAATCAATATATTTTTCAACTGCAGGAAACATTCTTGAATAACTTACAAAAGAATCATGTTTAATAAATTCATGATCACCAGTGCGTAAAATACAAGTAGAATCATCACTGGGATACCCTTATACACTAGTAACATGAACTATCAATAATAATAGATTATCAGTTGTTGAATATTTTTCAGCGACAATTATAAGATGCAAACCTTTTCCTGAAGGGTACTCCATTAAAAAAGTATCACCAATTTTCAAATAGAAGCTCTGGATTCATGAATTAATTTATTATAAAAAGCATTATCTTCTGCAATGGCTGCTATCTCATCATGGTCCTTTCCCAAGGCTCGAAGAATATCTTCAACTTTTATTGGAAATCTGGAATTACCAGGATCTTGCCACTCAATAAAATTATCATGACAGTAATCACGTAATTTCCACTGATTATAATCTTTAAATTCTTTATCAACATCTTTAGCCAGTCTTACCTCTCTTTCACTTAGTTCACTATCCCCTGGATTATTAGAAAGTTTAACCGAATATGAATACATTTTACTATTTTTAATATGATCATTCCAAAAATCAGGGAAAATAGGATCTTCAGGACCAGATATATAATCATAAATTTGACTGACAATTGGTCCATGTTTTAGAGAATAGTATGAATCGGTAGTAATCGGTTCTCCCCACTCCTCTAAAGCTTTCCTATCAATGATATACAGAAGCTTAATCAACTTCATATAGCTCAAGTGATCACGATTAAGTTTAAGTATTAGAGCAGCAATCTGGGTGGCTTTTATTGGATTAAAGTTGTATTTTATCATAGTTTATTTATCGTCAAATAATTTACTGCTATTCAGAATAATTAAGCACGACAAATGTAATTTATATCGTAAAAATGTATATGTCAAGTTATTTAACTCTCCTTATTTCAGTCTGTGAAGAGTGTAATATAAACTGCCGTAAAAAATGTCCCATATGAGAATCTCTATTATAATGCAATCGAACAATTAAAGACATTAAAAGGAAAAACACCAATTCATACAAAAAGATACCCAAATAAATCAACCCAAGAGTAATATTAGCTCAATCACCTAATGACCTTTTAGCTAAAAAGGTTGAATTTAACGTAAGCGTCAATTCTACAACCCGTTAAACTGAAGCTGGTTTATTCTCTCCCTGTCGCAGTTCTTAGGGAGAAACTTTTTAAACTCATTTTCAGATTTAATCTTTGGAGTTTCTTCAAAGATATATTTCAAATATCCATAAGGATTAAGATTATTAGCCTTAGCAGTTTCAATCAAAGAGAATAAAAGCGCCGATGCATTTGCGCCTGTTGGAGAACCTGAGAAAAGCCAGTTTTTTCTTCCAATTACAAATGGTTTTATAGATCTTTCTGCTGCATTATTATCCGGTGTTAACTCTGCACAATCAAGATAACAGATTATTTTATCCCACTGACCAAGGATATATCTGATTGCTTTTCCAGTATCACTCCCAGGTCTAACCTTTTGGGCTTTATCATTCAGCCATTTCTTAAAATCGTCAAGCAGTGGTTTTACTTCTGTTAGTCTTCGTTCAAGAAATTCATCTTCTGTAAGCTCAAGATCTTTTAGTTCATTCTCTTTGTGATATATTTTTGCAATCTTCTTTAATGCAATATGTGCACTTCCAGCTTTCTTTAAAGCTTTTGTGGCATCAAAAAACTCCCTTCTGGCATGAGCAAGGCAGCCCACATGAATTATATCTTTATTCCCTTTCAGTGCTGCTTCATATCCTATGTATCCATCGCTTTGAAGAAATCCACTATAATCCTCAAGGAAATCCTTTACAAACTGAGCTTTTCTCGTTTCTTGGTAATTGTAATAAATAGTTGGTGTTTCTGGTGGGCCGCCCCTAGCAAGCCACATATAGGATTTACTGGTATCTGGTCTTTCTGCTTCTCCCATTACCTGCAAAGGAGTTTCATCCATTTGGATATATGATCCGGTTTTTACTTCTTTTTTCAGTAATTTTTCCAGTGGTTTTAATGTTTCATATACTTTTAACGACCAGTTCGACATATTCTGTCTGGAAATATGTGCTCCTATTCTTTCAAACCGTTTCTCCTGTCTGTAGAAGGGTAGATGATCTACAAACTTGTTTACAAAAATAAATGCCAAAAGCCCGGCAGTTGATATACTTCCCGGAATCATTGTAGGTGGAGTAGGAGCTATTCTAAATACAGGGTTTTCTTCATCTCCTGAACCTTCACAATGCCTGCAAGCCCACTTAGGTCTTACATGTTGTTCTACATAAACTACTTCAGGGATAATTTGAAGTCGTTCAGTTATTTCTTCCCCAACTTTTACAAGATTATGTCCGCATCCACATATTTTATCCTCTTCATTTATATCATGTATTATAATTTTTCTGGGTATAGCTGGATCAAGAGGTTTTCGTCCCGGTTTCTTTCTTGGATGGGAAGCAACTATTATTGTTGTATCATCTTCTATAGGTTCTTCATCTATTTCTGGTACTTCAAAAAATTCTATTTGAGAGAGATCTATTTTTTCACTGGATATACCAAACTTTTTGAATAATGCCAGACGTAACTTATTCTGCAGTTCTTCTATTTCCTCTTCTAATGAAACAGTTTTTACTTTCAGAGTATTATTATCAGTTTCCAAATCTGAGATATAATTTATAATGTCTCCGGGCAGTTCCCGGTCTTCAAGTACTATCCGTTTCACAAGTAGAATTTTAACATTTTTAAATTTCTATGGGAATTCCTTTTAGTTCATTTCTTCATAAATAACTGGTTTATGTGCTTTAAAGAAATCTATTCCGCTAAGAAGCATCTTCAGTTGATCATATGTAATTTGTCTTGCTGCTTCTTCTGTGACCGGCCATGGATACTTATCTTTCTCCAGTCTTTTCTGCCATAAGCAAAACCCATTACGATCCCAGTACAAACATTTTAATAGTTTTCGGTCTCTGCTGCAGAACAGAAAAAGATTTTTTGATTGGAGATTAAGTTCCATCTCTTCATCTGCAATTATTGAAAGTCCGTTTGCCTGCTTTCTCATATCAGTCCTACCGGGCTTTATGAAAATAGAATATTTTGAAAGATCCGTTATCATAAAGCTCTTTCCTGTAAAATATCAAGGATTCTATTCAGTCCAGCTTTATCAAAAACAGTAGGTATGAATATTTCATAAGATCCATATTTTAAGGATATTTTTTTATTCTCGTTCACAGATAATTGCTGTGGAATATTCAGCTTAACGAAACTTTTTTTAGTTTTTATTTTCCCATTATCTCTATCTATCCAATATCTAAAAGAATTTTTGTTTATCCTATTCTCTATACAATATCTACTTGCTGACAGACCGGATAATTTCCATACTTCCAAGTGTTTTAGCCATTTTTCTCTTCTTTCTGAAGTTATCATTTTTATTCTCCTGCGTTTATATTGCAGAAGTTTTAAACTTTTTGGCAGGGGTGCTTTATTTGACGTTTACCTATAAAAAGAGATATTATGAAAAAGAAAAAAATCAATGTTGGAATTCTGTTCGGAGGCAAATCGGCTGAGCATGAAGTATCTTTGCAATCGGCCAAAAATGTTTTTGAAGCAATTGATAAAGAAAAATACAATCCTATTCTCATTGGAATTGATAAATCAGGGAAATGGTTATTAAGTGATAGTTCAAATTTTTTACTTAATGCTGACAATCCGAAATTGATAAAGCTCAATCAAGCAAGCGATTCTATTGCTATTGTGCCCCAA
>DAOWEB010000028.1 GCA_030638735.1 Spirochaetaceae bacterium
AAATGCAGGGGCAAAATAAAAAAGCGGCCTTTATTCATAGGCCGCTTTTACTGAAAATTAATTTTAATTAAAAACTTATCTCTCTTTTGAATTAATCGTAGGGATCATATTCATATTCCCCGGTTGCAGGATTATATGCTTCAAGTACATCCGGGTCCATGTCACTTCCAAGATAGGTATCATCAAAGTAAAAATCGTTAAAGTCCGAACCCGGAAAAGCCATTCTGAATATTTTAGTGACTTGATATATACTCCTATATTCACTATTTACATTCTCTTCACCATTAAGAAAAGCACTTATTCCATATGATTTATCCTCAGGATGGAAAACCCTGATTTTTCCATTTATAGTTACAAGCACAATAGGAACATTTAGAGCTGATGATACCGCTTTATCTCCATCCGAAAATGCTGATGCTCCATTAGGATGTGAATGGGCTAATGCAAAAACTTCATATCCCAAAGTCTTAAGCACATTTGCCATTTCAAAGAGACCTCGTAACTCCCCATTTGCTCCTATTAAATTAGCAGCTATTTTATATAAACCTCCATAACTGTCATTTCCTTTTATACCAATCATCCCATATTCAAATTCAGTTCCATCTGTAGCGTTAAGATCTAATGAACCGGCCCAGTCTTTTAGTAAAGTTTGAGGATCTCGATAACTGCTTCTTAAACTATCCGGCAACGACGTATCCTGAAGCCTGCCGCTATTATAAGCATCATTAACACTGCTAAGTAATATTTCTGCACTATCCGGAAAACTTTCAAGTGATACAGTTGAATCCAGGAAAACACCTGAACCCTCTCTAAACCAGTTAGAAGTCCATTTAGGTTTATGCCCTGTAGGGTCTATATATTTAACCGGATTATTAAGGCAATAAGAATACCTGTTTAATCCCTGAGGATTAAAACCATTACCGGGAAGCACGGTGTCCGCACTTGTAAATCTGCCAAGGGAAGGATCATAATATCTGGCGCCGTAATAATAGAGACCTGTTGAATCATCCAGTTCCTTTTCATTAAATTTATAAGTAACATCCCCGGTTCCCCTTGTTTCATAAACAACAGAACCATAGGGCGCATATTCTATTTCGGAAAGAACTGTTCCCGCACTATCTGTTGTAACAGATGTTGAACCCAGGTGGTCTCTGTGCAAAAATAAAAGTTTATCATTTATTCTTTTTGCAATCTTTCTGCCCCCGAAGTTATAGTATTTTATTGCATTCTTTTTAGTCGTGCCCTCCCATTGTTCTTCATATTCAGGGAAAAAATAATAAGTGGAAATACCATTTTCTTCTTTTTTTATCCGGTTCCCATCAGGACCATATGAGGCACTAAGCACGGTTTCCGGAGCATACAGTTTCCTGGCATCTATTACAGGTACTCCCAAAAGAAGCATGTAAATGCCTATTTTTTCCAGACTGTCAACAATAGGTTTATCCGATTTTACGTCTACTATTTGATTGTTCCAGTTATACATATAATCATAGGTAGTAGTGCCGTCTGTTTTTTGTAACATGTTGCCAATTGCATCATAGGTATAAGTATTTGTTCCGTCGGATTTTACAGCATGTACATGTAAAGGATCATATACATAAGTATTTCCGTCTTTTGTAAGGATATTTCCTATTTCATCATAAGTATAGGATTTTGCACCATATATTCCGGCTGCGGTTTTTAATCTGTACAATGTGTCGTATGTAAAGGTCTGGTTTCGTGCTGTATATTTATTATTGGTAATTGTTAAATTATTTCCTGCATTATCATAACCATATGTAAGGTCCATTATAGATGTTACGCCAAAGGTTGTTTTACCGGTTAATACCCTGAATGCAGTATCATAAGTATAATTCGTAAGCACACCGTTTCCCCAAATTATGGATTTAACTCCGCCAAAGGGGTAATATTCAATGCCCTCACTGGTTCCGGCATTATTTATATAAACATCACTGCCGGTAATTCCAATTGCAAGTCCGCCTGTATTATAAGTATAATTTACTATTTCATGTCCGGGATCCCCTGAATTTCCAAATTCCAATGTTTTTATTCTGCTTAATCCGTCATAGGTATATTTTAATACTGCAGTTTTAGAATCAATGGTCCTTTCATTTTTAATAACTCTTCCGTCCCGGTCATATGCCAGGATTTCTTTGTATACTTGAGCACCGGAAAGCACAGAGCTCTTGGTTGTAAGTTTTCCAATACAATAAGGTGATACTGTTTCATCATAAATAAGCTCATCGTAATTATTAAAACCTGGATATTTTCGTTTCCGTAGTCTACCAAGCTTATCATATTCAAATCTTATTGTACTATTGGGATCTTTTTGTATAACAACCTGTCCCAGAGCATTGTACAAATAATCAGTTACACCAAGGTCCGGATCTGTTACCTTTGTTTTTTGACCAAAAGTATTATACTCTATTGCAGTAACATTACCCTTCATATCTGTTATGGATTCAAGAGCAGTTGTCCCGCTTAAATAGGTATATAAAGTATCCGAAAGGTTGTCTTCAGTTACCTTTGTTACCCTGCCAAGTCCGTCTTTATATGAAAAACTATTTACATTGTTCTTGTCTATTGTTGTAGTAACCCAATATAGATTTTCTGTTCGTGTTGTAATACTATCCGTGTCTTTAACTTCAGAAACAAATCCGGAAATCTTATCTAACCATGTTGTTGATTCCACTTTCGGCTGGGCAGTAGGACAATCTGTAAATCCAGTATAATTTAACGTAGATGAGAGATATTTAACATAGTCCTCTTTAAATCTTTTACTACCAGTAATTCCATATTTATAATTAATAGTTAAATAATCACTTCCTATTGTACCCCAATTTGACTTTTCTTGTATGAGTTTTCCAAAGCCATCCATATAAATTTCTGTAAAATTACTTCCTGGTGGCCCATTATTCTGGTTCACTGTAAATACAGAAGAAGGAACTGTAAGAACTCCGCTGCTGTTTATCTGGGCCTCACGAAAAGTAGATATTTGTTTAAAATCACCACTGCTTATACCTAAATACCTTCCGAACTCATCATAGAATAAAGTAGCTAAAACATCATTAGTGTTCTTTATTCCAATATTTCTCATTAAATCATCATAGCTAAACTCTGTTTCATGACCTAATGCATTTTTTTCAAGGCTCGGATAACTGTTAAAGTATGTTTCATATTCTATAACAGTGCTATTGCCTAAAACATCTATTCTCTTTATCAGATTACCATAGGCATCATATTCAAACTTAACAATATTAGTATATCCCACACCATTCCAATAATCCATATTCCGTACATTTCTAAAACTGTCAAATGAATAGTTTTTTCTGGTTTTAGTACGAAGCACTTTGGAAGTAAATGTGGCATTATATCCGTAAATCTCTGAATGTGTATCCATGTTCAAAATCCAGTTTGGTACATCAATCTGATATGTAATAATACTTTCGGAAAAATCAGATTCATATCCTGTGTCCGATCCGGCAGAATCTACTTCTCCGAAGGAGGATATAATTGTATTGTGAAAAAAGTTAAAATCCAATCCGGTGGATACATTTAAGGAAGTTAGTGTATAAGAATACTGGGTTTTTGTTTTCCTGGTCTTTGTTGTATCACCGAAAATTTCTTCATGAATAAGAGTGTCCGGGAAAATAAAGTAGCTGTCAAATGTAGCAGGTGCGGGGACAACGCTTACTAAAGGAGCATAGGTTGTAGTATCTCTGCTTACAAGGGTATCGTCCGCTAAATAAACCTCTTCTATTAGTTTTTTACCCTGTAAATATTCTGTGGTATCAAAAGTGGATATGGAGTAAATCCCTGTGGGATCTGTTTTTTTTATTTTCCCGAAACCACGGAAGTCTTTCTCGGAATAAACATATAAT
>DAOWEB010000202.1 GCA_030638735.1 Spirochaetaceae bacterium
ACCGGGAGAAAAATTAAGAAATTCTGTTGTACTTGGTTTCTTCAAAAGTTTTGTGATGAATTTGAAAAATAAAGTGTTGAATCCCAGACGATACTAGCCTATACTATAAGTAGAGATACTCATCTACCCATGGTAGAAGGAGCTGAGGGACCGACTAACCCCCGGGGCCCTTTTTTTATCTCTTCCTGCCTTATTTTATCCTTGCCAAAGTACTATTTTTATACGGCAATATTACTAGCTCATCTACCTGGAGTAGAAGGAGTAACGGGGGCCTCCTCATTGAGGAGAGCCTCCAGCTTTTCTCTAAAAATTATCTCAAATTATCAGTTCTGATCTAAAACTCATTTCCGTAATCCTGTAATGATGCATTGATCCTGGACCAAGTCTATTATCCGTAAAGATTACATAATTGTTTCCATCGGCAATTGAGCTTTTATATATTATTCCATGAAAGCCAATTTGTTTAATCATTTCACATAAATACTGGGAGGATAAATATTCAAGGTTAGCTTTACTCGGAATAATTGGTTTGGACAACTCATCTCCTAATAATATCATATAGGACATATGCTTATAGATAAATTCTATCGAATCTGGTGATTCAAAGGGACTAATTGTATTCCTTGGTTCACGTAAATCGAATAATTCTAATTTTTTTTTGTTGTTAAATTCCAGAACTGTTACATATTCACCTTTATGACCACGAACTTCAGCTATTGCTGTATCTATCGTAGACGCGACATAAAGATATGGTATACCTAATGGATTTGCTCTACCATTTAATACTTTTGCCGCAGGAGGTTTCTTTAAATCTTTAAGCTTAAAGCGCTTCTCTTCATTATTTATACGAGCCCTGAAAAATTTATATATATCTTTTTTATAGATAACACCTAGAAAAAAACCAAACTCAGAAAAAAGCTTTCTATCTGGTGCATTTTCTGGTAAAAACCTATTTTCATGTTTTAATTCATTAGTAAACAAGTGCCATTGATTGATTATAGAATCATCTTGCAAATACTTTGGCATATACTTCAATTTTGTAAGATTTTTATCCTGTGTAATTGTTGTTAAGAGACGTTTTTGTTGTGTCTTAGATGGAAAAGCAAATAGTGACCAATCTTCCTGTAATAATTGGTTAATAAATATACCTTCCTTATCCACCTTATATATACTAAGTAAAGGCTCAAAATAATCCACCAAAGCCTGAGGTTGAATAAGTGAGGTGTTTTTAGTTTTGCAGTAAGAACACTGACCTTTCTTATTGCTCATAGCATTTATTTGTAAATTTAAAAAGGAATCCGAAAAACAATTAGAACAGCAATACATGTTAATTTTCACGTCTTAAGAAATCTGCAATCAATTCAATATGGTGCTGCATAGATAATTTCTTTACTGTTCCAAGTCCCGGATAATGCTTTTTATTGTAAAGTTCCAGATATTCCTGACATGCTCTTGATTTAAAAATAAGAGATTTGGGCTTATTAACTTCTTTTACTAATTTCTTAAGTGCCTCCAAGAATTTTCCACCAGGGTCGGTAGGAGAATCTGTCTGATCTGAAATGAAGTGATAAATGAACATATCATCCTCACTACCAAGATATGTCATATGGATTGCAACTGCATAAGCTGGACCACCGGACTCTGAATATTCATCACCCACAATTAAATAGTCACCAAACCCATCCATTCCTTCATCAGGATAAGTAATATGTAAATCTGAAAAATGCTCACTGGGAGGATAATTTGCATTCTTTTTTTGCTGCTTAAAACCATTTCGAACTAAAACTCTTGTAATTCCATCTTTTTTAAACTGCCGTTGATACAATTTACCTGCAAACCCCTCAATGAAAATATGGTTTTTAATATTTTTGTATTTCTCTAAAGCAACAGCTAATTCTTTTCCCTTAGTATACCCATAATGAAGAAGAGAAAAATTGAATTTAGGATATTTATCCAATAACTTAGTTAAATCAATGATGTTAGATTCTGCATGAAGAATAAAACCAATCAACACTTTTGAATAATCTTTAAAACTATCTTCAATCAGTTCTTGCAGAATAGACGTTGTCTGTACAGGTTCCTGTCCAACTTGAGGATTTAAAATTAGGGTACAAGAAACACCTTGTTCATCCAAGACTTTCAAAGCACGTTTTATTGCAGCAAAATCTTCTTTTACCGGTTCAATTATTGGATGAATACCATTATCAACTAATAGCTTAGCATTATCCCGTATCAATATCAGTTCAAATTGCTTTCCTCTTAAATATGGATAATACATTTACTTTCTCCTATATTGTTTTTGTAATAAGTGCCGAGCCTATGTTAATGGATAATCGGGACATAAGTGCCTGCATTTTTGTTGGTTCACCGGAAATACTTAATGCATACGCAGACAAAGAAGATGGAATTATAGTAATAAATTCTTTTAGTAACCTGGAATTGTTGCGATTTTTAAGGATTTTTATAGCTAAATCGTGTGCTGCTGACAACGGCATTTCACAGAAGAGCTTTTTACATTCTCTATAAATCAATGTATTTGGCATATCTGGTAATATACCGTAGTATTCTTTAATAATTTTTAAATATTCATTATTCCGGAGAGTATCGAACAGGATGGCCAAATCTGTATTTTCTTTGTTCGATTTAGACTCACGTATAGTAGAGATGGTATTTCGATCAGTTAATACCAATATACCAGCAGCAGCCGGCAGTATAGATTTCAGTTTTTCAGCCTGGAAAGCGGAGGTTATAACATTTACATGATCAAAAACCTGAAAATAGGTATTGATCTGATTTTCCAGTCGAGCAAAGGAATCAAATTCTGACTTTATTTCATAAACTGTTGAAGTTCCGTTTAATATAACCACATCTGCTTTACATTTTCCTACCCGGAACTCTGTAAGCATATGGGAAGTATTTAAAGAATGCCTGCCAATAAGGATTTTATTTGCGATTACATTTTTATAGATATATTCATTTCTGTAATTTTTGAAAAGGATGCTGTATATCAGATCAAAAAACTGGGAGAGGGTCATGGAAGGGTCAATTTGTTCTAACAAACCACTGTTCGAGCATACTTCGGATAAATAGGAAGAATTACCTTTGAAAGCAAGGCTATCCAACACAACAGGAGAAAACAACCGACTTAGAGACGGATAGTATTTTTTGTCTATTTTCATTTTATTCCCTGTTTAATTATATGCTCAATTAGTCTTAAAAACATCTTCTTTAAATATCTTTTCCCCAATTATAGCATATTTTCAACTTGCATGTTATTTTTCAGGGGAAAATTTAAATATGTTTAGAATTTCGGTCTTTTATACAGATTTTTGATAGTAGGTTTGAAAGTTACAATCTCCCAGAGTATATTTTTACTATTTTGAACCATCTCGTGCATCTCCAGGAGAAGGTCCTCTAACAAAAATGCCCAGCTTAAAGCTCTGTTTATGTCGACGAAATACTTTTCGTAGATATAGTTTTTTTTAAGTGTTAATTTAAGTTCCTATAAGGATTTACCTCGTAAAATCTCGTAACCATTATTCTTAAAATCAGCCTCGTTTTGAGCCAAATAATTATCCATGGTGCAGGTGGTTACTTCAAAAAGACAGGAACCTGCTCCTTTGTTAAAGAAACTTCTTCCCTAACCTGAAGCTGAATATCCCAACCAGCTTTTTCTATAGCCGGAGTTATATATTTTGTACAGATATCTCTTTCGGACAGACTTTTTTTATCCAAAGCTTACAATTTCCTTATTTACAACCTTCTTTGAATCTTAGCACAAGAAAAGTTATTAACAAAGAACTATTTAGCAGGAGCTATTTATAACATTAAATTTCTATTTGATCGACCCCGCTACCATTCCTTTAATAATATAACGCTGAGCAAAAAGAAAAAATACTATAATAGGTATAATTGCCATAAGAATAGCTGTCAAAATAAGATCCCATTGTTTTACATAGGCGCCTGCAAAGGTTGCAACTGCAAGTGGAAGAGTCTGAACCTTATTCCCTTTTCCAAGTATAAGCAGAGGCAGAAGATAATCATTCCAGATCCACATTCCATTTAATATAAGTACCGTTGCATGAATAGGTTTCAACAGTGGAGAGATTATTTTATAAAATACTTCATGTTTTTTACATCCGTCAATTGTAGCAGCTTCTTCAAGCTCAAAAGGAATACTTTTTATAAAACTATGAAACAAAAAAATTGACAGTGACACACCAAACCCCATATAGGACAGAATAAGCCCCCATTGAGTTCTTAGGAGCTTAATTCCCGTTACTACATAGATTGCCCTGTACCAGGATAATAAAGGAAACATTACAATCTGAAATGGAATTACCATTGCAGCTACAAACATAAGAAATATAAATTTTGAAGTTTTAGTATTATTTCTTACCAATACCCATGCTGCCTGGGAAGAGAAAAAAGTAATTGCCATAAGTGAAATAACTGTAATAGATACTGAATACAAAAAAGAAGAGGGATATCGTATATTGGAACTATTCCAGATTGTATTCATATTTTTAAAAATCATAGACCAGTTTTCAGGCCAGGCCATAGGGTACTGAGTAATAGTAAAAGCATCTTTGGCTGAATTCATAATTAAAATCATAAACGGGAACATAACTACAAGAAAAACAAGAGCTGTGACTAGTTCCAGACCAAATAGTTTTTTATTTTTAATTATCACATCTCCACCTCTTTCTTTTTATTAATATTTACCTGAATAATAGAAACGATCACCAGGACAATAAAGAAGAGCACCGCTCTGGCCTGACCCTCTGAGAGGGCATTTTTAATAAAGGCGGTATTATAAATATTCATAGCAAGAAGCTCCGTACCAAAAAGAGGTTGTTCCATAAACATTGCAGAGGGTCCTCCGGCTGTCAGAGAGACATTCACATCATACTCTTTAAATGATTTAACAAGAGTTAGAAACATGGTAATAGTAAAAGCCTGGGCAACCATTGGAATTGTTATATTTTTAAACTTCTGAAATTCATTGGCACCATCAATAGTAGCTGCCTCAAAAAGGGACTTTGGAACACCCTCAAGAGCTGCTATATAGATCATCATTATATATCCTGCATATTGCCATACACTTGCAGTAACAAGAGCTCCGATAGCCGAACCAACCTTACTTAGAATAAGATTATCAGGATTAGCCAGGGCACTTAAAAAACCAAAAGTGTCACCCATTGCCGGAATTGCATTGTTAAAAATAAATTGCCAGATATACCCAAGAACAAGACCACCAATCAGATTGGGAATAAAAAAACCAACTCTGTAAATGTTTCTAAATTTAAGCCGACTGGTTACAGCCATGGCCAGAGCTAAAGCAACAGCATTTATAGCTATTACATTGATAACAGTATAAAGAGTGGTAACAAGAAAAGAGTAAAGAAAAGTCGGATCCTGCAAACTGTTTATGAAATTTTCAAATCCTACAAATTTAAGAGCATTATCAAGTCTGGCAGATGAGCTCCAATTTGTAAACGAATAGAAAATTCCCATAAAAAAAGGAATAACTATAACCATAAAAAAAGCAAATAGAACCGGAGCTAAAAAAAGCCAGAATATTAAAGCATTTTCGCGTTCCTTTTTCATCCTAATCTCCCCCTATAATTCTATAATAGCATAATAATTATTAAAAAAGAAAAAAATACCGTAGACTTTTACATGTCTATAAAATAGATTTGTTTTTGGCTATTTTGCGCAGGTACTGGTACTTATTTTAGTTTATAGCCAGATTTTAATTCAAATTGTGACACAGCGCAAATAGCTCTACCGGGTGAAAATCACCCGGTATTAAAAATGAATACTTACTTAAGGCCTTCTAAAGCAGCTGTCATAAGTGAAATATATTTAGCTTTATCAATTGAACCATTTGCAAACTGATTATAGATAGGTGCAAGAGTAAGATCTCTGAAATCACCTGTAAAGTAGTACTGACTCCATGAGTATACTTTACCTTCAGCTGCCCATTTCTGAACAGATTTGGAAAGTGCTCCTGCAGGATTAAGCTTAACATTAGCATAAGCAGGAATCATACCGGCTTTATTAACCATAAAATCCTGACCTTCACTGGTAAATACCATATCGTTGAGGAATGCTTTTGCTGCTTCTACATTTTTTGAATCTTTGTTAATTACATAAAATGAAGGTGCCGCTACAAAGATACCATCTGTTGCTGCATGCATGGAACCATGTGGAGCAAAAGCCATTTCAAAGGTAGCATTTGCAGATGCCATGTTAGGATCTGTCCAGTTTCCCTGATGAAGGAAAGCAGCTTTGCCGGTAGCAAAAGCACCAACCTGTGCATCATAACCACCTGTAGTAAGTACAGCTTTGTCAGCATACATAAAAAGAAGTTCTACCCAGTCAGCATATTCAGAAAGTCTTTTTGCATCTACATTACCTGCAAGAAGATCATCAACTACAGAAAGATCACCATAAGCAAGACCATTGGAAAGAAGAGAGTTAAAGTTATGATGAGCAGTAACCCAACCCATTTCAGGACCAGCTGCCATAGAAACAACAGAATCTATTCCCAGATCAGCTTTCATAGTATCAAGTTTTTCAAATGCAGCTTTGAAACCAGCATAGTTAACTAAAGAAGATGGATCAATTCCAGCTTTTTTAAGCATATCTGCATTATAAGCCATTCCCCAGCCTTCAACTGCTACAGGAAAACCATAAGTTTTTCCATTCATATTAAAAGCAACAGATGTTTCTTTTGTCCAGGCTTCACCTGACTGATCAAGTATAACACCTTCCCATTCTTTATAATCTTCAACACCTGCTATAATAAAGATATCAGGCATATCTCCGGCAGCATAATCCGCTTTTAACTGCTGACCAAGAGTTATTGAAGAACTTCCACCAACAGATTTAATTACAGCTGTGTTTCCTGTTTTTTCACCCCATACCAATGCATAATCTTTAAGCATTGCATCAATCTCAGGTTTATTCTGCATAACAGTAATTTCTACACCCTTTGCAGATTCACTTGCACCTGCTGCAAAAGCAGCTCCAGCTAAAACAGTAAGTAAAACCAGTACAACTAAAAATTTTCTCATACTTTTCTCCTTTTTTCTTTTCCACTTTATAAGTGAAATATAATAATCTGCCAACTTTAATAAGTTAACAAATCCAACCAAAATTAATAAACCTAGGACTCCCTTTCAACAAGGTAAGGAGCTACAATATCCTGAATCAGTTCACCGGAATCCGGAGTATGCCCCATAATCTCACTAAGTTTTGTACAGGCCTTTTCTGCCAGTGCTTCTTTAGGCTGATGAATAGTAGTGAGCTTCGGATTAAAATATGTACCGAGTTCAATGTCATCGTATCCTATCACGCGGATATCTTCCGGTACCCTGTAGCCCAGAATATTAAGTTCCTTAATGACACCAAGGGCCATAATATCAGCATGAACAAAAATGCCATCAACACTATCCAGTTTATCTTTGTTTTCCCTTATAACCTTTTCACCATTGAATAACGTACAGCCTTCTTCAAATATAAGATTTTTATCTACAGGAAGATTGTGTTGTTCCATGGAGCTGATAAAGCCTGCCCGCCTGTCAAGAATCTCTGTATGTTCTGATTTAATTGTAATGCACATAATAGTTTTGCAACCGTGTTCAATAAGATAATCAGTTGCAAGTCTGCCGCCTGTAAAATTATCACTGTAAATATAATCAATCTCTTCCGGGGGGTTATATTTTGGTCTGTAGTGGAGTTGTATGGAAGGAATACCAAACTTTGAAATAAACTTCCAGTCTTCCACAGATACAAGGGAGTCTACAATTATGAAAGCATCAACCTTCTGCTGACGGGTTAAGCGACGTATATTACTGGATGAGTTTTCACGGTTTTCTGAGAAAATTGGAATAAAATCAATACCAGCTCTGTC
>DAOWEB010000025.1 GCA_030638735.1 Spirochaetaceae bacterium
AATTAGGTCTTGAGCCAGGTTCTGTTTCTCCTTTTGGATTGATCAATGATAAGAATCATGATGTAGAGGTTTATATTGAACCGGAAGTATTTAACGCTGACATTGTTAGTTTTCATCCGAATATAAATACTGCAACTTTGGAATTATCAGGAGAAATGTTCATCAAATTTTTACAGGGAACAGGAAACAAGATACAGGTTGTATAAAGCATAGTTAACTTCCTGTAAATTTCAGTTATTGGCAATTGATCTTCCGTACAAGGTTTCAACAGCATTTAATTAAAATGGTTGATTCATACAAAATCCTTTACTATAATAATTTATGATTAAGCCAGTTAGCAGTTTATCTGATAAAGAAATATCAAATGACTATTTATTATATGCAAAAGGTATAAAAGTTAAATTTGACAGTGTTATAGCACTTGATAATGTTGATTTTTATATTGGAAAAAATGAAGTAGTAGGTATTCTGGGAGACAATGGAGCCGGAAAATCTACACTTATTAAAAGTCTTATAGGTCTTTATAAACTACAATCCGGTGAATTATATATCAATGGTAAAAAGAAAAATAAAATCTCTCCTATCCTTTCCAGAAAAGAGGGTATTGAAGTAGTTTATCAGGAGCCTGCTCTAATAGATGAATTAAGTATAACCAGAAATTTTTTTCTTGGTAAGGAATTGGGCAGCAGTAAAAAAAGTTTTAAAAACTTTAACAGCCCTTTAATGGAGGATATTACAAAAAAACAATTATCAAAACTTGGATTTGATAATGTTCGGAATTTAAATGACCCTGTTTCAAGTTTATCTGGTGGACAAAGGCGGATTATTGCACTTGCCCGATGTTTTTATTTTGGAAAAAAGCTTCTTATTCTCGATGAACCAACGGCTTCACTGTCAGAGAAAGATATTGAAATTGTTCTGGATCTTGTAAGGGAAGCAAAAAGAAATGGGCTGTCTGTAATTTTTGTAACTCATAAAGCTCATGAAGTCTTTGAAGTGGCTGATAGATTTGTTGTACTCGATAAAGGGTTAAACTATTTAAATCTTGATAAAAATGAAACAAGCTTAAAAGAGATGGAGAAAATATTAATAAGTTCCAGATTGGCTGCTGTAAGAGAACTTGCTGCAGGTGTTGCCCATCAGATAAGAAACCCTCTTGGTATTATAAAAGCTTCTGCTGAAGTCCTTAAAGATGATTTCCTTGTTACAGGTGATTCGGATGGATACAAAAATATTATAAACATGATGATAAGTGAAATAAATACAATGAATGTAGTTGTTTCTAATTTTCTTGATTTTGCACATCAGTATAAGCTTAATATTAAAATGTATTCTGTAGAAAAATTAATAAAAAATGCTATACAATCACTTCCCGTTTATAAGTTTCCAAATATTAATATTATTATTAATATTCCTAAAAATCTATCTTTTTATCCTCTTGATAAAAGTCTAAGTGAACAGGTTCTTTCCAATCTTATCCTCAATGCATTACAGACTTCTAAAAATGGAGATAAGATAATGATAGATGCAGAAATAGATGATAAGCTTAGAATATCGGTAACAGATTTTGGGAGTGGTATTGATGATGAGGTAAGAAAACGAATTTTTAATCCCTTTTTTACTACTAAAAAAAATGGAACTGGATTAGGGTTGTCTATTGCTCATCGCATTATTGATGAATTGGGCGGCTTAATAGATATTCAATCAACTCCAGGAGAGGGATCAGTTTTTACAATCGAAATATAGGGGTATAAATGAAAAAAATACTGGTAGCTGATGATGAGATAAATATGTGCAGAATTCTTAAGATAATTCTTGAGAAAGATGGTTATTCCGTTATTACAGCAAATTCAGGGAAAGAGGCTATTCATATTTTAAAAACAGACAGTGCTGTAGATTTAATTATATCTGACTTGCGTATGCCTGAAGTGGATGGCCTGGCTGTACTTGAGTTTATAAAAGAAACAAAAAAAGATATTCCAATTATCCTTATTACAGCCTATGGATCTATAGAAATAGCAGTGGAAGCAATGAAAAAAGGGGCAGCTGATTTTATTACAAAACCTTTTAATAAAAATGTAATCAGGCATATTATTCGAAGGGTCTTTCACATATCAGAGCTGGAAGAAGAAAATGAACAGCTGCGAAATATCAATATAAAGCATGACTTTATCTATAAAAGTAAAGTGATGACTGAAACTATGGCAGTAATAAATAAGATTGCCAGAGTTCCCAGACCTATTCTTATTCAGGGTGAAAGCGGCAGCGGGAAAGAAGTTATTGCTAAACAGATACATCTGGCAAGCTCCTGTTTTAAAGATAATAATGATACATCTCCTTTTATCAGTATAAATTGTCCGGCTGTTCCTGAATCTCTTTTAGAGAGTGAATTGTTTGGATATCAAAAAGGATCATTCACTGGAGCAGCTAAAGATTTTAAGGGGAAAATAAGACTTTCAGAGGGAGGTACTCTTTTTTTGGATGAAATTGGTGAGCTATCCCTGAATGTTCAACCTAAGCTTCTTAGGTTTCTTGAGAATAAAAAAATAATGCCTCTTGGTGGAAATACTGAATATAGTGTTAATACAAGAGTTATTTGTGCAACAAATAAAAATCTTAAAGAGATGGTGGATAAGGGACTATTCAGAGAAGATCTTTTTTATAGGATAAATACAATTATTATTGAAGTTCCACCCCTCAGAGAAAGAAAAGACGATATACTGCCTCTTGCAGATTATTTTCTAAATAATTTATCAAAAGAACTTGGTGAACAAAAAAAACATCTGCCGGATTCTATTATAAAATCATTTTTGGAATATAAATGGCCGGGAAATGTTCGTGAGTTACGGAATATTATTGAACGTGCAGTACTTCTTTCAAGTTCTAAAAATATATCGATAGATGATATACCCGTTGAATTAAGATATAATAATTTATTTAATGAAAATTCATCAAATAATCAAATTGAAAGTTCAGAAAGAAAAATGTTACTGTCAACATTAATTATAACTGGATGGAATATAAGTTCTGCAGCAAAAATGCTTGGACTCAGCAGAAGTGCCATGAGATATAAAATTACAAAATATAAACTGGATAAGAATTTAAATATAAAATCTGTTGAATATTAATATGTTTTTAATTTAGGATGGTTTATATGAAAACAAAAATAGTGATCTTTTTTATTATTTCTTTATTAATTTTTAATTCAACATTTCTGTTTTCTTCAGGCAGGCAGGAAGCTGAAATAGAACCTGAACAACACTATAAGTTTTATGTTGTTACTCATGGTGGAATATCTGATCCCTTTTGGGGTGTTGTAAAAAAAGGTGCAAAAGATGCCGGTACTTTGTTTGACTGTGATGTTATCTATTTGGGACCTGAGACTTTTTCCATTCAAAAACTTGTTGATATGGTGGAAACAGCTATCGCAGGAAAACCGGATGGTCTGGTAGTTACAATTACTGATGTACAAGCTTTAGATAAACCCTTAAGGGCTGCCATAGATGCAGGGATTCCTGTAATTGCAATAAATGTACCTGATTCAAGGGAAAGCTCAAAAAAAATTCCATATCTTGCTTATGTTGGTGTTGATGATTATATGGTTGGTATTAAAGCCGCAAATAGAATGCTTGACGAGTTTGAACTCAGAAAACCGGAAAGAGCTGTTATTCTTGTTCATGAGGTTGGGCATGCAGGGCTTGAAGCACGTGCAAGGGGTATAATACAAGTCTTTGTGGAACATGGGATCTCAATTGAAAAACTTGCCGGATCTCCTAATGCATCAGAAAATTATCAGGTGATGGATGCATACCTTATTAAACATCCTGAAACAGATGCAATCTTTACTTTTGGGCCTCTTGGTGCAGATCCTGTAATAAATCTGATAGAGGATAAAAATCTTACAGAAAAAGTTAAATTAGGTGGTGTGGATTTATCAATCAGCATGATAAAAGCTATACGGGATGGTGATATGGTTTTTACAGTTGATCAGCAGCAGTATCTTCAGGGATATTTACCAATAGGATTTTTGGTTTTATATAATAAATATGGAATGATACCTACTGGTGATATTACAACAGGACCTTCAATTGTTGATAAAAGTAATATAGATTCAGTTGCAGATATGGTTAATAAAAGATTTAGATAATACTTATTTTTATGGAGGCTGAACTTTGATACAAAAAAATCTAATTGGAATTATTAATAGAACTCTTAGAATCAGGGAAATTGGATCTTTATCAGGATTAATAATTATCATTCTTGTATTTACTTTTCTATCAGAACATTTTTTAACACTTGCTAATTTTGTTGGAATTTTTACTATGACAGCTGAATTGGGTATAATTGCTATTGGAGTGACCTTTTTAATGATATCCGGAGAATTTGACCTCTCTGTTGGTTCTGTTTTTGCTGTTGCTCCAATGACTGGAGCTATTCTAATGAATAATGGTATGCCTCCTTTTTTTGGTTTTTTGGCAGGTTTATTAGTTGCAGCGGCAATAGGCGGCCTAAATGGTTTTGTTCTAATAAAGACAAAAATTCCATCATTTATAGTTACCCTTGGTTCCATGATGTTTTTCCGGGGGCTTCTTTTAGCAGTTTCCGGAGGATTTCAAATTAGTTATTTAGGTGCGAATAATTCTTTTTTGAATGCTCTGGGAGGAAAAATATTTTTTGGAATGAGAGCTTCAGGCATATGGTTTATTATTGGTACTGTATTTTTTTCATTTATTTTAAATCATACAAAATATGGGAATCATGTTTTTGCTGTAGGTGGTAATCAGGAAGCAGCAGAAGCTATTGGAATAAATGTTAATAAAGTAAAAATAGTTAATTTTATGGCCTGTTCTGTTATGGCTGGTCTTGCCGGCTTTACAATGTTTGGTAGATTTAACAGTATAGATCCTACAGCAGGGTTGCAGCTTGAACTTGAAGCTATTGCATCAGCAGTAATTGGCGGAGCAGTTCTAACCGGTGGTTATGGATCTATTATCGGGGCTTTTATAGGAGCATTTTTAATTGGTATATTAAGGAGCGGTTTGATTTTGGCAGGTGCTCCATCTTACTGGTATAAGGCATTCATAGGAATTATTCTTGTAGTTTCTGTAATTTTGAACACAAAAATAAAAAAAGCTATTGTAGGATAATATTTATTTATGAGGTTGATATAAGCCATAACCGGTTGTTTTCAACCGTAAAACAATCTAATAACAGATATGTAGTTCAAATAAAATATTCTTATTTTAAAAATAAATTAAAACAATATATATAAATACTTTCCTTATAACAATTTAAATAGTAAATATTTTTATTAGGGCCTCTACCTTCTTTGTTTGTATTTATTGGCATGAAAACTGCTTTATAAGTATTGAAAATAAATTATATAAAGGATGGGAAAAAGATGAGAAAAGTTTTATTAGTCTTATTGCTGACAGTACTCCTGGTCAGTGCTGCATTTGCCGGAGGCGAAAAGGAATCTGATGGTTTTAAAGTGGGGTATGTATGCAACAGTTTTAATGACACCTTTCAAACCTATGTAATGGATGCATCTGAAGGTTTTTTTACAGATAAAGATGGATTTACTATGGTCCTCCAGGATGCACAGGAAGATGTAATTCGTCAGCAGGATTTAGTTAATACTTTTATTGCCCAGGGTGTGGATGCCTTAATTGTTGTACCTGTAGATACAAGTGCAATGGATCCTATTGTAAGGGCGGCAGAAGAAGCAGGAATACCTCTTTGTTTTGTAAACAGGAATCCTTATGGAGAAAAATCTTTACCTGAAAATGTTTACTATGTAGGTTCAAAAGAAATTATTGCAGGACAGCAGCAAATGAACGCTATGGGCGAACTTTTGAGCGGAAAAGGTGGAGTAGGTATCCTTATGGGTAAACTCGACAATGAAGGCGCTTTGAAAAGAACTGAAGGTAATGAATCTGTAATTGCAGATAAATATCCTGGAATTAACATTCTGGCTAAAGAGACTGGAAACTGGCAGAGAGATCAGGGAATGACTCTTACCGAAAACTGGTTAACAGCTTATGGAACTAAACTCAATGGAATACTTGCAAATAATGATGAAATGGCTCTTGGTGCTGTAGAGGCATTAAAGGCTGCTGGTAGAGAAGATGTTTTTGTAATGGGCGTTGATGCTATCCCTGATGCAAAAGTAGCTGTCGGTGATGGTTCCCTTGCTGCAACTGTACTTCAGGATGCTGTAGGTCAGGGTGCAGGTGCTTCTGATGTAATTTATCAGGTACTGAGTGGCAATTCTGCCGATTCTGTAACAATGATTCCTTTTGTTTTAATTACTAAAGAAAACCTTGCAGATTTTCAATAAAATTTAAGGCACAAAAACCTAAAAAAGGGGAAGAAATATCTTCCCCTTTTTTAAGAATCAAGGGGGAATAGAGTGACTGAGGAAAAATATATTTTACAAATGAAAAATATTGTAAAAACTTTCCCTGGAGTTAAAGCCTTGAGAGGGGTTGAGCTGGATGTAGAACCCGGTGAAATACATGCTTTAATGGGTGAAAATGGTGCAGGAAAATCTACATTGGTGAACTGTATTGCAGGAATTCATGGACCTACTTCAGGTGAGATTATATATGGCGGGGAAAAAGTAGAAAACTATAATACAGCACAAGCTTTAAAAATGGGCATTGCTATGATTCATCAGGAATTAAGTCCTGTCTTTCAACGTCCTATTATGGAGAATATCTGGCTGGGAAGGGAACCTCTAAATAGATTTGGTCTGGTTGACCACAAAAAAATGTACGAAATGAGTAAAAAGGTTTTAAAAGAAATTGATCTTGATATTGATCCAAAAATTTTAATGGTTTCACTGACAGTTGCAAAGATGCAGATGATTGAGATTGCAAAAGCCGTTTCATATGACTCAAAATTAATAATTATGGATGAACCCACATCAGCATTAACTGATAAAGAAGTTAAACAACTCTTTAAAATAATGAGAAAACTGAAGAGTCAGGGGAAAAGTATTATATATATTTCTCATAAAATTGATGAGGTTTACGAAATTACTGATAAAGTAACAGTTTACCGGGATGGTCAGTTTATAGGCACTGAAATTACTAAAAAACTTCCTGTAAGTAAGTTAATCAATATGATGGTTGGAAGGGACATAGATGAAATGTATCCAAAGGTTAAGTGTTCATTTGGAGATGTAAAACTGGAGATCAGAAATATGACCCATAGCCGTCTATTTAAAGATGTCTCTTTCAGTGTTAGAAAGGGCGAAATTTTGGGTATTGCAGGTCTGGTAGGATCCGGAAGAACAGAGGTTATTGAAACAATTTTTGGAATTAGAAGTATGGTGTCCGGTGAAATTTTTATTGATGGTGAAAAAGTTGTAATTAATAATCCCATGGATGCTATCGCTCAGCATATGGCATTATTAACAGAAGACAGACGTTTGTCCGGTATTTTCCCAATGCTTCCTGTTCGGTTAAATATGGTCATTGCAAATATTTCCAGTTATATGAACAGAATAGGATTGATTAAAGAAAAGATGTTAAAGCTGGAATGTGATGATTATGTTGATAAAATTCAGGTAAAAACACCAAGCCTTCTTCAGAAAATTGAAAATTTGAGTGGTGGTAATCAGCAGAAAGTACTTGTAGCAAGATGGCTTATGACTAACCCGGATATTCTTTTTCTTGACGAACCCACCAGAGGTATTGATGTTGGTACTAAGTCTGAAATTTATAAAATAATAACAAAACTGGCTGGCGAAGGTAAATGCATAGTTATGATTTCCTCGGAATTGCCGGAAATTATGGGTATGAGTGACAGGATTCTTATAATGCATGAAGGAAGGGTTACAGGCATCATTGAGAATACAAAAGATCTTACACAGGAAAAACTGATGGCTTATGCAACAAATACCGTTGCTTAGATATAGGAGGAAAATATGACTGACACTGTTGCTACAATAAAAAATAAAATGGATTTTAAACAAATACTTCAAAAATATGGAATTGTTTTTGTTTTAATACTTATGATTATCGGTATAAGTATTGTAGAACCGGCATTTTTAAGCCGTTCAAATATTTTTAATGTGCTTACTCAAAGTTCAATTTTCGGGATTATGGCCCTTGGTCTGACTTTTGTAATTATATCCAAAGGTATTGATCTTTCGGTTGGTTCTATATTAGCACTTTCCGGAGTTGTTCTTGCCAGTCTTGGACAAGCTGCTTCTGCAACAAGTAAGTTTTACCCTAATTTGGGAGAACTACCTGTATTTGTTCCTATTCTGGCAGCACTGGCAATTGGTGCTCTATGTGGAGGAATTAGTGGGGCTTTAATTGCAAAAACAAGAATACCTGCATTTATTGCTACTCTTGGTATGATGACAATTGCCAGAGGTATGGCTCTAATATATTCAGATGGAAGACCAGTGAGTACTTTAGTTCCATCACTTACAGCTTTGGGAGGAAAAATCTTTGGTATTATACCTGTCCCTGTAATAATATTCTTTATTGCTATTGGTATCAGTTCAATCCTGCTTCAAATGACAAAGTTTGGTAAAAATGTCTATGCCATTGGTGGTAATATTACTGCAGCTGAAGTTTCCGGTGTTAATGTTTCAAAAAATCTGATCTTGATATATGCCTACAGTGGATTATTAGCCGGCCTGGCAGCTGTTGTCTTTGCTGGTCGTGTCGGAAGTGTTCATCCAGGTGCTGCAACCGGTTATGAATTGACAGCCATTGCTGCTACCACTATTGGAGGTACTAGTCATGCCGGTGGTATTGGAACTATATGGGGTGCTTTTGTAGGCGCTCTTGTCCTTGCAGTTATGAGAAACGGTCTTACCTTGATGGGAGTAGACGCTTATTGGCAGCAGATTACAGAAGGTGTAATAATTATTGTTGCGGTTGTTATAGATATGCGAAAAAATGCTAAAAAAGATTGAGGATAGGAGGATATTATGTTATCTAACCCTAGAGGATTAAGAGGCATGTCATCTATTATGACAATGAAAGCCTGGACCGAAAAACTGAATAGTTCTAATGATATACCGGAAGTGTTTAAAGATCATTTTTATCAGCTTGGTAAGAACTTCCCATATACAATTTATATTCCAGCTAATAGTACTATGTTAAAAAAAAGAAATGAAAAACTTCTTTCTCTCTATGATGACTCATTAACTGTTCTTGAAAATACAAAAGATGGAGTTATTGAAATAAAATGTTCTTTTGATAAAATAAGTTATATTGAAAAAGCAAGTATACTTATGCTGGGAAGTGTAAAAATTTTCGGGGAAACTCCGGTCTCTCTATACTTTAACACAATGGGAGATAAGATTTTTTCTACAATAATTGCCGCAATTAGAAAAAAACTTAGTATTAACAAGAAAAATATAAAGCATAATGATGACGAGAAAGACTTACTGGAGTTTTTAAGGAAAGGTAATTTGAAATACCTGAACAGTGCACTGGAGATAATTCAGGATAAAGAGACAGTTCATAGTGTAGTTTTTCAGCCCGAAATAAGGACAAAGATTATACAGAAAAGAGGGGAGAAAACTATACTTAAGTATCTGTCTTCCCATGTAACTGTACTTACTTCCAGTGAAATTATTCATATAAGAGAAGATAAAAGTAAAAGTTTGACTATGAAGTCGTCCTATGGAACCGTATCCTTAATTATTCCATTGGAAAAAGTTAACAAAGTGGAAGTCCTAAAGGATAAAGAAGAGATGAAGCGTTTGGTAGTTGATATCGAAGGCACTCATAACCTGGAATTTCACTTTGATATCGCTAATGAGAAGGTTGAAGGTTTTGCTAAAATGTGCAGCGATTTTATAAAAGTCTGATAAAAGAATGGGTCTTGAGAGGAAAAAGAGGCTTGTTTAGTAAGGAAAATATTTAGGTTTAAAGTAAAGATGCTCAATTTGGGTATCTTTACAAAATATTTTAATATAATTATGAAAAAAACATTGCAAAAATATACAAAAAAGAAAGAATATTTACAAATAATCATTGACAAAGAAAGAATGCTTGCATCATAATATATCCTATCAATCATAAAGAAAGGTGTAATATGATAACAAAATCAGATAGTTATAATAGAATTCTTCAAAAATATGATTCACTACCTAAGCAGCAGAGAAAGATTGCAGATTACATAATAAGCCGATATGACGAGGTTGTCTTTTTTTCTATAACAAAACTTGCATCCACACTGCAGGTAAGTGAAGCAACTGTAGTAAGATTTGCTCAGAACCTTGGGCATAAAGGATTTCCTGAACTTAAAGAAGATCTTGTTAAGTATTATAGAGAATACCTTACTCCTGGTGAAAGGATGAAAAGGTCCATAGAAGAATTACCTGAAGACCCTATGCAGTATAAAGGTCATGTATCAAGAGAAATCCAACTTCTTCAGGACTCAATGCAGGCTCTGGATAATGATAGTTTTATAAAAGCTGTTGATCAGATAGTAGATGCAAACAGAATTTATATTTTTGGAAATGGTGGGAATGAATGTTTGGCTAATCATCTGACTTTTCGTCTTTCCAGGTTTAAATTAAATGCAATTCAACAATCAGTCTCAGGGAAAAATTTATTTGAAAAATTACTTCAGATAGAAAGTACTGATATGATTGTAGCTTTTCATTTTTATAAACCTACTGTGGATTTTCGAAGACTTATGGAAGTTTGTACCGAGAAAAAAATTCCAGTGTTATTAATTACTGACAGTCTTATTCCTCCTATGATTAGGGATGCAGATATAATTCTTCTTGCTCCACGAGGATCGGCAGGAACCTTTCATTCACAGGTTGTTCCTATGGCCATAAACAATGCTCTGATCAATGGTGTTGCCAGCAAAATGGGTGATAAAGCTGTAAAAGCACTTCAGGAATTAACAGAAATGAGACGGAAACACTATTTTAACAGTTTTTCATCTACAGAGATGGAGGAGTAATCCTCATGGCAGATGGTGTTCTCCTGGGAGCAGTTTGTTACCAGGAGTATCACAAAGGATATCTTGATTTTCTGGAACTTGCTGCAGAAATAGAATTAGAATGGGTAGAGTTTAAGTATGAATATCCTCTTTGTAAATACGAGAATTCGAAAAAATATTATGAAATCAGAAAGAGAGCAAATCTATTAGAAATAGGACTTTCAATGCATACTGCATTTGATGGACTTAATATTGCTTCTATTGATAAGGATGAACGGAT
The DNA here is from genome assembly GCA_030638735.1 of Spirochaetaceae bacterium. Lineage (GTDB taxonomy): Bacteria > Spirochaetota > Spirochaetia > B11-G9 > B11-G9 > JAJRQE01. Next base: position 11,210 of record DAOWEB010000025.1, read on the forward strand.
TAGTTCTTTGCAAAAAGTTAAAGAATCAATTAGAGCAGCTGGCGAAATGGAAATTTCTGATGCTACACTTCATGCAGGGCATTTGATGTCGACAAGTTATTCAGAAAAAAACTGGAATGAATCAAAAAAAAATAATATTGATAGTATAATAGAGCTTGTTTCTTTTGCAGATAAGCTTGGTATAACTTTATGTCTTGAAAATGGAAATGCTTTTAAAAGATCAACTTTGAAACATGGATTATTTTCTGGTGACTTAAAGTATATTAGAGATAATGTCGGGTCAGAATTAAAATATACCATAGATTTTGGGCATGCTCTTTATTTCAAAACTGATCCCTCTTTTCTTGTATCTGAACTTGGAACGAAAAATGTAAAACTATCTCACCTGCATAGTAATTCCGGTCTTGCTGATTCCCATTCTCCCCTGGGTACAGGTGTGCTTGAACTGGAAAAACTAATAAAAGAATATATGAAAGAAAAATGGACTTTTCCCCTTTCCCTTGAAATGAAGAGTGAAAAGAACCTGCGTAATTCGCTTATGGTTGTAAGAGAAGTTATTAAAAAATTAGAAGGAAACTAACCGTGGGAATTTTTAAAGCAAACGATATAAGAGGCAAATATCCCGGAGAACTTGATAAAGAATCACTCTATTCTATTGGTTTTCATCTTTCTCATATACTTGATACTGACAAAATCCTTGTAGGAAGAGATATACGAATTTCATCCAATGTTGTTTTTGATATTTTATCAGAGGGTATTGTCGATAGTGGAGCAGATGTTGTAGATATTGGATTATGCGATACTCCGGCTGTTTATTTTGCAACTGCATTTTATAAGTTTGACGGAAGTGTAATGATCACCGCTTCACACAATCCTCCGGAATACAATGGGCTTAAAATTTCACGTACAGAAGCAGTTCCTGTAGGTCCGGAGTCAGGTCTTAAGGAGCTGGAAAAGCTTATAAAAACAAAAACAGAACCTGTACGTAGCAAAGGGAAAATAACAAAACTTGATATTTCTATAGAGTATATTAAACATATACAGAAATTTATGACAGATTTATCAGGTCTTAAAACAGTCATTGATAGTGGGAATGGTGCTGCTTCTGCATATATTAATAGAATATTCGAAGGAACTTCTCTCCAATATATTTCTCTTTTTGATAAGCCGGATGGAACCTTTCCTAATCATGGTCCTAATCCCCTGGAAAAAGAAAGCTGGGTAAGTATAAAAGAAGAAATTCTAAAAACGAAGGCTGATGTGGGGATTGTATTTGATGGTGATGCTGACAGGGCTGTATTTTTTGATGAAACGGGGAAATTTATTTCTCCGGATATTATTACAGCACTTATAGGTCATTATTATTATGACAAAAAAGTAGGAGGAAATAACCATAATGATATAGGACAGATGTATTATGATATAAGATCTTCCAGAAGTGTATCCGAATATATTAAAGGACTCGGTGGAGACGCCTCTTCCTGCACAACAGGACATGCGAATATAAAAAAGATTCTTCGTGAGAATAATGGAACATATGCCGGAGAATTATCCGGCCATTACTATTTTAAAGAAAACTATTTTTGTGATTCAGGTTTTATTGCTGCTGCAGTTGTTCTTGGAATATTAAAAAAAATAAAATTGCCTTTTTCAGAAATATCAAAAAAAATAAATCCTTACTACTTTTCCGGTGAGATAAATTTTGAGGTCACTGATCAAAAATTAGTTTTAGATAAAATAGCTGATTACTTTCCTGAAGGAAAGATAAATAAACTTGATGGTATAAGAATAGATTTTAAATCATGGTGGTTTATTTTAAGACCTTCTGGTGCCGAACCTCTATTACGACTTGTTGTAGAAGCGGGAACCAAAGAGTTAATGAATGAGAAGATAAAAGAAATTATAAATATAATTAAGAATTTATAATAGTTTAACAGTAAAAGGGGAGAAGATATGAAAAAATTAGTATTTGTAATTATTATTCTGGTTGTAGTAACTACTCTTTTTGCAGGCGGGAATTCTGAGGTAGTGAGAACTATAGATGAGTGGGAAGAATGGGCTCAGCTTGGAGAATACCGTCCAGCCGTTGATGATTGGGATGCAATAGAAGCTGCAGCAAAGGAAGAAGAGGGATCTCTTGTTGTTTATTCCCTTTCTTCCAGAGTTTTTGAGTTTGGTAGAACTTTTTACAAAAAATATGGAATAAAAGTAGAAGCTCATGATATTACAACTCCTGCATTACTTGAAAAATTAGTTCGTGAACAGAATGCTGGAATTTTTAATGCTGATATTATTTTGGTTGATGATATACCAACTGTTTATAACGATTATTATGCAGAAGGTAGAATGTATAATTTTATTCCAACTAACCTTATGGATGTGCTTATTGATGAGGCAAAGACAGCACCTCTAAATATTCATCATTATGGTGCCAGGGGTATTGCGTACAATAATGATTTTTATTCAGAACCTCCTATTGACAGTTGGTGGGATCTTACCCGACCTGAATGGAAGGGGAAAATAATTATGAAAGATCCATTAAACTCAGGAGCGGAGTTTAATACATTTGCAACCTTTATTCAGCATCATGTTGATATGGAGGAAGCATATCAGGATGAGTTTGGAGAAGAACTGATTAAAAGTTACGAAGTAGAAAATGCAGGATATGAATTCCTAAAAAGACTTATGGATAATGATTTAATTTTAATGGCCGATTCAGGTACTGTTATGAAGGCAGTTGCCTCTCCGGGGCAGACTGATCCTCCTTTAGGTATTCTTGGATTTTCTAAATTAAGGACAATACAGGAAGAAAGATTAAGTGGAGCATTTATAATGGACCTTGCACCGGTAACTGGTTTCAGAACAACAACAATTATGGCAATTGGTCCTTTTTCCAAACACCCTAATGCATCTAAATTAATGATTAAATGGATGATGGGAGATGATAATCCTTCTGAATCAAAGGCAGGTTACAAGCCCTATCATGTAATTGGAAACTGGTCTTTAAGGACTGATATAGAGGAACCAGAGGGTCAGAAACCTATTTCAGAAATGGATTTTTATGTTGAGGATGCAGATTGGCTATATGAAAATGCTATAAAGGTAAGGGATTTTTGGCTACAGAACCAATAATAAGAAAAATAGTTTGCAAAAAAGACATGAATGAAAGATATATTTCTTTACAATGGTATTTTGTCATGCTAAACTTAATCAAGAGGTGATAAATAATGAAAAAGATTTTAATTGTACTATGTATTTCTTTGTTACTTGTTCCATCTTTCATATTTGCAGGAGGAGACTCTGAAGCTGATATGACAGTGGAACAATGGGAAGAATGGGCAGGACTTGGCAGTTTTACACCTGCAGAAGATGACTGGGATGCTATTATTGCTGCAGCCAAAGAAGAGGGAGAGGTTACTATTTATGCAAATACTTCCAGAGTATTTGATTTTGCAAGAACTTTTTATAATAAATACGGAATTAAAGTTATTGCAAATGATATGAGCCAGGGAAGTTTATACGAGAAACTTGGAAGGGAAATTGATGCTGGTATAAAAAATGCAGATGTTGTTCTGGTTTCTGATTCTCCAACAATGTATTATGATTTTGTTGATACAGGAAGAGTTTACAGATACGTTCCTGTTGAAATAGTTCCTTTACTAAATGACTGGGCAAAAGATGAACCTCTTGGAATACAGAGATTTGGTGGGAAGGCAATTGCATATAATTCCCAGACATATCCTGATGGACCTCCTATTGATACATGGTGGGATTTAACCAGACCTGAATGGCATGGAAAAATTATAACAAAAGATCCAATGCTGGGTGGATCAGAGATAAACTTCTTTGCTTCTTTTATACAATATGCAGACATCATGGAAGCATTGTATGAAAAAGAGTTTGGTGAACCTATAACTCTGGATGGCACAAAAAATGCAGGTTATGAATTTCTAAAAAGACTTATGAATAATGGACTTATACTTATGAGTAGCGGCACACCTGTTGCAGGTGCTGTTGGTGCGCCAAACCAGGATAATCCTCCTCTCGGTATTATTGGACCATCAAAACTTAGACTTAAGGAAGATGAAGAACTATATTTTGAAATTCTCTGGGATGTGGAACCTGTTGCAAGTTATTTAAGTAAACAGACTATCTCTATTCCTGTTTATTCACAGCACCCGAATGCAGCAAAGCTTTTAATAAAATGGCTTTATGGGGATGAAAAAGGCATGGATGGATATAAACCTTTCTGGGATCTTGGTACATGGAGTCCAAGAAAAGATGTGCCGCAACCTGGTGATCAGAAAGAGCTTGAAGAAATGTCTCTTTGGGTTGAAGACAGTGACTGGTTATATGCTAATGTAGTTCGTTTTAGAGATTTTTGGATTGAACATATGTAATTTAAATACTTTCATAACAAGTATTTAATATTGAAAAACGAACCTGTACCAATATGGTACAGGTTTTTTATTTAGAAATAATACTTTCATTTCTGAAAGTTTATGAAAGAAAGCTTGTTTTTTTCCTTGACAAAACTGTATTCATAAGTGAAAATGAAATATATCTTTCATAAATATGTAAGTATGAAAAATAAGACCATAAGGGAGAGTTAGATGAAACTGGTTAAATTTGCCGCTTTATTAATTTCTGCAATGATTATTGGAATGTTCTTCTCATGTGCTTCAAAGCCTGCTGTTCAGCAGTTAGGACCTAAGGTTATTAAATCTACCAAAAAAGCTGTAGTTCTTGAATATACTGAAACAAGAACAGATTTCCTTGTTAAACCCGTATTTCAAACAGGTAGAACAGGAATTCTCTCAGGTGATGCAGATGATCCTGCTGTATGGGTACATCCTACAGATCCTTCAAGAAGTTTGATTTTTGGTGTTGATAAGGTTGATGGACTTTGGGTTTGGGATTTTGAAGGTAATGAGATTACTCATATCGATGCCTGGGGAAAACCTGGTAATGTTGATGTTCGATATGGTCTGGAACTGGGTGGAAAGAAAGTTGATATTGTTGCTATGAATCTACGAAAAGTTAAATACCTTGATGCTAGTAAACTTGCAGTTTTTGCAATAAATCCTGATTATACTTCCGGAGATGATGTTCTTATTACATTGGCAGATGGCCAGACAGAGGGTAATGATATTCAAAGAGGAACTTACGGTTTTGGACTTTATAAAAATCCTGACACAGGACTTATCTATGCATTTGAAAGTGCAAGTACCGGACCCATTAGTCAGTACTTAATAGAGGATGATGGTACTGGGAAGGGTATTGTAGCTACACATGTCAGAGATCTGGAATACGCTGGAGATACATGTGAGGGTATGGTTTCTGATGATGATCTTGGTTTCTTTTATGTAGGTGAAGAGGATAAAGCAGTACATAAATACTATGCAGATCCTTCCATGCCTTCAGCTGCAATCAACTCATTTGCTCTTGCAGAAGACGGCTACAGCAGAGATAGAGAAGGTATATCCCTTTTTAATTATCCTGATGGAACAGGTTACTTTATTGTTGTAGATCAGGGTGATGCATCAAATCAGATTGCTTCAATCCTTCGAATATATGAACGACAGGGTGATAATAAATTTGTAAAAACTGTTGCCATTCTTGATATGGATGGAAAACCTATGTGGGATCAGGATGGTGTAGATTCTCTTTATACTACAGCACTTCCTGGATTTCCAAATGGAATTCTTATAGGTCATGACGGAGCTAATTCAACTTATACAATTTATGACTGGAAAGAAATTGCCGGTGACGAATTAAGCATATATGGCGAATAAGAAGGGTTAGGGAGATAATATAATGAGTAATATTGCTCTGGAACACAGAGAAGTAAAGGGCAGTCCCTTTTTAAGGAAACTGGTAAGAAACCTTACTATGCCTCAAAGAATTATGGCATTTCTTTTAATTATGCTGCTGATCTTTTTTGTCATAATGCCTGCAATCAACCTAGTTTACACAAGTTTAACCTTTTCATTGTCAGACCGGAGATTACCTCAGGTTGTTGACAGAGGAATAGAGGTTGTGCCGGGTGAGTTTACAACAGTACACCTTGAAAGAGTGTTCTGGAGTAAGTTAACAAATAAAATGTTTCTTATTCCTTTAATGAATAGTTTAATGATTACTTTTGGGTTAACGGCATTGTCTATGATAATTGGAAGTATACTTGCCTGGCTTGTAGTCAGAACCAATCTTCCATGGAAGAAGGGGATAGCCAATTTTGCTTCTATCCCCTATATAATTCCTTCCTGGCCCATAGCTCTTGCTTGGATCAGTGTGTTTAAAAATACAAAAATTGGAGGTAGTCCAGGCTGGTTTCAGTATGCCTTTAATGTAGCTCCTCCAGACTGGATATCATATGGTATTCTGCCGATAATTATATGCTTAAGTCTTCATTACTATGCCTTTTCCTTTATAACGGTATCCGGAGCACTTGCTTCAATCGATTCCAGACTGGAAGAGACTGCAGAACTTATGGGAGCATCCAAGGTGCATGTTATGAGAAAGATAACTCTTCCCCTTGTTTTACCGGCTCTTTTGTCAGCATTTATTCTTACCTTTTCCAAAGGAATAGGAACATTTGGAACTCCGGCTTTTCTTGGACTTCCTGTAAGATTTTTTACCCTTTCAACTCAAGTGTACAGTAATGTAAAAAACAATCTTGCAGGGGATGCATATCTTCTTGCTATTGTGATGATATTAATATCTTCTCTGACAATCTATATGAATGTAAAGGTCATTGGTGCCAGAAAGAGTTTTGTTACAATCTCCGGTAAGGGGTTCAGAGCAAATCCAGTAAATCTTGGAAAGTTCAAGTGGATTATATTTGCTCTTGTAATAATTTTTATACTTCTTTTTGTAATTGGCCCTCTCTATATTCTTACATGGCAGACTTTTATGGAGCGGGACGGTGATTATTCCCTATCTAATTTTACTCTGCATTACTGGATAGGTCCAGGTGGAGCATTAGGGAAAGCCGGTCAATTACTGGGCGAAGGACAGGCCGGGATATTACGAAACGTGGAAATATGGCGTGCAGCATGGAACAGTATACGTTTAGCAATTACAGTGTCCATATTGGCTGCATTCCTGGGAATATTCCTTGGATATGCCATTGTTCGGGGCAGAGGTACAAAATTATCAAGTACATTGGATGCACTGTCTTTTGCTCCCTATGTATTCCCCGGGATAGCATTTGGTGCAGTATATCTAAGTATGTTTGCAAAACCCTTTGGACCGTTTCCTGCATTGTATGGAACCTTTACATTACTGGTTCTGGTATCATTGGCAAAAAGAATGCCTTTTTCATCAAGAACAGGTACTGCTGCCATGATGCAGGTTCATAAGGAGCTTGAAGAAGCCGGGGAACTTGTTGGGGCAGGTTTTTTTAAACGCTTTACAAAGATAATATATCCACTAACAAAGAGTGGTTTTATTGCCGGTTTACTTCTCTCCTTTATTACAACAATGAGAGAATTATCATTAATTGTACTTATAGTAACACCCAAAACAAAGGTATTAACAACTATGATTTTTCGTTATGCCGAGGGTGGGTATCATCAGTATGGTGATGCAATAACAATGTTTGTTGTAATAATAAGTCTAACGGGTACTTTACTAATTCGAAAGTATCAGGGAACAGGACTTGCTAAAGGAATTGGAGGTTGATCATGTCTAAGGAAGAGAAAAAGATAAAAATAAAAATAGAGAAACTGCGAAAGGCATTTGGTGATGTAATTGCGGTTAATGATATAGATCTGGACATTTATGAAGGTGATTTTCTTACTCTCCTGGGCCCATCAGGTTGTGGAAAGACAACAACACTAAGAGCTATTTCAGGTTTGGAAGAAGCAACTGATGGGAAAATTTACATAAATGGAGAATTGGTCTTTTCAAAAAAAGATGAGCTTATTGTTGCTCCCTCAAAGAGGAATGTTGGATTGATTTTTCAATCCTATGCTCTTTGGCCGCATATGACTGTTGAAGCAAATATAGCATTTGGTTTAAAGGTAAAGAAGCTTCCCCAGGATGAGATTGATACACGAGTAAAAAATATACTCATCGATGTTCATATGGAAGAGTATGGTAAGCGTTATCCTTCAGAATTATCCGGTGGTCAGCAGCAGCGTGTTGCAATTGCCAGAATGTTAATAAACAGACCTCAGATATTCCTAATGGATGAACCATTATCAAACCTGGATGCAAGATTAAGAATAGAAATGAGAGCTGAACTCATACAGCTTCATCATAGAACCGGTGCAACAACTATCTATGTAACACACGATCAGGAAGAGGCCATGACCCTCTCTACAAGAATATGTGTAATGAATGAGGGAGTAATAAGACAGGTAGCGTCTCCTGAAGAGATTTATGGAAAGCCTGCAGATATGTTTGTAGCAGGTTTTATAAGCAACCCTCAAATGAATTTCTTTAAGGGTTTGGTGGAAAAAGATGGTTCTAAAGTATTAATTAAAGCTGGTGGTTTTTCTGTTGAAGTTGATAAAGAGATTATAGGTGACAGGACTGAAGTTGTATTTGCTGTAAGGCCTGAAGATTTTATTATTGATAAAAAAGGTATTTCGTATAAGGTAAAAACCAGGTTACCTGCAGGTAGTTTTCAGATAGCAATGGCAGATAGAAATGATGAAAAAGATATTGCACTGCTATTTGACGGTGAGGTAAAAATAACAGAAGGGAATGAGATAAAGTTATCTATCAAAAAAAGTAAATTTCATATCTTTGATAAAGAATCGGAGAAAAGATTAAATTAGGCAACTCTCCATCCTGGATGGAGCACAAATATTTAGGAGGAAATCATGAAAAGATTTTTTATGATCGCGCTTATTACAGTAACATTTCTGGCATTGATTGGATGTGTTTCAGGGCCGCCGGCTTTTGATTCATTTGAAAAAGATCAGGGTGTTGTAATGCCGTATTTATTATTTGGTGACAAAACAGAAGGTGAACACGATAGTGAAGCTTATTTGTTTGATGCTCCAAAACCAATTGGTGCAGATTCACAGGGTAACATTTATGTTGGTGGAAAAAAATTCTTACTGACAAAATACACTTCGGATGGAGAATTTGTAAAAATACTGGCTGAACGTGGTGATGAAGATGGTCAGATTAACTATGTTAAGGGTATTGCCTGTAACAGTATGGACTATGTCTATGCAACAGATTCAATTAACAAAAGAATCAATGTATTTGATGCTGACGGTAATTGGTTAAGAAGCTTTGGTGAAGAAGGAAGCGGCCCTGGACAGTTTAGTGATATAGGACCAATTACAATTGATGCAGATGATAATCTTTATGTATCTGATGATGATAATGGTGTTGTTGTTTTTGATAAAGATGATAACTACATTAAAAATATTGGTGTAAAAGGTGATGATGCCGGTCAGACTTCAGAATTTGGTTGGCTTGCAACTGATGCAGATTTAAGACAACTGTATGTTGCTGTAGATGGACTTGGAAAGATTGATGTTTATGATATGGATAGTGGCGAATTAAAATTTGACATGGGTGGACTTGGTAATGGCCCTGGTATGTGGGAAGAAGATATCGAAGGTCTTGCAGTTGGTCCATGGGGACTATTGTTTGCAATGGATGAAGCTGGTGGAAATATCAAAGTTTTTCAGGGTGACGGAACTTTTGTAACCCAGTGGGGTAAAGCAGGATTGTATGAAGGTGAACTTGCAAGCAGTGAATGTATTGCTTATGATCCATTAAACAGAAGAATTGTTGTTGCAGATGAAAAGAACTATCGTGTACAGGTTTTTTCACTTGATGCTTTAGGTTTCTAATATTTTATCGGGCAGGGGCTAACTCCTGCCCGGTTTCTTTTTTATATGCTAATTTAATATTGATTTTTCTATATAAATTGAATTACTAATTACAATATGTATTGGAAAGTTAAGATTAATAATTTAACAAAGATGCTTAATAGCGTGAAATACTTACCAAGGAGCCTTAATGAGCATTTTTAAAGAGAATGATATTAGAGGATTATATCCTGAGGATTGGGATAAAAATACAGTATATAGAATTGCTTCATTTTTACCGGAAATAATAAGCTGCAATAATATTGTTGTTGGTAGGGATGGTCGTGAATCATCCAATGAAATACTTGAATACTTAATAAAAGGCCTTACAGACAGGGGGCTTACTGTTATTGATATAGGTATTATAGATACACCGGCACTGTATTTTACTGTAGGTAATTATAATTATGATGCTGGTATTATGATTACTGCCTCCCATAATCCTGTGGGCTACAATGGATTAAAAATTATAGCTGCGAAAGCATCTCCGGTAGAATATACAAGTGGATTAAAAAAGCTTGAAGAACTGGTAGTTAACAAAGAATTAAAATATAAAAAAAGCATTGGCAATAGTATTTTTCTTGATATAGAAGATGATTACATTAACTACTTAAAAAAATTCCAAATTAGTAAAAAGAAAATAAAAGCAGTATTTGATTGTTCTAATGGAGCTGCCGGTAGATTTGTAAATAAGATCTTAGAGAATTTTCCAGGAGATACTATAGTTTTAAATAACAAAATAGATGGAACTTTTCCTAACCATGGTCCTAATCCAATTCTACCGGAAAACATTCAGCAGTTAAAAGATAAGGTTTTAGAATCCGATTCTGATATTGGTTTTTGTTTTGATGGTGATGGAGACAGGGTTGTTGTAATTGACAGCTCCGGTGAAATTATTTCTCCGGATTTTCTTACAGCTATTATTGGTTTGCATTATTTTAAGTTTCATCCTGAAGATATAAACGGAAACAAAAAAGTACTTGTTGATATAAGATCTTCAAATAGTATTGGAGAGTATCTTTCTGATCTTGGAGCAGATGTTGATGTTTGTCCTATAGGGCATGCAAAAATAAAAAAACTTTTACGTGAAAAAGATGCTTTATTTGCAGGTGAATTGACAGGTCATTACTATTACAGGGAAAACTACTACAGTGACTCTGCATGGATATCAATATTCAGAGTACTCTCTGTATTATCAGAAGGTACTAAAACTCTTCAGGAATTTAAAAAAGATATTTTTAAATATTATTTTTCAGGGGAACTTAATTTTAAGATAGAAGATAAAGATAGAGTTATTGAAAATCTTATAACAAAATATTCAGATGCAAAAATTAATGATCTTGATGGCTACCGTTTTGATTATTCTGACTGGTGGTTTATAATTCGTAAGTCTGGAACAGAACCATTGATAAGACTGGTGGCAGAAGCAAATACAAAAGATCTCCTTGAACGACAAGTAAAGGAGATTACAGAAATCATTGAATATATACCGGTTTCTTCAGGTGAGTAATAATGTCAGCGTAATTTGCTTTGATCAGGGAGGTACCCTCCTTTACAGAGTACCCCTGGAAGATTCCGGTATGGCAGATTACCTGAGTATAATGGAAATTGCCGGAATAGATGGTGATCCTGGAGCTTTTGGTAAAAAACTTAACGAGAATGATAAAAAATATAAAGCCTGGAGTCTTAGTTCAAATATTGAAGGGAGTGAAGAAGATATATGGACTCGATGGCTTCTTCCGAATATTGATTCTAAAAAACTTGCAGATTACTATGATGAACTTACTCTCCTTTTTTCTCACTCAAAAGGGGACAGGATCTTTCGTCCAGATGCAGAACCAACTATTGCAGAACTGCATAGAAGGGGTTATAAAATTGCAGTAATAACAAATACTGTCAGTTTAACTCTTGTTCCTTATGAATTAAAAAAAGGAGAAATCTGGAAATATATAAACGCCCTTTCAATGTCATCTGTAAAAAAAAATAGAAAACCATTACCTGATATGTTTCTCGAAATTGCAGAAAAGTTAAAAGTTAATCCGTGTAATTGTGTTTATGTAGGGGATGCTCCAAACCGGGATGTTGCAGGACCTAGAGCAGCTGGTTACGCACTAAGTATACTTCTAAAAGAAGATCCTGAGTTTGAAATTGAATCCCTTCCACCTGAATATAAACCGGATATGCTTATTTCATCATTAGAAGAATTACTGGATATTTTCAACAATCAAGATCAAAGGAATTAAATATGATTAACAATTTATACCAGGGTGCCTGGATGACCGATATTGATGATACACTTGTACTTTCCGGTGATATGCCGGATCAGTCAAGGCTTGATGCAATATCAAACTTTACAAAAATTCTAAAAAAACATGAAATTCTATGGATTCCCATGAGCGGTGTTGCTATGGTAAAGCTTGGACCAAGGATTTTATTTCGACTGCCGGAAGATGATTTTAGTCATATTTTTTATTATGGAGGAGATGGAAGTTTAAAATATTTTTTTGATGAAGAGAGTCAGGATTGGAAAGAGGATAGCAACTTTTCCCAGCTGTTTTCAGATGCACAGAGTTTTATTGTACTTGGTCAAAAAGAGTTTGAAATATCTTTGACACAGTTAAGTAAGATTTCTAATTCTAACAGTACCCTTATATCAAATAGAGTATCTACTGCAAAAAAAATACTGACTGATAAAGGATATGATCTTTCCGATTGTATTCTCGATATTTTAAAAGGAAAGCTGAATGACGCTGGTATAGATTCCGGTTTATCAGAAACTTATTTTAGGGGGGGCTCTGTAAGCTGGATGATGCTAGGTGATGTTTCTGCTGATCCATATCATGAAGAGTTTAATCTAAAACTTAGATTTGAACTAATTGAGCTAAGCAGAAAGTGGCTTAAAGAACATAATGATCTTGCAGACATAGGAAGTTCCGGAATAAGTGTTCCTTTCCCTGGAGCAAGAGGAATAAAGTTTGTTCTAAAAGGTAATGATAAAGAGCGTTCTGCCAGAGATCTTATACGCTGGACAGGCTTAGATTCTAAAGAACTTATTTATGCAGGAAATGAGCTCTTTGAGGGCGGTAATGATAATATGCTTAGAAAAATAGAGGGTGTAACTTTACTGTCTGTTGGAGATAAAGAAGATCCTGGTTCTTTTATTGTAAATGGAAGAAAGGGTAAAGACGGTAGTGTTATGGAAGGTGTTCATGCAAACCTTTATTGGATGGACTGGGTTGCTGAAAAACTGGAAAATAATGAACAGTGGATGGATATTCTGGAAGAGATGAGGTTGTCTGGTGATTAAATATTTAAGGGATAAAAGCCTCTTTAATTCTCCTGAAAATATTGATGTAATATTTTTTGATAAGGGCGGGACTTTAAGTAAACCAGTAAAAGGCGGAAAAGACTGGGGGCTGCCTAATTATAAAAAAATAATGGACATTGTTGGAGCAACAGGAGATGTTGTTGATTTTGGAGCACAACTTGTTTTAAATGATAAGGCCTATAAAAAATGGGCTATGAAATCATGGATTGAATTAAGTGAAGAGGAACGTTGTTCTAGATTTCTTCTTCCTGATTATCCCAGGGACATAGTGGAAGCTAATGCTGAGGAATTAACATTACTCTTTTCCAGATCAAAAGGGGAGAGGGTTCTTCGTAATGAAGCATTGCCAGTTATTAAGGTACTTTATGAAAAGGGCTATAGAATTGGAATTATTAGTAATACAGTAAGTAAGGTTCTTGTTCCCGGAGAACTGGAAGAGGCTGGTATTGATCCATATATTGAAATCCTTGTTATGTCTTCTATTACAGGTGTACGTAAACCTGATCCTGCAATGTTTACAGAAGCTGTTAATTCATTAAGTGCTGATCCAAAAAAATCTGTCTATATAGGGGATCAGCCTAACAGGGATGTCGAAGGTCCAAGAAGAGCTGGTTATGGACTGAATATTATTCTTAAGACAAGTAATTACCCTGAAGGGAAGGAGTTATCTGATCTGCAGGTTCCTGATATAACAGTCGATAGCCTGACTGAACTTCTTGATTTATTTCCTGAAAAGACAAAAATCTGATGTCAATTTTTAAATCAGGAAGTATACGGGGTAAATACGGTTCAGAATGGAACAGGGAAACTGCTTACCGTATTGGTTATCACCTTGTTGCTTTATTAAATGCAAAAAAAGTAGTTATTGGCAGGGATGGTAGATTATCTTCCAATGAAATATTTGATGCTCTGTCTGAAGGGATATTAAGAGCAGGATGTTCTGTAACAGATATTGGAATGATAGATACTCCAGCTGTCCCTTTTTCAAATATTATTCATGGATTTGATTGCGGAATAATGATAACCGCTTCCCATAATCCACCGGAATATAATGGATTAAAAATTAGTGGTAAAAATGCACTTGTAATATCACATGAAAATGGACTTCTCGAACTGGAAAACAATATAAAAGAACTACCTGGACCATTTGTTTCCGGAGGTATAAAAGATACTCTTGATATTATTCCTGAATATCTTGAAAAGTTAAGGGAATATAATAAAGGTATTGGAAAGCTAAAATGTATTGTTGATTGCTCTAATGGAATGAGTTCAGTTCTAATCAAAAAAATACTTAAAAACCTACCAGGTGATTATAAAATTATTAATGATACTGTAGACGAGAATTTCTCTGCTCATGGACCTAATCCAACTATTGAATCTGCTTTAAGTGATATTAAAAACCAGGTATTAAAGGGGAATGCTGATCTTGGTATATGTTTTGATGGTGACGGTGACCGAACTATTTTTATTGACGAGAAAGGAAGTTGGGTTTCACCTGATTTAATTATTGCTTTTCTGGGACTTTATTATTTTAAACATTTTCCAGAGAAGAGGGGAGACAGGGATGGTGTTCTTTATGATGCACGATCTACAAATTCTATAAATGATTTTATTTCGAACCTTGGAGGCAAGTCTTATATCTGTTCAACTGGTCATACGGCTATGCAGGAAGGCTTACCTTCCCTTAATGGTATTTATGGAGGAGAACTTCCAGGTCACTACTATTACAGTGATTTCTATAATCTTGACAATGGATGGATTCCTTTTTTACAGATTCAGGCAATTTTAAGTTTAGAAGAGAAAACGTTTTCCGAATTGATAGAGGATATAAACAACTATTCATTCTCTGGTGAGATCAATTTTAAAATACAAAATGGAGAACTATTAATAGAAAAAATTAAAGAAAAATATTCCCATGGAAAGCAAACATTCCTGGATGGTGTTAGAGTTGATTTTACTGATTGGTGGTTTCTAGTCAGAATGGCAAATACAGAACCAATATTACGTCTGGTTGTAGAAGGTAAAAACGATCTTATTCTTAAGCAAAAGGTTGAAGAACTAAAAGATTTTATATATCAGTCCGGTGGATCAGAGCATCTTTCTTAGTTTAATTATTGTATCTTTTAAAAGTTTTTGCTGATTACATTCTGAAGCAAATCGGTCAAAACTCAATTCCAGATTATAAATACCTGAATATCCCGCATCTTTTAACTGACTTATATTTTTAGCCAGGGGTACTCTATTTTCTTTGAATATCCAGTGAGTTCTTCCATCAGGCCCCAGGTCGTGTATATGAGTATGAATTACAGCGTCTGTAAACTTATTATGTGGAAATAAAGGATAGATACTATTATCAATTAAATAATTAGCATAACAATGTCCCATATCCCAGCATATTCCTACATTATTCCTGTCTATATTTTGCCAGATTCCTTCAATTTCTAAAAAGGATTTACCAGGGTCATTGATCTTTTTACTTCTCTGATTTTCA